>CAZYWK010000053.1:0-27623 GCA_964651825.1 uncultured Ilumatobacteraceae bacterium | reverse complement strand
GCCGATGGTACTTGGGGAGTGATCCCCTGGGAGAGTAGGACGCCGCCGGATTTCGATCAGAAACGCACCGCCCGGAGTTTGCCGGCGGTGCGTTTTCTGCGTTTTCGGCCCGGTTCCTCGCGGCGCCCGATCCGTTGGGCCGTAGCATGGCCAGCCATGTCGAACGACCGCCCCGCCCGTTCTCCGCGCCCGTCGGGCAGCGGTCAGCGCAGGCCGGGTGGGAAGCCGGGAGGGAAGCCGGGCTCCAAGCCCGCAGGCCGCCGGCCGTCCGGTGGCAAGCCGGCTTCGGGCCGCCCCGGGGGCGACCGCCGACGCAGCGACGATCGGCGCCAGGAGCGCCCGTTGACGGAGGCCGAACGTCGAGCGCTCGAGGTCAAGATGCGCCGGGCCGCCCGAACACCTCGCGATCCCGAACTGGAACGGCAGAAGATCGAGAGCCGCACGCTCGAGACGTGGATCGACGACGGTTCGGTTCGCGACGAGGCCCGCGACGCGACCAAGCGCGCTGGCGGATCGGTGGCCGGAGCGCCTCGGCCGAAGCGTGCGCCGAAGCCCCTCGACCCGGAGATCACCGACGAGTTGACCGACGCGCTCGGCAAACAGCGCGGGGCGCGCCTTGCCGAGCGCCTGGCTCAGGCGTCCGAGGCCTTGGACCGAGAGCGCTTCCAGGAGGCCCGGCGCATCGCCAGCACGATTGCCAAGGAGGCTCCTGACGTGGCTGCCGCGCACGAGGTCGCCGGCCTTGCCTCCTACCGGCTCGGCCTGTACAAGCCGGCGGTGCGCTCGCTGGAGATGGCCTTCGATCTGCGTTCCGATCCTGCGATTCTGCCGGTCATCGCCGACTGCTACCGGGCGTTGGGCCGCTGGTCGTCGGTCGAGCGGGTGTGGCGCGAGATCCGCGAGCTGTCGCCGTCGCATGAGGTCTTGGCCGAGGGGCGGATCGTCGCTGCCGGTGCGCTCGCCGACCAGGGCGACCTGCGAGGTGCGATCGAGGTGATGCAACCGGCGACGAAGCGGGCCAAGACCGTTCGCGACCACCACCTTCGCCAGTACTACGTGCTGGCCGATCTCTACGACCGTGTCGGCGATCCGATCGCCGCACGGCGTTGGTTCACGACGGTGGCCGAACTCGACCCGGAGTTCGCCGACGTCGAGCATCGGCTGCGCACGCTGGGCCGCTGACCGCCGGCAGTACCATCGCACCGATGCCGAGCATGCAGTTCCGAGCCGGCGTCGTCGCTGTGGTGACGAACGAGGCCGGCGAGGTCCTCGCGTTCGAGCGCAGCGACGTGCCCGGCGCCTGGCAGCTCCCGCAGGGCGGCATCGACGTGGGGGAGCGCCCCCGCGATGCCGCGTGGCGTGAGCTGTTCGAGGAGACCGGGCTCGGGCCCGACGACGTCGAACTCGTCGAGGAGTTCCCGGACTGGACCGTCTACGAATGGCCCGAGGAACTGCGCGCTGGGCGACGTCAGCCGGATCGGCGCCTGGGCCAAGCTCAGCGCTGGTTCACGTTCCGTGTCCGGACCGACGACATCGTGCCGACACCCGATGGTGTGGAGTTCGCGACCTGGAAGTGGGTCGAGCCGGACTGGCTCATCGACCAGGTCGTCGGGTTCCGCCAGCCCGCCTATCGACGGGTGCTCGGTCGAGGTGGCTGACGACCTGTTCGGCGCCGCCGGTGACGAGTTGCGGCAGCGTCGCGCCCCGCTCGCCGCTCGATTGCGGCCCCGCACGCTCGACGACGTGGTCGGCCAGGAGCACCTGGTCGGGCCCGGACGGCCGTTGCGTGCGCTCGTCGAGTCCGACCGTTTGTCGTCGGTCCTGTTGTGGGGGCCGCCCGGGACCGGCAAGACGACGCTCGCCCTCGCCGTGGCCGGGAGCACGTCTCGCGCCTTCGTGCAGCTCTCGGCGGTGAATGCAGGGGTGAAGGACGTCCGGTCCACGATCGAAGGGGCGCGGCACCGGCTCGGTGAGCGGGCCCAGGGCACGATCCTGTTCCTCGACGAGATCCACCGCTTCTCCAAGTCGCAGCAGGACGCATTGCTCCCGGCCGTGGAGGACGGCACGCTCACCCTGATCGGCGCAACCACCGAGAACCCGTTCTTCGAGGTGAACGCACCGCTCCGCAGCCGCTCGACACTGTTCCGGCTCGAGCCGCTCGACCGGGCCGCGATCCGCCAACTCGTCGCGCGGGGCCTCCAGGCCGAGGCGGTGACGGCCGATGATGACGCGATCGACCTGCTGATCGACCGCGCCGGTGGCGACGGACGCCAAGTGCTCACGGCTCTCGAGGTTGCCTGCGCGCTGAGCGGATACGGCCACGTCGAACTCCGCCACGTGGAAGAAGCCCTCGGCACGAGCGCCCTGCGCTACGGCCGCGATGACCACTACGACGTGATCAGCGCGTTCATCAAGTCGATGCGCGGCTCTGACCCGGACGCCGCCGTCTACTGGCTGGCCCGCATGCTCGAAGCGGGCGAGGACGCACGCTTCATCGCTCGGCGGATGATCATCTTCGCCAGTGAAGACATCGGGCTCGCCGACAGCACCGCACTCGGCGTGGCGGTTGCGGCCGCCCACGCGTTGGAGCACGTCGGTCTCCCCGAAGCCCAGCTCAACCTGTCACAGGCGGCGATCTACCTCGCGACGGCGCCGAAGAGCAATCGGTCGGCGCTCGCGATCTGGAACGCCCGCGCCGCGGTCCGCGATGGCGCCGTCGGCGAGGTGCCGGCCCATCTGCGCGACGCGCACTACCAGGCCGCCGGAACGATCGGCCACGGCGTCGGCTATGAGTATCCTCACGACCATGCCGATGCAGTCGTCGATCAGCAGTATCTGCCCGACGAACTCGTCGACGAGCAGTGGTACGAACCGAGCCCGTACGGCGACGAACCCGAGATCGAACGGCGCATGAACGAACGAGCCGAGCTCCGACGTCATGGCGAGGACGGCGCGCGGTGACCGCCGGCGAGCTCGCGGTGCTACTCGCCGCAGTGCTGTGCTCGATCGGGTTCGCCGCGCTGGTGGTGGTGCTGATGCGCGTGCTCGACAGCCTTCGCGACCTGCGACGTGAGGTCAGCGATCTCCGGTCGGAAACCCGTCCGCTGTTGAACGATCTGCGGATCTCCACGATCGAGGCCCGCGAGACCGTCGACGAGGCGCGTTCGGACCTCGAGCGGTTCGACCGCGTCCTCGGCTCGGCCGAGGCGATCGGCGACGCGGTCTCGGTGCACGTCGCGAAGACCGCGTTCTCAGCGCCGATGATCAAGATGGCCGGATTCGCCAAGGGCACGTCGCGCACCTTCGCCCGCCTGCGTGGGCGCCCCGTGGGCCGTGGAATCGGCCCTGTCGCGCCGCGGCCGGTCGAGATCGGTGTCGACGAACCGATCGAGCTGGCGGACCCCAACGAGCGAAGGAGGCGCCGGGCGTGATGAAACGGATCACCTGGTTCGTCGGAGGTGCCGCCGCCGGCGTCGCCGGTGCGAACTACGCCACCAAGAAGGTCAAACAGACCGCGGCCCAGATCTCACCGGCCCAGGTCGCCCGCGGCGCCGCAACGCGCGCCAGGTCGAAGAGCCGCGACGTCGTCGAAGCGATCCGCGAGGGCCGCCAGGTCGCCAAGCATCACGAGGACGAGCTGCGCGCCAAGCGTGAGGGCCGGCTCGAGTCGCTCGCCGACCATGTCGGCCCGGGCGACCAGGTGTTCGTCGACGGAGTTCCGGTCGAGAGCGGCCGCGTCATCGTCATGCGCAAGCGAGAGCAGCGACGCCCGAGCTGATCATGCGGTCGGCGACAACCCAAGGCGCCGAGCCGGTATGAGTCGGGCCTTCGTCGACACTCCCATCGGTGACCGTCAGGCCGCCGACCGCGCCGCCACGGTGGCGGCGGCCGAGTGGGGCCTCGTCGAGCCGAAGCTGGAGCGACTGGGCATGAACGCGATCTACCGAGCGGGAGAGGTCGTGTTGCGCGTCTCCCGGCCGACCGCTCCGGCCGCGGCCGCGATCGAGCTGCACGAGGTGCTCGGTGACCACGCGATCCCGGTCGCCCGTGCGGCTCGCGTCGAGACGGTCACGGTCGACTCGTTGTCGGTGACCTGCTGGGAGCGTGTGGCTGCGGTCGCGGCGCCCGTCGCTTGGCGCGCGGTGGGAGCGGCGATCCGTCGCGTGCACGAACTCGATCCGGCGACACTGCCCACGGCGTATCCGCTGGTGGAACCGCACGACCTGCCGTGGTGGGAGCTCGATCGGCTCGTCGCCGACTGCAGTGACCTCCTTGACGCCCCGGCCCGTGCGGGAATCCAAGGGGCGCTGGATCGCTGGCCGGGCTGGCAGGACTGGGACCGATCGTCGTCGAGCGTCATCTGCCATGGCGACGTGCATCCCGGCAACGTCGTGATGACCGCCGGCGGACCGGTACTCCTCGACTGGGATCTGATGAGCATGGCGCCAGCCGGATGGGACCACGCTCCCTTGCTCACCTGGGCCGAGCGGTGGGGCGGCGCGCCCGGGACGTACGAAGAGTTCGCCGCCGGCTACGGGCGGGACCTACGGATCGACCCGGTGGCGCTCGGGTACGCCGAGCTGAGACTCGTCGCGGCGACACTGATGCGCGTCCGAGCGGCGGCGACGGACCCGGCAGCACGCCCCGAGGCCGAGCTCCGGCTCGCCTTCTGGCGCGGCGATCCCGACGCCCCGCAGTGGACGGCCCAGTGACCGGCCCCTCCCGACCGCTCCGGACAGCGCTGCTCGCGGTTCACAAGAGCTTGCGGATCAGCTTCTGCTTGAGGCTCGTGTAGGGCGGGTACATCACCGGCGGGTCGGGCCAGGCCGGCTTGTCGAGCACGGGCTTGCGATGGGAGAACACGTCGAAGCCAGCCTTGCCGTGGTAGGCTCCCATGCCGCTCGGACCGACGCCGCCGAAGGGGAGGTCGGGAACGGCGAGGTGGAGCAGCACGTGGTTGACGGTGACACCGCCCGACGATGTGCGGTCGATGATCCGTTCGATCGTGCGGTCGTTCTCGCTGAACGCGTAGAGGGCGAGGGGCTTGTCGTGGGCGTTCACGTGCCGGATCGCCTCGTCGATGTCGTCGACCGCGATCACCGGCAGGATGGGGCCGAAGATCTCCTCGTTCATCACGGCCGCGTCGGGCTTCACCCCGGCGAGCACGGTGGGCGCCAGATAGCGGGCGTCACGCTGGCCCGTGCCGCCGACGACCGTGCTGTCGTAGCCGCCCTGGTCGAGCAGTCCCGTCAACCGGTCGTAGTGCCGCTCGTTGACGATCCGGCCATAGTCGTCGGACGTGCTCGGATCCGCGCCGTAGAACTCGGTGATCGCCGCCGTCATCGCGTCGAGGAACTCCCGCTCGACCGAGGCCTCGACGAGCACGTGGTCGGGCGCCACGCACGTTTGGCCGGCGTTGACGAACTTCCCCCAGGCGATCCGGCGCGCCGCGATGTCGATCTTGGCGTCGGCGGCCACGATGGCGGGGCTCTTGCCGCCGAGCTCGAGGGTGACCGGGGTCAGATGGCGTGCGGCCGCGGTCATCACGACCCGCCCGACCGCGCCGTTGCCGGTGTAGAAGATGTGGTCGAAGCGCTCCTCGAGCAACGCTGTCGTCTCCTCGACGGCGCCGGTCACGACCGCGACGGCACGCTGGTCGAGGTAGCGGGGGACGAGGTCGGCGAACGCGGCCGCCACGGTGGGAGCGACCTCGGAGGGCTTCAGCACCGCCGTGTTGCCGGCCGCCAGCGCCGGCACGAGCGGCGCCAGCAGGAGCTGCACCGGATAGTTCCACGGCGCGATGATGCACACGGTGCCCAGCGGCTGCGGGTGCAGACGCCCCACACCCGGCTTGAACGTGAGCGGCACCTTGACCTTGGTCGGCTTGTTCCACGCGTCGAGGTGCTTGAGCACGTGATCGATCTCGTTCAGCGTGAAACCGATCTCGGTGCTGTACGCCTCGATCCGCGGCTTGCCGAGATCGACCGCCAGCGCGTCGAGCAGGCGATCCTCGTGCTCGGTGACCATCCGGCGTAGCTGTCGCAGTTGGGTGCGCCGGTTCTGGATCGTCCGGACCGCCCCGCCGTCGAACCCGCGGCGCACACGGTCGACGATGTCGGGGATGTGTTCGACAGAGGTCATGCCGCCATCGTACGACCCCGCGACAATCGACGTTTGCGTCGGGATCCAGTCGCCCCTGTGCGTGCTGAATCCCGACGCAAACGTCGATCTGAGGATGTGCTGGACTCTGGGGGATGAGCGAGCATCCGATCGAGTTGTCGTCGCGGCTGATCGACACGGGGGTGGTCGACACGCCACCGAACCGGGTGACCCAGGAGCTGAGCGAGCTCGCCGAAGGCGTTGCGTTGGTGGAGTCGTTCAGCCATGTTCTCGTGGTCGATTCGGGCGACGGGCTGATCGCGTTCGACTCCAGCGGCGCTGCATCGGGGCGAGCTGTCGTCGAGTCGATCCGATCGTGGTCCGACGACCCGATCCACACGATCGTCTACACCCACGGACACGCCGATCACGTCGGGGGCTCGCGGGCGTTCGCAGCCTCGGCCGAAGCTCGCGGCGAGCGGCTCCCGCGGGTGCTCGGGCACGAGCGGGTCGAGGATCGCTTCGATCGGTACGAGTACACCGCTGGGTACAACCGGATCATCAACATGCGCCAGTTCGGCGGAGCGGCCAAGGCGGCGGGTACCGCGACCGACGCACCGTTCCTGCCCGCCGGCACACTGCGACCTGACGTGACCTACGGCGAGCACCTCACCGAACAGGTGGGCGACGTGTCGCTCGCGTACCACCACTGTCTCGGCGAAACCGACGACCACACCTGGACCTGGCTGCCCGAGCAGCGGATGATCAGCGCCGGCGATCAATTCATCTGGAACTTCCCGAACTGCGGCAACCCACAGAAGGTGCAGCGCTATCCCGTCGAGTGGGCGGAGTCGCTCCGGGCGATGGTGGCGTTGGAACCCGAACTGTTCGTGCCTGCCCACGGTCTGCCGATCGCCGGAGTTGACCGCATCCGCACCTGTCTCGAGACCGTGGCGTCCACGCTCGAGACGCTCGTTGCCCAGGTCATCGAAGCGATGAACAGCGGTGCTGGCCTCGACGAGATCGTCCAGACGGTCTCCGTTCCCGCCGCGACGTTGGAGCTGGCGTACCTGCGCCCCCTCTACGACGAGCCGGAGTTCGTGATCCGGAACATCTGGCGGCTGTTCGGCGGCTGGTGGGACGGTAACCCGGCCCGCCTCAAGCCCGCCGCCGACGCCGCGATCGGCGCCGAGGTGGCACGGCTCGCCGGAGGCATCGACGTGCTCGTCGAACGGGCGATCGAGCTGTCGGGCTCGGGCGATCACCGGCTGGCCTGCCAGGTGATCGAGTATGCGGCGGCCGCCGAGCCGGAGTCGCACGCGGTTCACGAGGCCCGGAGCGTGATCTACGCCGCCCGCCGCTCCGTCGAGACGTCGCTGATGGCGAAGGGGATCTTCAAGTCCGCGCAGGCCGACTCCGACCTCGTGGTCACCGGTGAGATCCCACCGGTGAACATGGTGCTGGCGATCGGCGAATGAGCGAGCTCGACGACCTGGTCGGTCGTATCGAAGCGATCACCGCCGACCTCGACGACATCGCCTTCGCCCGGCTGAACGAGGCGGTGGCGAGCCGGGCCACCGCACGGCCCGCGTCCGACAAGGCCATGATGCAGGCCCGCCGCGCGCTCGAGAAGGCCGCGCACGCGCTGCGGACGATCGACGGTCGTGACGACGAGCCGGCCCGCGAGGTGTGACCGTCAGCCGGTGAAGTCGTTCACCGCGTCGATCAGCGACAGCAGCTCGCTGTAGCCGCGCTTGGAGAACGGGAAGGCGAGACGGGCGAGATCGACGTGATCGTCGTCGCGGCGCTCGACCTTGAACGGCTCGACGACCGCGATCCGACCGGATGTCGACAGGTGTCCGAAGCGCCCGTTCAGTGCGGCCAGCTCGGCCACTGTCGGGCCGCGCTGCATGCGCACCACCAGGTTGTCGCCGACGTACCGGATCGAGTCGTAGTTGGAGTAGAAGCGTTCGATCACCGCCGTCGCGGCCTCGCACGAGTCGGCGATCGTGTACAGCACGGTGTCGTGCGCGGCGACCAGCCCGCGGGCGATCAGGGTGTCGCGCACGAACGTGTCGATCGACTGCCAGTAGGTGTCGCCCGGCGTGTTGAGCAGCACGATCGGAACCGGCATCCCCTTGCCGGTCTGGGTCAGCGTGAACAGCTCGAACGTCTCGTCGAGTGTCCCGAACCCGCCCGGCATGCACACGAACGCCTGCGACTCCTTGATCAGCATCAGCTTGCGGGTGAAGAAGTACTTCATGCTGACGTGCTTGGCGTCGCCCGCGATGATCGAGTTCGCACTCGTCTCGAACGGCAGACGGATCGACACCCCGATCGACTTGGCCCGACCCGCTCCCTCCATGCCCGCCTGCATGATCCCGGGTCCCGCACCGGTGACCGTCATCCAGCCCTTGTCGGCGAGGTCGTGGGCGAGGCGACGCGTGAGCTCGTAGAGCGGATCGTCGTCACCCGTGCGGGCCGAGCCGAAGATGGTCACCTTGCGCTCTTGCCGGTACGGCTTGAACATCGCGTACGCGTCGCGCATCTCGGCGAGTGCCGCGGTCGCGATCTTCAGATCGAGCGTGTCAGGCTGGTCGGTGATGAGACCGAGCGCCTCGGACACGAGCGCCTCCGCCAGGTGGACACCGCCGGTGACACCCAGCTCGGAAACGATCGCTGACGCCCTCACGGCGAGTTCATCGGGTACACCTGGATCCATGCAGGACGGAGGCTACGGCGCGGCGAGGCCCTCGCTCTGGTACGGGGTCGCCCTCGGCCTCGTGGCCACCGGTGCCGGGCTCGCCGCGGCCGAGGTCATGGTCGGCCTGTTCGAGGGAACCGCATCGCCGGTGGTGCCCGTCGGCCAGGAGTTCATCGACCGCGTCCCGCCACCGGTGAAGGACTGGGCGATCGAGCAGTTCGGCACGAACGACAAGGCGGTGCTCGTGGCCGGCGCGCTGGTCGTCGTGCTCGCGCTCGGCGTCACCGTCGGCATCCTGGCGATGCGTGGGGCCCGCGCCGCGGCGTACGCGTTGACCTCGGCGATCGGCATCATCGGTGGGTTCGCGGTGCTGACCCGCCCGGAACCGACCGTGGCCAAACTGCTTCCGACGGTCGTCGGCACCCTGGTGTCGATCGGGGTGCTCTGGTGGCTCGCACCGAAACCGGCGCCGGAGCCGGAACCCGAGTCGGCCGAGCGGCCGGCCGAGGCGATGATCGGGCTCGACCGGCGCCGGTTCATGATCGGCGTGGCCGGTGTCGGGTCGGCCGCCGTGGTCGCCGGGGGAGTGGGCCGGCTGCTGCAGCGGCGACACGAGATCGGCGCCGAACGTTCCTCGATCGCGCTCCCACCAGCCGAGTCGGCCGCCGCGCCGCTCCCCACCGGCGCCGATCTCGGCGTCGAGGGCATCTCGTCGTTCGTCACTTCGAACGCCGACTTCTACCGGATCGACACCGCACTCGTCGTCCCCCAGGTGTCGAAGGAGTCCTGGCGGCTGAAGATCACGGGTCTCGTCGACCGCCCGATGGAGTTGACGTTCGACGACCTGCTCGCGCGCCCGCAGGTCGAGCGCTACGTCACCCTGTCGTGCGTGTCGAATTCGGTCGGCGGCAGCCTGGTCGGCAACGCGCGCTGGCAGGGCGTGCTGCTCGCAGACCTGCTCGACGAGGCCGGCGTGCAAGGTTCGGCCGAGCAGCTCGCCAGCCGATCGGTCGACGGCTGGACGTGCGGCTCGCCGCTCGAGTCGATCACGGACGGGCGCGACGCCATGCTCGCGGTGGCGATGAACGGTGAACCGCTCCCAGCTGCACACGGATATCCGGTTCGTATCGTCGTACCCGGACTGTACGGGTACGTGTCGGCGACGAAGTGGGTCACCGAACTGGAGCTCACGCGCTGGGAGGACTTCGACGGCTACTGGGTTCCGCGGGGGTGGTCACGGCTCGGACCGGTGAAGACGATGGCCCGTATCGACACCCCGCGCAGTGGGAGTGACCGCACCGGCGAGGTGGCGATCGGCGGGGTCGCCTGGGCGGTGCACCGCGGGATCGGGCAGGTACAGATCCGGATCGACGACGGCGGGTGGCTGGACGCCGAACTGGGTGGTGTGCCCTCGAACGACACGTGGGCCCAGTGGGTGTACCGCTGGACGGGTGACCCGGGGTCGCACGTGATCCAGGCCCGCGCTATCGACAAGGCGGGTCAGGTGCAACCGGAGGAGCCGGCGCCACCGGCGCCCGACGGAGCCCAGGGCTACCACCGGATCACGGTCACGGTCAGCTGACGCAGCGAACGCCGCCGAGGGAGAGCTAATCGAGCGCGGAGGCCTTGGTCTCGAGGGCGGTGATCAGCTCGTCGAACGACTTCTCGAAGCTGGCGACGCCCTCGCGTTCGAGCTGCGCGGCGACGTCGGCCATGTCGACGCCGATCTCCGCCAGTGCAGCCCACACGGCCTCGGCGTGCTCGACGTCGGCATCGACGCGGCGCGCCAGGGTGCCGTGGTCGTCGAAAGCTTCGAGGGTCGAGTCGGGCAGCGTGTTGACCGTGTCGGGGCCGATCAGCTCGTCGACGTACAGCGTGTCGGGGTAGGCGTCGTTCTTGGTCGACGTGGATGCCCACAGTGGTCGCTGCACCCGTGCGCCGCGCGCTACCAGAGCGTCCCAACGTGCACCGCTGAACGCCGCCCGGAACTGCTGGTACGCGAGCTTGCCCTGGGCCACCGCCGCCTTGCCGCGCAGCGCCAACGCATCGTCCGTGCCGATCGCCTCCAGTCGACGGTCGACCTCGGTGTCGACGCGGCTGATGAAGAAGCTGGCGACGCTGGCCACCTTCGACAGGTCGGCGCTCGCGTCGGCGGCCAGAGCCTCGAGGCCGGACAGATACGCCTCGATCACCTCGCCGTACCGCTCCAGGCTGAAGATCAGCGTGACGTTGATGTTGCGTCCCTCGGCGATCATCTGCTCGATCGGCGCCAGACCTTCGGCGGTGCCCGGGATCTTCACCATCAGGTTGCGACGAGCGATGCGCTCGTGGAGGTCGCGGGCCGCCGCCTCGGTCGCCGCCGAGTCGTGGGCCACGTCGGGTGCGACCTCGACGCTGACGTAGCCGTCGACTCCATCGGACGATTCGTACACGGGGTCGAACACGTCGCAGGCACCGTGGATGTCCTGGATCACGAGCGCCCAGTAGTCGTCGGCGATCGACGAGCCGGCCGCTACCAGCTCGGTGAACTGCTCGTCGTAGTCGGTCGACCCCTGGATCGCCTTCTGGAAGATCGACGGGTTCGACGTGAGTCCGCGGACGCCACGATCGCGGAGCGCGGCGAGCTCACCCGAGGTCAGGTAGCCACGCTTGAGGTTGTCGAGCCACGGGCTCTGGCCGTGCTCGGCGGACAGGGCGATGAGCTTGCCGGTCATGGTTGATTCCTCCTGCTCACGGGGTTCCGCCGATCAGCTTGGTCGCGCGTTCGACGACGTTGCCGACGTTGATGCCGAGTGCTTCGAGGGCCAGTTCGCCGGGAGCGCTCGCACCGAAGCGGTCGATGCCGATCGAGTCGTCGGCCCAGCGGGCCCACCCGAACGTGCTGGCCGCCTCGACCGACAACACCGGCACCCCGGCGGGGAGCACCGCGGCGCGGACGTCGGCGGTCTGCGCCTCGAATCGATCCCAGCTCGGCATGCTCACGACCCGCGCCGGTACGCCGTTGGCGCCGAGTTGCTCGGCCGCGGCGACGCACACGGCGACCTCGCTGCCGGTCCCGACCAGGACGACCCGCGGCGAGTCGGCGTCGACGACCACGCCGGCGCCCCGCTCGACGGCGCTGCCGTCGGTGGTGACCTCGATGTTCTGGCGGCTGAGGATCAACGCGGTCGGCCCGTCGTGGCGTACGGCGTCGGCCCACGCTTCGATCGTCTCGTTGCCGTCGGCCGGCCGGAGCACGTGGAGGCCGGGGATCGCCCGCAGCGCCGCGAGGTGCTCGACCGGCTGATGGGTGGGACCGTCTTCGCCGACGCCGACGGAGTCGTGGGTGAACACGAAGCAGACCTTGGCCCGCGACAACGCGGCCAGGCGGATCGCGGGCTTCATGTAGTCGGAGAACACGAAGAACGTGCCGCCGACCGGCAGCACGCCGCCGTGCTTGGCCATACCGACCATCGCCGCGCCCATGGCATGCTCGCGCACGCCGTAGTGGAGATAGCGGCCCGCAGGGTCGCCGGCCGACATCGAGGTGGTCCGGTCGAGCACCGTCCCGTTGCTCCCGCTCAGGTCGGCCGAGCCGGAGATCAGACCGGGCAGGTCGTCGTAGGTGAGGTCGAGCGCCTTCTGGATCGCCTTGCGGGTGGCGAGCGACTCGCCGAGCGGATAGTGGGCGAGATCCTGGTCCCACCCGTCGAGGCCGGTGCCGGCCCAGGCCGCTGCCCACTCGGGCGTGCCGGTGATGTCGGTCGCGCGCTGCAGCCACTCGGCGCGCACCGCCGACCCTCGCTCAGCGGCGTTCGCCCGAGCTGCCTCGACGAGGTCGTCCGGCGCCCAGAACGGTTCGTCGGGGATTCCCATGACCGCTTTGGTCCGGGTGACATCGGCGGCCTTGAACGGGTTGCCGTGCGCGGCGTGATCGTCGGTGAAGTCGGGCGACGGGTAGCCCACGTGGGTGCGCAGCATGAGGAACGACGGACGATCGGTCTCCATCGCGGCGCGGATCGCCGTTTCCAGAGCGTCGAGGTCGTCGGCGATCTCGCCGAGCTCGACCACGTCCCAGCCGTAGGCCCGGAAGCGCTCGCCGACATCGTCGTTCACGGCGAGGTCGGTCGGACCGTCGATGGTGATGTGATTGTCGTCGAAGACGCACACGAGCTTGCCGAGGCCGAGGTGACCGGCGAGCGACGCGGCCTCGTGACTGATGCCCTCCATCATGCAGCCGTCGCCGGCGATGACGAACGTGTGGTGCTGCTGGGCCGCCTCGCCGAAGCGGGCCCGCAGGCTCCGTTCGGCGATGGCGAGGCCGACCGAGTTGGCGAACCCCTGCCCCAACGGGCCGGTCGTGACCTCGACACCGGCGGTGTGGCCGGCCTCGGGGTGGCCCGGGGTCGCCGAACCCCACTGGCGGAACTCGCGCAGGTCGGTGAGCTCGAGGCCGTAGCCGGACAGGAACAGCATCGTGTACTGCAGGATCGACGCGTGTCCGTTGGACAGGACGAACCGATCGCGGTCGGGCCACGCCGGATCGGCCGGGTCGTGACGCATGATGCGGCTGTAGAGCACGTGCGCCAGAGGCGCCAGCGCCATCGCCGTGCCCTGGTGGCCGCTGTTCGCGGCGAGCGGTGCGTCCATCGCCATCCCCCGGGCGAGCGAGACGATCTGGGCATCCTGTTCGGGCGTCAACGGCACGTCGAGGACAGTACCTGAAGGCACCCGCACCGCAACCTTGCGATCAGCTCGGCGGCAGGAGGGTGAAGGGGACGACGTGCCAGGGGCCGTGATCGACACGGCAGTGGGCGAAGACCGTTCCGTACTCGTCGAACTCGAGCTCGCCGCGCACGAGGCGGTACGTGAACTTGCCGGGCTCGACCGTGAACGGGCTCACGTTGCGCGCCACCTGCTCGCTGCCGTCGCCACCCTCGGAATCGAGGCCGCGACGGAACACGACCTCGAACACTCCGCTGCCGGATCCGTCGGCCGGGCAGAAGATCAGCCCGACGAGGTGCGGGGTGAGGGTGACGGGCACCGGCTGGGGCGCGGCCTGGGAGAACATCACTCCGGTCATGTCGATCCGGGTCGAAGGCCCGGGTGCTTGACGGAGCTCGAAGTTCTCGACGAACAGGGCGGACACGATCTGCATCGGGCGGGGTGTCGGGGACGTCATCGTCCATCAAGCTAGGCCGGACCCGTTTGATTGGGCCATCCGGCGGGAACCGGTACGGTGGGCGCCGTTCCGATCCGCCCCCTTGCCCACCAACAGGAGAATCATGGCCATTGAACTTCCCCCGCTCCCGTACGCCGACGACGCGCTCGACCCGCACATCTCGGCGCGCACGATCAGCTTCCACTACGGCAAGCATCACGCCACCTACGTCGCCAACCTGAACGGCCTCATCGAGGGGACTCCGAACGAGAACAAGAGCCTCGAGGAGATCATCGCCGGCGCCGAGCCGGGCGGTCTCTACAACAACGCCGCCCAGGTCTGGAACCACACCTTCTACTGGAACAGCATGACGCCCTCAGGTGGTGGCGATCCGTCGGGCGACCTCGCCGCCGCGATCGATGCCGCGTTCGGCAGCGCGAGCGCCTTCAAGGAGGAGCTCGTCACCAAGGCCAAGGGAAACTTCGGGTCCGGCTGGACCTGGCTCGTCAAGGACGGCGACGGGCTTGCGGTGGTCAACACCGACGACGCCGACACCCCGATCAAGCACGGTCAGACCCCGCTGCTCACCGTCGACGTGTGGGAGCACGCCTACTACCTCGACTACCAGAACGCTCGTCCCGCGTATCTCGAGACGTTCGTCGACAAGCTGCTCAACTGGGAGTTCGCGGCGAGCAACTATTCGTAATTGCTCGACCTCACGGATCGCCTCGTCGCAACGAGCGGGGGCGGCCCCGCTCAGCCTCGCTAGCGTGGCCGCGGACATGACCACAACCGACGCGTACGGCGCTTCGCCCACCCCGACCGTGGAAGAGCGGTCGACGCGCGACCAGATCCTCGACGCCGCGCTCGCGTGCTTCGCCCACGACGGCTACAACGGCACGTCGCTGAACGACATCGTCGCCGAGGTGGGCATCCGCCGCCAGTCGTTGCTCCACCACTTCGTCTCCAAGGAGGTGCTGTACGGCGAGGTGTTCGAGCGACTGCTGTCCGACTGGTTCGCGAGGCTTGCCGTGGCGATCGAATCGCGGGCGACGGGGTGGCAGAAGGTCGAACAGGTCCTGCGGGCGGGTTTCGGATTCTTCGCCGACAACCCGTCGTACGTGACGCTGATGCGCCGTGAGGCCATCGACGGCGGATCGCACCTCGGCATCGATCTCGCGGCGGTGATGCGGCCGATGTTCGACCGCGCCGCCGAGTACCTCAGGCGGGAGATGGCCAAAGGGACGTTCCGCGAGCAGAATCCCGAGCAACTGTTGCTCACGGGATACGGCGCCCTGCTCAGCTATTTCTCGGACGCACCGTTCCTCGAAGGTCTGCTCGACGAGAACCCCCTCGCGGCGGCCGCCCTCGAGCGCCGGCGCGAGCACATCATCGAGTTCTTCGGCGCCGCCCTCATCCCCATCGAGGCCGGCGTCGTCGGCGCCGGCGCCGGGGGCTGAGAATCCCGCTGTTCGGGGCGCCCCGCCGGTACCGTTTGCTCGATGTCATCTGTGACCGATCCGTCCACGAACGCGGCCCAACCGCCGTCGACGACGCTGTCCGAGCGCGACTCGAAGGCCCTGCTCGCCGGCTATGGCGTGCCGATCGCCGTCGAGCGTTTCGTCACTGATCCGGCCGAGGCCGGCGCCGCGGCTGATGCGATCGGCTACCCGGTCGTCGCCAAGCTGAACGGCGACAGCATCGCCCACAAGACCGAACGGGGTCTGGTCCGTCTCCGCCTGGCCGATCGGCCGAGCGTCGAGGCCGCCGCCGGCGATCTGCTCGCCGCTGCCACACCCGCCGACGGTGACGTCACGGTGCTCGTCGCTCCCATGATCAACGGCAACCGGGAGCTGATCGCCGGGGTGGTTCGTGACCCGCAATTCGGCCCGACCGTGATGCTCGGCCTCGGCGGCATCCTCGCCGAGGCGATCGCCGACGTCGTGTTCCGGCCCGCACCCGTCGACGACGCCACGGCCCACGACATGATCGACTCGCTGGCCACCCAACAGCTGCTCGGCGAGTTCCGCGGCGAGGCCGCCGTCGAGCGCGACGCGCTGGCAGCCGTCCTCGTCGGCCTCGGCCGCCTGGCCGCGGAACGACACGACGTCGCCAGCGTCGACATCAACCCGCTGATCGTCGGCGCCGACGGCCAGGTCACCGCGGTCGACGGCCTCGTCGAACTGGCGAGTGCACCGACCGAGGAAGCGGCCCGCGGCGCCGTTCGGGCCGCACCGGACGACGCGCAGTTCCGCGCCCTGTTCGAGCCTCGCGGCGTGCTCGTCACGGGTGCGTCGAGTCATCCCGGGAAGTTCGGCTTCGTGGCACTCCACAACCTGCTCGCGAGCGGATACACCGGCGGCGTCTACGGCACCAACCTCAAGGGCGAAGAGGTGCTCGGTGTGCAGACGGTCGCCGACATCGACGATCTCCCCGACGGAGCGATCGACCTGGTGTTCGTCTGCACGCCGGCGGCATCCAACCCCGATCTCCTCCGTGCGTGTGCCCGCAAGGGCATTCGGGCGGCCTTCCTCACCTCCGCCGGCTACGGAGAGGCAGGCGACGAGGGCCGGGTCGCCGAAGCCGAGCTCGTGGCGCTCGCCGACGAGCTCGGCATCCTGCTGGCTGGGCCCAACGGCCAGGGTGTCGTCAGCACGCCGGCCGATCTGTGCGCGCAGATCGTGGCGCCGTTCCCACCCGCCGGGCGCATCGGTGTCGCCAGCCAGAGCGGGAACTTCGTGTCGACGTTCCTCAACTTGTCCCGGATGACCGGCGTCGGCATCAGCCGCGCCGTGTCGGCGGGCAATGCCGCCGCCGTCACGGTGGCCGACTACCTCAGTTGGTACGCCACCGACGACGCGACCGCGGTCGGGCTCGCCTACGTGGAAGGCATCATCGACGGGCGCGCGTTGATGGACCGGCTCGGCGAGGCGGCGGCCGCGAAACCCCTCGTGTTGGTGAAGGGCGGAGCGACCGAGGGCGGAGCGACCGCGGCGGCCAGCCACACCGGAGCGCTCGCGGCGAACGACAAGATCTTCGACGGCGAGTGCCGGGCGGCCGGGGTCACCCGGGCCGTCGACGTCATCGAGGCGTTCGAGGCGGCGGCGACGTTCGCCACACAGCCGGCGCCGAAGGGCCCCAACACCGTGGTGCTGACCACCGCCGGCGGGTGGGGTGTCGTGACCGCCGATGCGATCACCCGAGATTCCGACCTCGTGCTGATGTCGCTACCAGCCGACCTGCAGGCCGCGATCGACGAGAAGCTCCCGCCCCGTTGGAGCCGCAACAACCCGGTCGACTGCGCCGGCGGCGAGACGCGCGACACGATCCCGGAGGTGCTCGAGCTGATTGCGTCGCATCCGGAGGTCGACGCCGTCATCTACCTCGGCCTCGGGATCCAGTCCAACCAGGCGCGGATGATGCGCGAAGGCCGGTTCTATCCCGACTTCGGGCTCGAGCGGATCGTCGCCTACCACGAGCGTCAGGACGCCCGGTTCGCGGAAGCGGCCGACGAACTGATCACGAAGACGGGCAAACCGATCCTGGTCGCCACCGAGCTCGCCCTCGCCGATCCCGACAACGCCGGGCCGGCCACGCTGCGCTCGCTCGGGCGGCTCTGCTACCCGAGTGGCGAGCGGGCGGCACGAGCGCTCGGCCACCTCGTGCGCGACTCGGCGTTCCGGCGGTCGCGCCGGTCGTGACGGGAACCGCTGGCACCCGGTCGGCTCGCGGGCGTGGCCCCGGCCCGTTCCTCGTGCTGGCGGTGATCCTGCTCGTGCCGGCGGTGTGCCTGTTCGCCACGCATCGCTGGGCCGACGCGCAGATCGGCACCGGGGACCCAGCGCCCGAACCGCCGCCGGCGGGCGCCCCGGTTCCCGCGTTGGCGTCGCCGATGTTCACACTGCGGCGGCTATCGACGATCGTGTCCCGGGACCTGGCGATCGACGACTTCCGCGCCGAAGTCGAGTCGTTCCTGCCCGAGCTCAACGAGCGTTCGTGTGTTGCGGTGGCGGTCGACGGTCAGCCGGTCGGCGCCCGCAACGCCGACCTCGCCGTCATCCCGGCCAGCACGCAGAAGTTGCTCGTCGCGGCATCGGCCCTCGACGTCCTGGGCGACGACTACCGGTTCACGACGCGCGCGGCCGGGGCTGCTCCTGTGGAGGGAGCGATCGCGGGCGATCTGTACCTCATCGGCGGTGGCGACCCGCTGCTCAGCTCGGACTGGTACCCCACTTCGAATCTCGAGCGCTATCCCGTCACGTCACCGACGAGGCTCGAAGATCTCGCTGACGCGCTCGTGGCGGCCGGGGTGACCTCGATCAGCGGGAACGTCGTCGGCGACGCCAGCCGTTACGACGACGAGTGGTTCGCGCCGAACTGGGGTGTCGGGGTCGCGGGGCTGGAGGCGGGCCCCTATGACGCGCTGATGGTCAACGACTCGCGGGTCCTCAACGATCCGCTCAAGGCGAACGATCCAGCCGTTGGTGCGGCGCGAGAATTCCTCCGCATGTTGTTCGAACGGGGGATCGCGGTCGGGGGCACGGCCACGACCGGCACGGCGCCCGCCGGGGCCACCGAACTGGCGTCGGTCCAGTCGGCACCCATGTCCGACATCGTGGCCGAGATGCTCGGCAACAGCGACAACAACACCGCGGAGATGCTCGTCAAGGAGCTGGGCTTCGACGACGCCGGCATCGGTGGCCGTGAGGCCGGCCTCGCGGTGATCGACCGGTCGCTCACGGGCTGGTCGGTCGACACCACCTCGATGGTGCTCGCCGACGGCTCCGGGTTGAGCCCCGACAACCGGGTCACCTGCACCGCGCTGCTCACGGTGCTCGAGCAGGGCGATCCGACCAGCCCGATGGGCACGGGGTTGCCGATCGCGGGCCAGACCGGCACGTTGACCGACATCTTCGTCGACCATCCGATCGCCGGGCGTCTGCTCGGCAAGACCGGCACGCTCAGCAATCCGCCGTTCAACAGCGATCCGCCGGCGGTCAAGGCACTTGCCGGGTACGTGCCCGTCGACGGCGGTTCCGTGATCGAATACGCGCTCGTCCTGAACGGGCCGACGATCTCTGACCAGAGCGAGTACCGCCCGGTGTGGAACGCGCTCGCCGACGCTCTGGCCACGTACCCGAACGGTCCCACGCCGGCAGAGTTGGGAATCGGGTAGGCCGTGCGCGTCGATCTCGTCGCTCCACCGGTCAGGTATCCGCGAACGCCCCTGCTGGCGCTGCTGCTGGTGGCGGTGATCCCTGTCGCCGCGCTGGTGCCGCTGCTCATGTGGTCAGACGCCAAGGCGGACGACTACGAGGCCGCACAGGCGGCCGAGGATGCCGTGGCCAGCACGACGACCACCGTGCCCGGCGACGCGACGGCGGCGCACCCGGGTGCCGCGACGCCACTGACCACCTCCTTGTTCGACTTCCGCCGCGCGCCTCGAGCGGTGGCTGCCGTGGCCAACGCCAACGCCCTCGCCGGCCAGGTCGAGCAGGTGTACGGCTACGTCGGTCCACGATCGTGCTCATCGGTGTCGGTCGACGGGCGCCACGTCACGGGGACAAACGAACAGACCGCCGTCATCCCGGCGAGCGTCCAGAAGCTGATCACGGCTGCCGTCGCCCTCGAGGTGCTCGGCCCGGACTTCACCTACGTGACGCGCGTCACCGGACCGGCGCCGGTCGATGGGGTGATCGACGGCGACGTGTTCCTGATCGGTGGGGGCGATCCGCTGTTGACGGCTTCGGACTTCCCGCTCGACCGCGATCCGGTGCCGGCGTTCAACACGACGTCACTCGACACGCTCGCCGATGCTTTCGTCACCGCCGGGATCACCCGGATCAACGGCTCCCTGATCGGCGACGGCACCCGCTACGACGACGAGTTCTTCGTCGAGGGGTGGGGCGACGACATCCGCGTCGTCGA
Organism: uncultured Ilumatobacteraceae bacterium; assembly: GCA_964651825.1. Lineage (GTDB taxonomy): Bacteria > Actinomycetota > Acidimicrobiia > Acidimicrobiales > Ilumatobacteraceae > Sva-07. The sequence goes on along the minus strand of CAZYWK010000053.1, from coordinate 7,752 downwards.
GGCCGGTCCGTACGACGCCCTGCTGGTCAATGACTCCCGCACCGTCGGCCGATCGAGCGTGCAGGACGACCCGAACGAAGCCGCGGCGCGTGAGCTCGTCAGGCTGCTCCAGGCGCGCGGTATCAGGGTCGGTGGCACCTGGGCGTCCGGGGTCGCCGACCCGGCGGCGGTCGAGATCGGATCCGTCCAGTCGGCGCCCTTGTCGGCGGTGGTGACCGAGATGCTCACGAACAGCGACGACAACACCGCCGAGATGCTGCTCAAGGAGATCGGCTTCGCCGCGGGTGGTCAGGGAACCCGGGCGGCGGGACTCGTCGCGATCGACCAGACGCTGCGGTCGTGGGGTGTGCCGATGGACGGGGTGCGCCCGATGGACGGCTCGGGCCTCAGTCTCGACAACACGCTCACGTGCGCGGCGGTCCTGGCCGTGTTGCAGCATGTCGCCGACGGGCCGATCCCCGCCGCCCTGCCGGTTGCGGGCCGGACCGGCACCCTGGCAGGTGAGTTCGTCGGAACGTCGGTGGAAGGGCGCCTGCTCGGAAAGACCGGCACCCTGAACAACCCGCCCGACAACATCGATCCCCCGGCGGTCAAGTCGCTCGCCGGCTATCTGCCCGCCACGAATGGCGCCTCGATCGAGTACGTGATGATCCTGAACGAGCCCGACATCACGACCGACCGCAAGTTCGAGCCGCTCTGGCTGGCCCTCGCCGAGCGCCTCGACAGCTACCCGGCCGGCGCCGACGTCACCGAACTCGGCCCCCGCTGACACCACATCCAACGAGGGATTGGTGGGAACACAACCGTAGGGCTGAGCGGCGTACGGTGGGGCGATGGCGGCCCTGCCGATGTTCCCCCTCGGCACCGTGTTGCTGCCGGGCGGGATACTGCCGCTCCACGTGTTCGAGCCGAGGTACCGGCAGATGATCATCGATCTGCTGCGTGAGGACGGCGAGCCGGAGTTCGGGCAGGTGTTGATCACGCACGGGTTCGAGGCGGGTGGCGGTGACGAGCGGGCCATGATCGGCACGATCGCCAAGATCCTGCAGATCGACGCCCTCGACGAGAGCCGGTACGCGTTGGTCGCCGTCGGCACCAGGCGCATCACCGTCAACGCGTGGCTGCCGGACGACCCGTACCCGATCGCCGACGTCGACGACTGGCCCGACGTCGACCCCGACCCACCAGGCCTCGACGGAGAGGTGCGCCGCAGTCACGCACGGGTGAAGGCCACCTTGCTGCTCGCCGCGGAGGTCGAGGGGCAGGCCGTCGACCGGGACGACACCACGATCTCCGACGATCTGCTCGTTGCCACGTACCACCTGGCCGCGATGGCACCGATCGGCCCCGCCGACCGGTTCCGGCTGCTCGCGGCGCCCGGCCCCATGGACCGGTTGCGCATCCTCGACGAGGTGCTCGACGATGTCGACGCCATGTTGAAGTTCCGGCTTTCGTGATAGAAACGGTCTCCGTGTCCGACAGCAACAGCCAACGTCGTCGAAGGAAGAACCTCGACGACACGTCGATCCCCGAATTGATCGACTACGTCCGGACCTACGTCAAGCAGGAGACGGTCGATCCGCTGCGCGGCATCGGTCGCTGGATCGCCTACGGCGCCGCTGGGGCGTTCTGTCTCGGGCTCGGCCTCGTGATCGTGCTGCTCGGAGTGCTTCGCGTGCTCCAGGTGGAGTGGGATCGCGTGGCCAGCGGATCGCTCTCGTGGCTCGCCTACCTGATCACGCTCGTCGTGGCGATCGTTCTGCTCGTACTCACGCTGCTGCGGATCAAGAAGTCGACGCTGAACAAGGAACCGAAGTAGGAGTCAACGATGCCTGCCCAGCCGAACAAGATCACGCCTGAGGATCTCGAGCGCAAGTTCCGGGCCCTTCAAGGCGACGTGCAAGGCGCCGTGGAGGACAAGAAGACCACGGCTGCGACCGTCGCCGCGGGCGGTGGGTTGCTCCTGCTCCTGCTGTTCTTCATGCTCGGCAAGCGCTCCGGCAAGAAGCGCAGCGCCATCGTCGAGATCCGACGCGTCTGATGGCCAGCATCGCCCGGACGTTGATGCGTCGGCGCCGGATGGTGATGAACGGGCTCGGCTTGTCCAAGACCGTGCCCGGCGCGATCCGGCCGTCGTACGTGATCCAACGCCGTGCGATCCAGCAGGGCCTGCTGGGCAAGAGCCCGTTCTGGCGGGTCGTCGCGGTGGCCCTCGTGCTGCGCGGACCGGTCGAGGGCACGTTCGGACGACGCTCCGAACGGCTGGCGCGATTCGCGGTCGGACCCGGCCACTCGGTGCGGGTCACGACGATCAGACCGAAGACGCGCAAGCAACTGAAGGAGCTCGGCCTGTCGCGTCGGCGCCTGCAGGCACAGATGTTCGAACAGGCGAAGGCCGAGGCCGAGGACCCTGGCTTTCGGCCGTGAAGGTCATGCTGCGGAACCCGCGGCGGGAGATCGAGGTGCAGGGCGCACGCACCGTCAACCGTCTGCTCGAGGAACTCGACCTGCCACGCGAGTCGCATCTCGTGATCTGCAACGGCACGCTGGTGCCGGGCGACGCACGGCTCGCCGACGACGACGTGATCGAGGTCCGACCGGTGATCTCGGGAGGTGCGCAATGACGGCGGTGGGCAGCAAGTGCAAGGTGTGCAAGGCGCCGGCGGTGATCGACCTGCCGCGACACAACGCCCACTTCTGCGCCGAACACCTGCAGCAGCTGTGCCGGCGGCAGGTCGTCAAGGCGATCGACGACTTCGACATGCTGCACCCGGACGACCGGATCCTCGTCGCGGTCAGCGGCGGCAAGGACTCCCTCGCCGTGTGGGACCTCCTCGTCGAGGCCGGCTACCACGCCGACGGGCTGTACGTCGGGCTCGGGATCGGCGACTACTCCGACGAGAGCGGCGGATACGTGCGTCGCTTCGCCGACGAACGTGGCCTGCAGCTGCAGGTCATCGACCTGCGCGACGACTACGGCTACGACGTCCCGACGGCCGCCACGGCCACCGGCCGTGTGCCGTGCTCGGCGTGTGGGCTGTCGAAGCGTCGGCTCTTCGACCAGGCGGCGCTCGACGGTGGGTACGACGTGGTCGTCACTGGGCACAACCTCGACGACGAGGCCGCGGTGCTGTTCGGCAACACGCTGCGTTGGGACATCGACTACCTCGCCCGCCAACTTCCCGTCCTGCCGGCGACCGCCGGCTTCCCGCGCAAGGTGAAACCGCTCGTGCGGCTGACCGAACGCGAGACGGCTGCCTGGTGCGTCGTGCGGGGCATCGACTACCTCGTGGAGGAGTGCCCGATGGCGGCCGGCAACCGCCACCTCGGCTACAAGGAGACGCTCAACACGATCGAGGCCGGTTCGCCCGGCGCCAAGGCGGCGTTCTACCTGGGCTTCCTCGATCGGATGGCGCCGCTGCTCGCCGGGCATTCGGCCGCTGCCGTCGACGGCCTGAACTCGTGTGAGCGGTGCGGGTCGCCGACCACGGGCGCCGTCTGCGCGTTCTGCCGGTTGTTGGAGAAGTCGCGTTCGATCGACCCGGTCCCGGTGGAGCTCGTGCTGGCGGGACGGCGGCGGCGGTGACCGGCAACTTCGCCGCGGGCGAGAAGTCGTTGTTGCTCGACTCGAAGAAGCGGCGCTATCTGATCGATCTCGTCGACGGCGGGGAGTTCCATTCCCACGCCGGTTTCGTCACCCACGCGTCGATCATCGGCGAGCGCGAGGGGGTCGTCGTCCGTTCGACGAAGGGCGCCGAATACACCGCACTGCGCCCGACGCTCGAGGACTTCGTCGTCGAGATGCCCCGCGGTGCGCAGGTGATCTATCCCAAGGACCTCGGGCCGATCTGCATCCTGGCCGACATCGGCCCGGGTGTGCGGGTTTTCGAGAGCGGCATCGGATCGGGCGCGCTGTCGATGACGATGTTGCGCTACGGCGCCGACATCGTCGGCTACGAGCTGCGCGAGGACTTCGCCAACCGGGCCCGCAAGAACGTCGAAAGCTTCCTCGGCGCCGGCGTGCTCGACCGCTACCAGGTGCACATCGGTGACAGCTACGAAGGCATCGACCCGTCCCACGGTCCGTTCGATCGTGTCGTGCTCGACCTGCCCGAACCGTGGCGGGTCGTTCCCCACGCGGAGGGGGTGCTGTCGGCCGGTGGGCTGCTGGTGGCCTACACCCCATCGATCACCCAAGCCGCCCAGGTGCGTGAGGCACTGAAGGGCAAGTGGATCGATGCCCGCACGATCGAGGTACTCCACCGGGGGTGGCACATCGACGGCCAAGCGGTGCGCCCCGACCATCGCATGGTCGCCCACACCGGCTTCCTCAGCGTGGCTCGGTTCCTCGGCCGCAACTGAACGTCCGCTGACCGGCTCGATCGCTCAGGGCCCGGCGACGGGCCGGCGAAGACGCAAGGCCTCGACCATGCCGTCGAGCAGACTGTCGGTGCCCGGCCAGTGCATGTCGGGATGGCTCGCGCAGAGATCGACCGTTCCGTGCATCCAGGTGTGCAGTTGGGCGGCGACGAAGTACGGGCTGCGGCCGTCGCCCAGCGCGTCGAGGATGCGAACAACGGCGTCGACCAGGAGCTGGTAGGCGGCGAGACCGATGGTGACGTCGGCGTCACCGAGCTCGATCCGGTTGGAGAACATCACGCGGTACTGGCCAGGGTGATCCAGCGCGAACTGGGCGTAGGCCGCACCGAGTCGCTCGAGCTCGTCGAAGGGATCGGTGACGCCGAGTGTGGAATCGACCAATGCCTGGCGGAAGCTCGTCCAGCAGTACTCCACCGACTCCCGCAGGAGGTCGTGGTGGTCCTCGAAGTGCCGGTACACGGCCGTCGGGGAGACACCGGCCTCCCGCGCCACCGCACGCAGCGAGATGCTCTCGATGTCGCCGTGCGTCGCCATCAGGTTCGCCGCCGCCTCCAGCAGGTCGGCGCGCAGCCGCTCGCCCTCGCCGCGGGCGTTCCGCGATCGCCGCACCGGTTCCGCCGCAGCACCCATCAACCCGAACCTACCCCCGAGTGACGTTTGCGTCGGGATCCGATCACACCTGCCGGTGCCGAATCCCGACGCAAACGCCGGGTGAACCCGTGCTGTGGTGGAGGTCGAACCCGGGTCAGGGTTCGATGTAGATGCACTCGCCGGGGCACTCCTCGGCGGATTCGATGACGGCGTCGAGCTGGCCGTCGGGGATCTCGGCGAGCCCGTCTGCGCCCTGGGGGTTGCCCTTGGCGGCGGCGAAGATCTTGCCGTTCTCGACGACATAGGCCAGGCCGTCGTCGAGCAGCGTGAAGACGTCCGGCGCGATCTCCTCGCACAGTCCGTCGCCGGTGCAGAGATCCTGATCGATCCAGACCTTCATGTCGTTCACAGCTCCTCGTGAAAGGGGGAACAGCGCACCGGTGCGGCGCTGTAGTACACGACGGAGTTTACACGGCCGAGCGCGTGCAAACATGTTTCGGATCACCGCGTGTACATTCGGTTCATGGCGAACGACGGTGACGAGCGCCCGACCGACCCGGGCCAGGACGAGTCCGAGACGGTGCAGGTGGCTGCCCTGATCGAGGAGATCGCCCACCTGCGGGCGCGTCTCGCCGACGCGCCACGACGCGTGCACTCGCTCGAAGAGCGCCTCCTGGAGACCAAGGGCCAACTCGCGCAAGCGGTCGGCCAGAACGAAAAGCTCTCCTACACGCTGCGCGAGGCGCGCGAACACATCGCCACCCTGCGCGACGAGGTCGACAAGCTGTCCCAACCACCATCGGGGTACGGCATCGTGGTCGGCAAGAACGACGACGAGACCGTCGACATCCTCACCAGCGGACGCAAGATGCGGGTGTCGCTGCATCCCGACATCGACCACGAGCTGCTCGACCGGGGTTCCGAGGTCGTGTTGAACGAGAGCTTCAACGTGGTGCTCGCCCGCGACCCCGAGATCACCGGCGAGGTCGTCACCGTCAAGGAAGTGATGGACGATGGGGTGCGCATCGTGGTCGTCGGCCGCGGCGACGAGGAGCGTGTCTGCGAGCTCGCCGACGCCATCCGCGGCATGCACATCCGCAGCGGCGACCACCTCCGCCTCGACACCCGTTCCAACCTGCTGCTCGAGAAGCTGCCACGCCCCGAAGTCGAGCACCTGCTGCTCGAAGAGGTGCCCGACATCAGCTACTCCGACATCGGCGGCCTCGACGACCAGATCGAGCAGATCGCCGACGCCGTCGAGCTGCCGTTCCTCCACCAGGACCTCTTCGCCGAGCACCAGCTGCCGGCACCCAAGGGGATCCTGCTCTACGGGCCCCCGGGGTGCGGCAAGACGCTGATCGCGAAGGCGGTCGCCAACAGCCTGGCCAAGAAGGTCGCCGAGACGGTGGGGGAGGGCAAGGGCCGCAGCTACTTCATCAACATCAAGGGCCCCGAGCTGTTGAACAAGTACGTCGGCGAGACCGAACGCCAGATCCGCCTCGTGTTCCAGCGGGCGCGGGAGAAGAGCGACGAGGGCTGGCCGGTCATCGTGTTCTTCGACGAGATGGACTCGATGTTCCGCACCCGCGGCTCCGGCATCAGCTCCGACATGGAATCGACCATCGTGCCCCAGCTGCTCGCGGAGATCGACGGCGTCGAGGGCTTGAAGAACGTGATCGTGATCGGTGCGACCAACCGTGAGGATCTGATCGACCCGGCCATCCTGCGGCCCGGCCGCCTCGACGTGAAGATCAAGATCGAACGGCCGACCGCCGACGCCGCACGTCAGATCTTCTCCCGGTACCTCACCAACGAGATCCCGATCGCCGAGGGCGAGTCGATCCCCGACATGATCGACGCGACCGTCGAGGAGATGTACCGCGACGACGAGGCCAACCGGTTCCTCGAGGTCACCTACCAGAACGGCGACAAGGAGATCCTCTACTACAAGGACTTCTCCTCGGGCGCCATGATCGAGAACGTGGTCCGGCGGGCCAAGAAGCTCGCCATCAAACGGGTGATCGGCGGTGGCGCCAAAGGCGTGTGCACCCAGGACCTGCTCGCCTCCATCAAGCAGGAGTACAAGGAGCACGAGGACCTACCGAACACCACCAACCCCGACGACTGGGCGAAGATCTCCGGCAAGAAGGGCGAGCGGATCGTGTTCATCCGGACCCTCGTGTCGGAGACCGCCACCACCGACGGTGTCGGCGGCCGGGCGATCGAACGCGTCCAGACCGGTCAGTACCTGTAGATCGCCCCGTTCGGGGTGATGACCGCCACGTCGTGCCGTGGCTCCGATAGGTTGCCGATATGGCGCTGCCGAAGGTGTGCGGGCTCGAGACCGAGTACGGCATCATGGTGCGCGGCGCGGAGAACAATCCCGTCTCCGCCTCGTCGATGCTCATCAACGCCTACGTCGCGGCCACCGCCCGCAAGCGCGGACGGATCGGCTGGGACTTCGAAGACGAGCATCCGGCCAACGACGCCCGCGGGTTCTCGCTCGACGACTCGCTCGCTCCCGAGGTCGAGACGACCCTCGTCAACGCGGTGCTCACCAACGGGGCCCGGTACTACGTCGACCACGCCCACCCGGAGATCTCGACGCCCGAGGTCACCACGGCGATGGAGGCGGTCATCTGGGACCGCGCCGCGGAGGACATCGTGCGGGCTTCGATGCAGCACGCACGGTCGTTGCTGCCGGACGGCGCCGAGATCGTCGTCCACAAGAACAACTCCGACGGCAAGGGCAACAGCTACGGCTGCCACGAGAACTACCTG
>CAZYWK010000052.1:0-27771 GCA_964651825.1 uncultured Ilumatobacteraceae bacterium | reverse complement strand
TACGCATTCATGGTCACCGTCCCAGACGAGGCCGTCACCGCGGGAGCCAGCCATCCCGACCCACCGGTCCGGCCCGCCAGCACCGACACCACGAACGCATCGGCATGAGCGCCAGCAGCCTCTGACGGGGCGACATCCAACTCGGTGAACTGTCCTCCTGGGAGCGACCGGCATCGAGCAGCCATGTGCAAGCTCATGCACCATCATGAAAGTGAACGGGCTTGCACATGCATGATTGTGCAGGTACGTTCTCATCAATGAACATCCGAACCGTGAACGAGCTCGGAGTAACGATTCGACGGGAGCGCAAGCAGCGCGGCTGGACGCAGGACGATCTTGCTGCTCGCGCCGGCATCAGCCGACGGACGTTGGTGGCGCTCGAGGGCGGCAACCCGCGGGGCGAGATCGGCATCGTCGTCCGTGTCATCGCTGCCCTCGATCGTGAGCTGGCGATCACCGAGCGCTCCAGCGGGGGAGGCGACGATCTGCTCGGCCACGTTCAAGGAGCCGGCGAGTGATCCGCGACCTTGCAACGTTCATCGACGGGCGCGCCGCAGGAACTCTCTCCCAGGACCGCAACGGTCGGCTGCGGTACGTGTACGACGCGGACTACCCGGCCGAGGCGACGCCCATGTCGCCCAGGCTGACCGTCGCCGGCAGCGAGTACACCCATGCGGAGGTCGCGCCGTTCGTCGCCGGCCTGCTGCCGGACAACGACCAGGTCCTCGATCGTTGGGGTCGGCTCTTCGGGGTGTCGCCTCGCAATGCATTCGCGATCCTTGCCCACGTCGGTTCCGATTGCGCTGGTGCGGTGCAGTTCGTACCGTCCGAGGGCGTTGGCGAACTCCACGCTGGGACGCTCGAGCCGCTGACCACCTCCGACATCGCCCAGATGCTGCGCGACCTGCGCACCGATCCCTACACCTGGCAGCAACCTGGGGGAGCACGAGGAGGGCACTTCTCGCTCGCCGGCGCCCAGACCAAGTTCGCACTGCATCGAACGACCGATGGGTGGGCGCGTCCGTCGGGGCGCATCCCGACCACGCACATCTTCAAGCCGGCGATCCCCGGGATCGGGCATCACGACCTCAACGAGCACCTGTGTCTGCGGGCAGCGCAGCGGCTCGGGCTGCTGGCCGCCTCGTCCGAGCTTGCCCGGTTCGACGACGAGCGGGTGGTCGTCGTCGAACGCTACGACCGGCGCCGGGTCAATGGTGAGCTGCGGCGGCTGCACCAGGTCGACATGTGTCAGGCCCTCGGCGTGATGCCCGACCTCAAGTACCAGCGCGACGGTGGCCCCGGCCCGGCCGACATCATCACCGCGATCCGCTCCGTGTTCGCCGGCGAGGCCGATGTCGACCGATTCGTGCAGGCGCTGGTGTTCAACTGGCTGATCGCCGGCACCGACGCCCATGCCAAGAACTACGGGCTGGTGCTCAGTGGCACCAACGCCCGCCTTGCACCGCTCTACGACGTGGCGTCCGCCCTCGTGATGCCCGAGTGGAACTGGCACAAGTGGGAGCTCGCGATGCGCATCAACAAGCAGGGCAAGGTCAAGTACCTGCGCATCGAGGACTGGAAGAAGTTCGCGAGATCGGCGAACGTCGACTTCGACGTCATCGAGGCGGCCATCGCCGAGTACTCGCCGGCCCTCGTCGACGCGGTCGCCGACGCAGCGCGTCCGATGGACCTTGACGTCGACGAGCGAGCGTTCGCTGCTCGCTTCACCGATGCACTCGCTGAGCACATCTCGAGGGTGGTCGGTCGCTGAACCTGCTCGGTGTCGTGCGTCGGTGTCGGGTCCTGGCGGTCCGGCGCCCGGCGACCCGACCCCGCCACCCAGTCCCGGCCCGCCTCGAGCGTGAAGCGAGCGTCGAGCGAGAGTCGATCCAGCATCACCTGCGTGCCCCGCACCATCCGGACCGGCATGACGACCGAACCGCTGTCACGAGACCACTTGAACGTCGCCGTTCCGGCAACACCCGGGTCGGAGTGACCGGCGTCGCGCCGGGTCGGTCAGCGGGTGGCCTGGATGGCTGCCCACACGCGCTCGGCGGTGCAGGGCATGTCGATGTGGGTGACGCCGAGGTGGGAGACCGCATCGACGACGGCGTTCTGGATCGCCGGCGTGGAGCCGATCGTGCCGGACTCGCCGATCCCCTTCGCGCCGAGCGGGTTGCGGGGGCTGTCGGTCTGGGTGTTCGACGTCTCGAAGCTGCACAGCTCGGCCGCTGACGGGATCGCGTAGTCGGCCAGGTTCGACGTGATCGGGTTGCCGTCGGGGTCGTAGGAAATCTGCTCGAACAACGCCTGCGCCGCGCCCTGCGCGATGCCACCGTGCTGCTGGCCCCGTACGAGCATCGGGTTGAGGATGCGGCCACAGTCGTCGACCGCCACGTGGCGGACCATCGTGACGCGGCCCGTCTCGGTGTCGACCTCGACCACCGACACGTGGGCTCCGAACGGGAACGTCGAATCGGTGCCGTCGAAGTCGAGCTCGTGGCGCAGCGCCCCCGGCTCGACACCGGCGGGCAGCTTCGACGGATCCTTCGACGCCGCCGCCAACTCGACCCAGGTGACCGCGTTGGCCGGCACGCCGGCGACCTGCAATCCGCCGTCGCCGACCACGATGTCGTCGGCCGAGGCCTCCAGCATGTGGGCCGCGATCTGCTTCGCGCGGTCGAGTACGCCCTCGGACGCCAGGTGGATGGCGCTGCCCGCGGTCTGCAGCGAACGCGACCCGAGCGTGCCCGACCCGCGCGGCACGCGGGCGGTGTCGGAGTTGACGAGGTTGATCTTGTCCATCGGGATGCCGAGCACCTCGCTGGCGAGCATCGCGAACGACGTGGCGTGGCCCTGGCCGTGCACGCTCGTGCCGGCGAACACCGTGGCCGAACCGTCGTCGTTGACCTCGCAGGCCCCCCACTCGATGTGCAGCCCGACCGGCGCGGTCACCTCGACGTAGGCCGACACGCCGATCCCCAACTGCTTCGTGTCGCCCGACGCGCGACGCGCCGCCTGCTCGGCGCGCAGCGCCGTGTAGCCGGCGGCTTCGAGGGCGGCGTCGAGTGCCTTTTCGTACTCGCCCGAGTCGTAGTTGCCCCCGGAGATGGTGGTGCGCGGGAACGTGTCGGGCTGCATGAAGTTGACGCGCCTGATCTCGGCCGGATCCATCCCGATCCGGTCGGCCGCCACGTCGAGCACGCGCTCGATGAGCTGGGTCGCCTCCGGGCGGCCGGCGCCGCGGTACGCGCCGATGGGGGTGTTGTTGGTGAGCACCGTCTTGGCGTCGAAGCGCACCTTGGGCACCTCGTACACCCCGACCGACATCATCTGGGTCAGCATCGGCAGGATCGCGCCGATCGCCGGGTACGCGCCCGCGGACGCGAGCACCTCGCAGTCGAGCCCGACGATCTTGCCGTCGTGGCCCACCCCGAGCCGCGCCGTCATCACGTAGTCGCGGCCCTGCACCAACGAGATCATGTCCTCCGACCGGCTCTCGACCCACTTGACCGGCCGACCGAGCGTCAACGCGGCCTTCCCGGCGATCAGGTGCTCGATGTACCCGGCTGCCTTCGGGCCGAAGCCGCCGCCCACCCACGGACACACGATGCGCAGCTGCTCGGGCTCGAGGCCGAGCATCGGGGCATAGCCGGCGTGGATCGTGTGCGGCGCCTGATGCGACACCCACATCGTGAGCCCACCGTCGTCGGGGACGCACAGCACGCCGTTGGTCTCCATCGGCACACCGGCCACCCGTTGGCTGACCATCGTGACCTCGGCGACCGCGTCGGCGCCCTCGCACGGGTCGCCGCCCTCCTTGCCGAGCTCGGTGGCGAAGCACACGTTCGACCCGGTCTCGGGGAACAGCAGCGGCGCGTCGGGAGCGAGCCCGGCGGCGGCGGTCATCACCACGGGCAGCGGATCGATGTCGGCGTAGATCTGTCCGGCGGCGTCGTCGGCCTGGGCCTTGGTCTCGGCGATCACCGCGGCGATCACGTCGCCGACGAGGCGGACGCGGTCGCCGGCGAAGATGGGCCGGTTGTAGTCGGGCGGCAGCATCGGGAAGCCCTGCATCGCCGGCATGCCGAGGTCGTTGCCGGCGTGGAACACGGCGACCACCCCGGGCATCGACCCGGCGTCGCCCAGGTCGACCGAGTTGATCGTGCCGTGCGCCACCGGCGACCGGACGAGCGCGACGTGGAGCATCCCCGTCTCGACGAGGTCGTCGACGTACTTCCCGTCACCGGTGAGCAGCGTCGGGTCCTCCAGTCGGAGCACCTCGTTGCCCAAGATCGAACCAGCACCAGCCATGTGAACCCCCTGAACTCGTTGCCAGTCCCTGAGGTTAGAACGTTCGGACCGGGTGATGTGACGCCGCGTGGTGCGGCAGGACTCGAACGTCAACCGCCGGGTTCGAGTACGAAGTCGAACTCGACGGTCCCCTTCGACATGTCGACCACCAGCGAGTCGCGCACACCGAACACCGTGTCGGAGTCGAGGTAGTCGGACTCGCGGTCGAACAGATGCGTGATGACCGTCTTGTACGCCGGCGCGCTCACCACGACGTGGGTGTGCGCCGGCCGCCAGTTGTGGCGGCCGTTGGCGCGCAGCATCGAACCGACCGGCCCGTCCTCGGGCACGGGATAGGCCACCGGGCGGACGGTGCGGAACTCGTAGTTGCCGTCGGGCCCGGTGAGGAACCGGCCACGCAGGTTCGTGTCGCACTGGTCGGCGTCCTGCACGTTGTAGAGGCCGTTCGTCGCGCCTTGCCACACGTCGAGCTCGGCCTGGTCGATCGGCTCGCCGTCGAGGTCGCGCACGGTGCCGCGGAACGTGAGCTCGGGGCCGGGATCGGCGTCGACGAGGATCGAATCGCCCATCTGGAGCATCGGTGCCCCCGGCACGTGGAACGGACCGAACACCGTCGGGTCGGTCGTGCCCTCGGCACCTTTCTGGTTGATCATCTCGACGAGCATCGACAGCCCGAGCGTGTCGGACAGCAACACGAACTCCTGGCGCTGGTCGTCACACTTGTGACCGATCGCGGTCAGCAAGTCGATGCCGGCGAACCATTCCTCGCGGGTGAGCTCGACCTCCTCGGCGAACGCGAACAGGTGCTTGATCGCGGCCCGTGTGATCTCGCCGATGCGCTCGTCGGTCGGGTGGCTGTACGCCTCGAGCACCTCGGCCAGGTGGTCGGTGGTCGAGAATTGGCTCATCACGAACTCCTGATGTGTACGAGTACCGAACAATTGTGCATCTGCCGTACGCACTCTCGCCCCCGTTCCGCGCGCTGTCAAGCCCGTCCGTGACAGACTCGGTGCATGCGCCAGCCCGACGTGTCGCCCGATGTGCTGACCGCGATCACCGATCTGCGCGGCGAACTGCGTGTCGTGCACGAGCTCGATCCGGCCACGACCGCCCTCGTCGTGATCGACATGCAGAACTTCTTCGTCGAGCCAGGCTCGGCGCTCGAAGTGCCGGCGGCGCGTGACATCGTGCCCAACATCAACCGGCTGGCGGCGGCGACGCGCACGGCCGGCGGGACCGTCGCGTGGATCCGGATGACGTTCGATCCCGACGAACTGGCCACGACGTGGACGGCGTTCCTGCCGGTCAACGGCGGCCGCGACGGGGCCACGCCGTTCAAGGCCATCGAGCCCGACGCCGACGGCCACCGGCTGTGGCACCTGCTCGAAGTCGTCGACGGCGACCTCGTCGTCGACAAGCACCGCTTCAGCGCGCTGATCCACGGCTCGTCCAACCTGCAGGAGCTGCTCGACGAGCGCGGCGTCACCACGCTCGTCATCGTCGGCACACTCACCAACGTGTGCTGTGAGTCGACCGCCCGCGACGCGATGATGCTCAACTACCGCGTCGTCATGGTCGACGACGCGAACGCCACGATCACCGAGGCCGCGCACCGCGCCACGCTCGACAACGTCGCGATGTTCTTCGGCGACGTGCAGACGACCGACCAGGTCGTCGCCATGCTGGAGCCCTGAGGACACGTCGTGCAGATCGGTGTGGTGTTCTCCCAGGCCGACAGCGGGACCGACCCCGACGCGATCCGGTCGTGGGCGCGCACGGCCGAGGCCGCGGGGTTCGAGCACCTGATGGCCTACGACCATGTGCTCGGGGCGAGTGCCGATCGGCTCGGGGCAGGCCCGTTCGGATCGTTCGATTCGCCGCCGTACACGAACGAGCACGTGTTCCACGAGATCCTCGTGCTCTTCGCCCACCTCGCCGCGATCACCGAGCGGATCGAGTTCGTCACGAGCGTGCTCGTGCTCCCGCAACGCCAGACGGCGCTCGTGGCCAAACAGCTCGCCACGCTGGACCTGCTGTCCGGCGGACGGCTGTCGGTCGCCGTGGGTGTCGGGTGGAACGCAGCGGAGTACGAGGGCCTCGGGGTCGACCACGCCGAACGGACGAGGCGGCTCGGGGAGCAGATGGTCGTGATGCGCGCGCTGTGGAACGAACCACTGGTGAGCTTCGACGGCGAGTTCCACCACCTCGACCGCGTCGGCATCAACCCGCGGCCGCCGCATCCGCTGCCGCTCTACATCGGCAGCGGAGCCTCCGAGCCGGCCCTGCGGCGGGTGGCGCGCACCGCCGACGGTTGGATGCCGCTGCTCATCCCCGGCCTCGACCCCGTCCCGGTCCGCGACGCGGTGCGACGTCTCCGTGAGCTGTGTGAGGACATCGACCGCGATCCCGTCACGCTGCCGATCCACGGCCGCGTGTATCTCGGTGACGGCTGGCAGGCCACAGTCGAAGAAGCGATCGAGCTCGGCTTCGCCAAGCTGTCGGTCGGCTTCAACCGCCTGGCCGCGCCCGGCCGGGCGCATGCGGAACACCTCGAAACCGCCCTCGCCGCCAAACCGGCACTCGACGCGCTCATCGGCTCGAGCTGATCCGCCCCGCCCAGCAGGCTCACAACATCTCGAGGACGGCGGCGGAGAGCTGGCCGAGCGTGCGGACCTCGAACACGGCTGTGCAGTGCTCGGCGTAGGCCGCCTGGGCCGAGTCGGTCGTGTTCCACTCGGCGCGTGGCTCGGGGTTGAGCCAGTAGACGCGACGCGACCGGGCGGCGATGGCGCCGATCACCTCGGCGCGCGCCGGGCGATGGTTGCCGCGCGCGTCGCCGACGATCACCACGGTGCTCTTCGACGTCAATCCGTGGCGGCCGTAACGCTCCCAGAACGCGTCGAGCACGCGGCCGTAGTCGCTGTGACCGTCGTCGCCGATGACGCGACCTGACTGCAGCAGCTGCCACGGCTCGATCACGCGGTCGGTCGAACGCACGAGCGCGCTGATCTCGTCGATCGCATCGACGAACGCGAACGTCCGCGTCGCGCGCAGCTCGTCGGCCAGCGCGGAGATCAGGGTCAACGTGAAGCCGGAGAACTCGGCGACCGATCCCGAGACGTCGCACAGCACGAACAGCTCGGGGCGGTGGGCTCGCCGCCGATGGTTGACGACGTCGAGCGGCACCCCGCCGTGGGCGAGCGATCGGTGGATCGTGTGGCGCAGATCGACCCGCCCGCCGGCGCCAGCGCGTCGGCGGCGCCGGAGCTGGGCGGCGAGACGGCGGGCGAGGGGCCGGATCGCGGCGCGCACGTCGTCGAGCTCGCTGACGGTCGCTCGTGCGAGCTCCACATCGAAGGGGTCAGCCGTACGGCCGATGTCGAGCCCGCGGCGAGCCGCGTCGTCGGTGGCATCGAGGAGCCGGGTCCTGACCTCGGCGGCGATCATCTCGCGCAGCGCCGCGACGCGGGCATCCAGCTCGGCCCGATCGACCGTTTCGCCGTCGCGCCTGGCGCGGGAGATCGCCGCGGAGAGCACGGCAGCGAGGTCGATCGCGCGCAGCACGCGGGCGAGGTGGTAACGCTCGGTGCGCGTTCCCTCGTCGAAGCCGGCGTGGCGGTCGACGAGCGTCTCGGCGAGCCGGAGGGCGTCGACGCCGGGGTCGAGCGGGTCGCGGTCGAACACGTCGGGCTCGATCTCGCCGGTGTGCCCGCCCGCCGGCGGCCGTGCCGGGAAGTGGCGATCGAACAGCAGCGAGAACAGCGGCTCGTGGTGCGCGTGCTTGACCAACGTCGCGGCCAGCATCGTGCGCAGCTCCACCCGCCGAGCGAGATCGACGTGTTCGATCGCCCGTGCCGCGTCCAACACCTCGTGCAGCGAGACCTCGGCGCCGCGTCGGCGGAGGTCGGCGACGAGCCGCTCGACCTGCGTCCAGACCGCGTCGCCGCCGCGGCGATCACCCTGTCGTGTGGCATCTTCCGGCTCCATGGCGCTCACCTCCCGACGCGCCGACCCCTTGAACGCGGGTCGCCCCAGACGTAGTATCGCGTTCACAAGATGAACGCATGTGCGGATATCGCACGGATGACCCGCAGGATGCGTTCCGCGCTCGGCGACTGGGGGTCGGCGGGCACACGTACAGGAGGTACACCATGACCGATCCGCAGCACGCGGTTTACCGCCACCATCACATGACGCTCTGTGTGGGCGATGCGCAGGAGGATTACGACTTCCACACCAAGGTCCTCGACCTGAAGTCGGTCAAGAAGACCGCCCTCTACGACGGGACCGTGCCGATCTACCACCTCTATTACGGCAACGACATGGGTGACGAGTCGACGCTGATCACCTGCTTCCCGATGCGCCAGTCGGGCCGCATGGGCCGGCGCGGATCGGGCCAGATCAGCAGGATCAGCCTGTCGGTGCCGACCGAGGCGCTCAGCTTCTGGGACTCGCGGCTGTCCGATCACGGCATCGAGGCCACCGCGTCGGAGCGCTTCGGCGAGAAGGTCCTCCAGTTCTCGCATCCGTGCGGCCTCGACTACGAGCTCGTCGGCGTCGACGGCGACGAGCGAGTTCCGCACACGGGCGGCGAGGTCGACCGCGAGAACAGCATCCGCGGCACCCACGGCATCACCGTGTCGGTCCACGACTTCGAAGGCTCGATGGACTTCATGGAGAACGGCTGGAACGGCAAGCGCACCGCGGAAGAGGCCAACTACCTGCGCTACGAGATCGGCGCCGGCGGCTCGGGCACGATCATCGACTTCGTCCGCGAGCCCGACCTCGACATCGGGAGCTGGACCTTCGGCGAGGGCACGGTGCACCACTGCGCGTTCCAGGTCGACTCGCTCGAGATCCAAGACGAGGTGAAGGCGCACCTCGAGGGTCTCGGCTACACCGACGTGTCGGACCGCAAGGACCGCGGCTACTTCGATTCGGTCTACGTGCGCACCCCCGGCGGGGCGCTGTTCGAAGCGACGGTGTCGAAGTCCGAGGGGTTCCTCATCGACGAGCCCTACGCCACGCTCGGCCACGAGTTCCAGGTTCCGCCGGTCTTCGCCGACCAGAAGGACTGGATCATGGAATACCTCGACGATCTCGAGTACGCCCGCTGAGGCCGGCTGGGCTCGTGTCGTGGGCTGCCGCCGGATGATTGACGGTCGAGACGCCAACCACTAGTGTGCACCTTGCGCGCACTTGTTCGCACAGTGCACACATGTTGGGGGACCGGGCTTCGTCGGGGGACGAGCTCACGAAGGGCCAGGGGGAGGCAGCAGTGATCGTCGAGCGACGCTTGACAGCACGTATGACATCACCTGGGGCCGTCGCGCGTGCTGATCGATCAGCTGGCCGCTGCAGTGTGCGAACGACCACCGAAATTTCATCGTGAACAACGAACACGGAGGGGTTGCCATGCACATCAGATCCGCACCATCCACCAGCCGTCGCAGGAAGCCGCTGTACGCGCTGGCCGCCGCGCTCGCGCTCGTCACCGTCGCCAGCTGCGGCAGTGACGACGACGGGGGCTCGGCTGCCGACACCGCGGCGCCCACCGAGGACACCACCGCGGACGCTGGCACCACGGCCGACGCCGGCACCACGGGTGATGCTCCTGCGGCCAGCGGCCTGATCCAGGCCGCTGGTGAATGCGGGCTCGGAACCGGCGAGGAGGCGACCGGTGAGCCGATCAAGCTCGGCGGCGTCGCCACCAACATCCCCGGCGTCGACTTCACCTGGATCCCGCAGATGGCGTCGATCTACTTCGATTGCGTCAACGCCAACGGCGGCATCAACGGCCGACCGATCCAGTACTCCTACGAAGACTCCTCGCCCGACCCAGCATTGCTGGCCTCGCTGGCGACCAAGCTCGTCGAGGAGGACCAGGTGCTCGGCATCGTCGGCAACACCGACCTGCTCGAGTGCGACATCAACGGCGACTACTACGCGGACAACGGGTACCACCCCATCATCGCCGGTGTCGCACCCGGCTGCTTCACCAGCCCCAACTGGTCGGCGGTCAACATGGGCCCGTACTACTCCAACCTCGGCGGCGCCCAAGCTGCGGTCCGAGCGGGCGCCACCGGCACCTTGTGTGTCGTGTCGCCGAACCAACCCGGCATGGACTTCAACAACACCAGCGTCACCGACTTCGCCGACGACCAGGGCCTCGAGGGCAAGCCGTTCCTCGAAGACGTGCCGATCGCCGACCCGGCCGGCTTGGCGCAACGACTCGTCCAGGAGTGCGGCCAAGGAAGCGGTGTCGTGCTCAACTTCACCGGGCCCACCGTCGTGCCGCTGCTCCAGGCGATCGACGAGCAGGGCCTCATCGACTCGGTGATCTGGGCCAGCTCGACGCCACCGAACGACCCGAGCGTCGCCGAGGCGCTCAGCGCCGACTGGAACGGCAAGTTCCTCATCAACGCCGAGTTCAACGTCCTCGACGCCGGCAAGCCCGACATCGACCTGATGCTGAAGCTCCACGAGGAAGCGGGCGCCGACTTCCCGGTCTCGTCGTTCGCCCAGATGGGCTACCTCGTCGGGCGGTTCACGACCGAGGCCCTGCTGCACATCGACGGCGACATCACCAAGGAGAGCGTCAACGAGGCGATCTTCAACCTGACCGGGATGGAGAGCGACATGCTCTGCAAGCCGTGGTACTACCAGAACGGCTCGTCCGCGAACGTCTCGAACAACACCGACCGGACGGTCACACCGCAAGACGGCGTGATGGTCCAGGCGGAGGACTGCTTCGAGGTCGCGGCGCTCCCGACCAACCCGCTCGCCGAGATCCGCGCGAACGAGGGCTGACCCCGACCACGACGTCAGTGGGCCCTTCGGTTCGCCGGAGGGCCCACTGCGCGTCCCGACCAACTCCCGCTGCTCACCACCGGCAGCGGCAGACATGGAGGTGGAATGCCTGATTTCAAGCCGTACATCGTCATCGGGCTCGCACTCGGCGGCGTCTACGCGATGTCCGGTGTCGGACTGGTCGTGCTGTTCCGCACCACCGGGGTGCTCAACCTGGCCTACGGCGCCGTCGGCGCGTTGGGCTCGCTGGTCGCGTTCACACTGATCGACCACGAGCACAACGAGTGGGCGTCCTACGGCCTGGCGATCCTGCTCGCCGGCGTGCTCACGCTGATCTACGGCGTGCTGCTCGGGCCACCGCTCGCCAACCGCGATCCGCTCGTCAAGGCCAGCGCGTCGCTCGGGTTCGCGCTGATCCTGCTCGGCTTCATGCAGTGGCGCTGGACCGCCGACGTCCGCAGCCTCAGCCTGCCCACGACCGGCTGGCAGTACACGCGGGGCTGGCTGCGGATCAACGCGACGCAAGCGGTCGGCATGATCTTCCCGCTCGTCGTCACCGTCGCCACCACCGTGTTCCTGAAGCGGAACAAGACCGGCACGGCGATGCGCGCCCTCGCCGACGACCGCGACAACACCGCGCTGCTCGGTGTTCCCGTCCGCCGTGTCGAGGCTTCGGCATGGTTCGTCTCCGGGCTGCTCTTCGGGTTCTCCGGCCTGCTGCTGGCGAGCCTCGTGTCGATGGAGATCGCCGCCCTGACCTTCAGCATCCCGATCGCCGCGCTGGCGGCAGCCCTCATCGGCCGGCTCGAATCGTTGTGGATCACGCTCGCCGCGGCATTCGTGATCGGCATCATCCAGGCCGAGCTGAACGCGTTCAGCCGCCTGGCCCAGTACCGCAACATGACACCGTTCGTGTGCGCCATCTTGGTGCTGCTCTGGTTCGGGTGGCGGCGCCAGGTGGAAGGGCGGGTGGCGTAGATGGCCGACGTGATCCGGGCCGAAGCCGCCGATACCGCTCCCGACGCCCCGGCCCTGGTCGACACCCGGCTCCCGTCGCTGGTGTCGGCGGCCACGCCGCAACGGATCATCACGCTGGCGGTCGTGTTCCTGTTCTTGTGCTTCGCGATCCCGGAGGTGCTGTCGTCGTTCTGGCTGCAGATCACGCTGCAGGCCGTCATCTACTCGGCGGTCACGCTCGGGCTCGGCCTCCTCGTCGGGCGGGTCGGGATGTTCTCGCTGTGCCAGATGGTGTTCGTCGTCAGCGGCGCCTGGATCTCGTTGCGCCTCGCACAGCAGTGGTCGCTGCCGTTCCCGATCGTGCTCATCGCCACCGGTGTCCTGACGGGCGTGCTCGGTTCGATCATCGGGATCCCGGCCCTGCGGCTCAGCGGCCTCTACCTGGCCCTGATCACGCTGATGGCGGCCGGGGCGATCACCCTGTTGTTGAAGGTGTACAAGTTCCCCAACGGCGGCAGCGGGTTCTGGGGCTTCGACGCGACCAAGCCGTCAGGCTCGGCGGCACTGCCCCGGCCATCGATCGCACTCGGCGACGTCGCGTACTACCGCTACTCGCTCGTGGTCGTCGCGGTGCTGTTCCTCCTCGTCGGGTGGCACATCAAGGGCAAGCCCGGCCGCGCGTGGGCGTCGATCCGCCAGAGTCAGGTGACCGCGGTGTCCGCCGGGGTCCACACCACGCTCTACAAGTTGTGGGCGTTCGCGCTGTCGGCGTGCATCACCGGCGTCGCCGGGGCACTGCTCGCCGCCGGCCCCGGCGGCGTCAGCGTCAACCAGTTCCCGGTCGAGGCGTCGATCATCCTGCTCGCGGTCGTGCTGATGGGCGGCGTGTACAGCGTGTGGGGCGCGGTGGTCGCGGCGTTCCTGTTGCGGGTCCTGCCGCGCCTGCTCGAGCAGAAGATCGGCCTGTCCGCCGAGGTGCTCACGATGCTGTTCGGCCTCGGCGTGATCCAGGTGCTGCTCACGACCCCGGGTGGCATCGTCGCCGACCTCGCCCGGCTCGGCAACGCCGTCAAACGCAAGTTCAGCCGCGCCGACGCGGGTGCGGCGCCGGCAGGAGCATCGTCGTGATCGAGATCTCCGGGCTCACGGTGCGCTTCGGCGGCGTCCGGCCCCTCGACGACGTCAGTCTCAGCCTCGGCGCCGGCACCAACGGGCTGATCGGCCCGAACGGCGCCGGCAAGACCACGTTCTTCAACGTCCTGAGCGGCTTCGTGCGGCCACAGTCGGGGACGGTCACGGCATTCGGCGCCGACGTCCTCGCGATGGCGCCGTTCCGCCGGGCCCGCTGGGGGATCCGCCGCACGTTCCAGACCGAACAGGCCGTCGCCGACCTGTCGGTGTACGAGAACGTCCTGCTCATCGAGGAGCAGTCGAGCCGTCGATCCTCGACGCTGCGCGACGACGTGGTCGACGCGATCGAGTTCGTCGGTCTCGGCCGCAAGATCCGCCACGAGGTCGGCACGCTCGGCGCGGCGGAGCGCCGGCTGGTCGAGGTCGCCCGCGCCGTGGTCGGCACTCCCCGGATCGTCCTGCTCGACGAACCCGCGGCCGGCCTGCCCGAGGACGAGACGGCGATGCTGGGCGAGATCATCCGCCAGATCCCCGGCCGTGCGGGCGCGATGGTCGTGCTCGTCGACCACGACATGGAGCTGGTGTCGGCCACGTGTACCCAGGTGGCGGTGCTCGACTTCGGCCGGATCATCGCCAGCGGCCCGACGGCGGAGGTGCTCGCCGACCCACTGGTGATCCGCGCCTACCTCGGCGACGACGAGAGCGTGCAGGCATGAGCGACGAACTGGTGATCAGCGGCCTCCACGTCGAGCGCGGCGACCGGCCGGTGCTGCACGACGTGTCGATCACGATCCGGCCCGGCGAGGTGACCACGCTGCTCGGCCCGAACGGGGCGGGCAAGAGCACGCTCGTGCTGACCGTCGGCGGGCTGCTGCGGCCGACGTCGGGCGAGGTGCGGCTCGGCGACGTCGACCTGGCCAGGTTGCGTCCCGAGCGGATCCGTGCCGCCGGGGTGGCCGTCGTGCCGGAGGGCCGGCGGCTGCTGCCGAGCCTGACGGTTGCCGACAACCTGCGCGTCGCCACGTACTCGCTCGGCCGCGACGACGCGGCGGCCGCCATCGACTCGGCGCTCGAGCTGTTCCCCGAGCTCCGGAACCGGTTCGACACCACGGCCCGGTCGTTGTCGGGCGGTGAACAGCAGATGGTGGTGCTCGCCCAGGCCCTCGTGTCTCGACCGTCGGTGCTGCTCGTCGACGAGTTGTCGCTCGGGCTCGCTCCGGTCGTCGTCAAACGGCTGATGCCGGTGATCGAGCAGGTCGCGGCGAGCGGCATCGGGGTGTTGCTGATCGAGCAGTTCGCCCACGTCGCGCTGGCCTTGGCCAACAACGCGTACGTCCTCGAGGGCGGGCGGATCCAGTACTCCGGCACCGCCCGCGAGCTCAAGGACGACCCCGAGCTGCTGCAGAAGACCTACCTGCTCGGCGCCCGCACCGGCACCTGAGCAGCGTCACCGTCGACCGATCAGGGGTGCACCAGGATCTTCACGTGTGCGTCGCGGTTGTGCATCAGCTCCTCGATCCCACCGGTCACGATCTCCTCCAGGGTGATCCGCGCGGTGATCAACGGCGTCACGTCGAGACGGCCGGAGGCGAGCGCCTCGATGACGTCGGCATGGTCGTTGCAGTACGCGCAGCTGGCCGTCAGGTTCGACTCCTTGAACAGCATCGAGAACATGTCGAACTCGACCGGATGCTCCCACAGCGCGATGTTGACGACCCGTCCCTGCGGTCGCACCGACGCCAGCGCGAGGGCGATGGTCGCCGCGTTCCCGCCGGCGTCGAAGGCCACGTCGACGCCCTGGCCGAACCGCTCGGCGAGCGCCGCGGCCACGTCGTCCACGTCCGGATCGAGCACGAGGTCGGCGCCGAGCTCGGCGGCCTTGGCCTTGCGAGCGTCCGCCAGCTCGACGACCACCACGTCGCCTGCGCCCATCAGCTTCACCGCCAGCAGGGTGACCAGCCCGATCGGGCCGGCGCCGATGATCAGCACCGACTCCCCGCCTTGCAGGTCGGCCCGCTTGGCGGCGTGCCAGCCGACCGCCAGCGGTTCGACGAGCGCCGCGGCGTCGGTCGCCACGTTGTCGGGGAGCACGTGGACCATGTAGCCGGGCACGACCGAGAACTCGGCGAGGCCGCCGCCGTAGCCGCTGAGGCCGTGGAAGCCGAGCTGCGGACACAGGTTGTAGTGACCCGCCAGGCAGGTGGGACAGTCGTTGTCGCGGATGATCGGCTCGACGGCGACCTTGTCGCCGACGCTGACGCCGTCCACCCCGTCACCCACCTCGACGACGGTGCCCGCGTACTCGTGGCCGAGCACGATCGGCACGGTCTCGCCGGTGATCGGGTGGGGTTGGCCCGGCGACGGGATCGTCTCCGGGCCGACGAGGTACTCGTGCACGTCGCTGCCGCAGATCCCGCACCACTCCGGGGCGATCTTGACGAAGCCGGGCCGGCACTGGGGCTCGGCGATGTCGTCGACGCGGACGTCCCGATTGCCGTGATACCGGACCGCTCTCATCTCGTGTCCTTTCTGGCTGTCGGTCAGCGTTGCCGGAGGGCGTCGTTCAGCCCGGCGGCGGTTTCGAGCAGGGCGGGCAGGAAGTGCTCGTGCACCTCGTCCATCGTCGTCCGGCCGGCGTGGGTGGACACGTTGATCGACGCGATCGTGCGTCCACTCGAGTCGCGCAGCGGCGCGGCGATCGACCGCAGCCCCATCTCCAGTTCCTGGTCGACGAGCGCCCAACCCCGCTCGCGGACCCTGGACAGTTCGGCCTCCAGGGCCGCCACGTCGGTGATCGTGTGCTCGGTGAGCGGTTCCATCCGGTTGCCGACTCGGCGGCGGATGTCGTCGGCGTCGAGCTCGGCGAGCAGCACCCGGCCCATCGAGGTGCAGTACGCCGGCAGGCGCGTGCCCAGGCCGAGCGCGATGGTCATGATCCGCGACGTCGGCACCCGTGCCACGTAGACCACCTCGCCACCGTCGAGGACCGAGATCGACGCCGACTCGTGGACGCGGGCGCTGAGCGACTCGAGGAACGGCTGGCCGATCTGCTGGACGTTCAGCGATGCGAGATAGGCGTACCCGATGTTGAGGACCGCCGGCGTCAGGGAGAAGTTGCGCCCGTCGGTCGAGGCGTATCCGAGCGTGGTCAGCGTGAGCAGCAGGCGGCGCGCCGTCGCCCGGGTGAGGCCCGTACGCTTGGCGACGTCGGACAGCGTGAGCTCGCGATGGTCGGCATCGAAGCAGCGCAGCACCAGGAGCCCCCGCTCGAGCGACTGGACGTGGTCGGCGCGCGCCATCATCGGCTCCCGGACTCGGCGTTCACTCCCCGCACTATTGTTCGGCCAGCGTACGCAGTCAAGTCCACCCGCCGCTTGACGGCACTCATCCGACCGGCCACAATGTTCACCAGAAGAACGCCGGTTCGCACAGCGCACAGTGGTGTGTCGAGGCGTCCGGGACCGAGAGGGGGTCCGTTGATGGCGTCGCCGATGACGCGGGAATCGACAACGCGGTATTCGACCGTGTTCGGATCGCTCGACCACTGCGACAAGGGTGGGGTCGAGGCGATCGCCGACGATCCGCGCAACTACGTCTTTTCCAACATGTTCGAGGTGGCGGCCGGCGCCGCGCCGTGGGAGAAGGTCGCCGTCGCCAAGAACATGGAGTACGTGCTCGAGGTGATCCGCGCCGAAGGAACCTCGCCGTGGCGGGCGACACCGCACGACGAGTTCGCCCTCGTCGTCGACGGCAGGGTCGTCGTCGAACTGCTCGATCCCGACGAGGCCTACGTCGACGCCGGCGCGTCGGGCTCGGTCGGCCTCGACCACGAGCCCGCCGGCGCCGCGATGGGACGCATCGTGGCCGGCCGGGGACACATGGCGCTGCTGCCCGCTGGGCGGTGCTACCGCGTCACCGCTGAGCAGCCGAGCGTGATCCTGCTCCAGACCATCGAAGGGCCCGACACCGTGTACCGGTGGGCCGAGATCTGCCAGACGAGCTGAGGGCCACCATGAACGAACACGGTTATGAAGCGTTCCGCCTCGGCGGGTTCACGTTCGAACGCGACGAGCACTTCGTGCACATCGACTGGCCGACCGGCAGCCACGTCATGTCCGCCGAGACGTTCCTCAAGGCCGTGATGCGTGACGTGTCGTGGAACTTCTTCTACGGCATCGTGAACTTCGACGCCGTCATCGGCACGATGAACCACTACGGCACCGTCGACCTGTTCGCCGGCCGCTACAACAGCGCCTACCGCAAGGCCGAGCTCGACCACCAGGAAAACTTCGCCCACGAGGACCTGCTCGGAGTGTTCCAGGCGATCCTCGCCGACTGGACCAACGAGGGTTACGACCCGTTCGCCGCGCCGCAGGAGACGGGGTCGCCGTACGGGCCGAAGCGGGGCGACAACCTCGCCGCGATCACCAGGACGCGCGTGACGGCCAGCCGGATGGTCGGCGTGCCGGGCGACGAGCCGATCCGTTCCGACGATTCCGGCTTCCCCGTCAATCGCATGTTCGCCGACGTCGACCAGTCCGAGCCCGAGGTCCACGCCGAGCCGGGTTACGACTCCGAGGTCGCGGCGTTCAACCTGTTCGCCTACCTGTCGCGCAGCGACGTCACCTGGAACCCGTCGGTGGTGTCGGTGTGCAAGGACAGCCTCTACTGCCCGACGACCGAGGAGTTCATCCTGCCGATCATCCACGGCAACGACCGCGTCGAGTGGTTCGTGCAGCTCTCCGACCAGATCACCTGGAAGGTCGAAGACCGCGAGACCGGCTCGGTGCGGGCGACGGTGGTCATGAAGGCCGGCGACGTCGCCGCCATGCCGGCCGACATCCGCCACCAGGGATACTCCCCGAAGCGGTCGATGCTGCTCGTGTGGGAGAACGCCTCGGCCGAGCTGCCCGACCTGATCGCCTCGGGGCAGGCGCCGACCGTTCCCGTCTCGTTCTGAGGGCTGGCTCCCGGTGCCCGCGGTGTTCCATTCACTCGACGACGCAATCGCGATCCACGTCAACGACGGCGACTCGATCGCACTCGAAGGGTTCACGCACCTCATTCCCTTCGCCGCCGCGCACGAGATCATCCGCCAGGAACGGCGCGACCTCACCCTGATCCGGATGACCCCCGACATCGTCTACGACCAGATGATCGGTGCCGGGTGTGCGCGCAAGCTGATCTTCTCGTGGGGTGGCAACCCCGGGGTCGGTTCGCTGCACCGGATGCGCGACGCGGTCCAGAACGCCTGGCCCGCCCCCCTCGAGCTCGAGGAGCACAGCCACGCCGGCATGGCCACGCGCTGGCAGGCCGGCGCGTCCGGGCTCCCGTTCGGCACGCTGCGGGGCTACGCCGGCACCAGCCTGCCCGAGCACACGTCCACGATCGGCGCCGTCACGTGCCCGTTCACTGGCGAAGCGCTCACCGCGGTCCCCGCGCTGAACCCCGACGTGGGCGTCATCCACGCCCAGCAGGCCGATCGCGACGGCAACGTGATGATGTGGGGCATCACTGGTGTCCAGAAGGAGTGCGTGCTCGCGAGCAAGCGGGCCATCGTCACGGTGGAGGAGGTGGTCGACGCGTTCGAACCGCGGTTCAACGCCGTGGTGCTGCCGGCGTGGACGATCGACAGCGTGGTCGTCGTCCCCGGCGGCTCACACCCGTCCTACACCCACGACTACTCGACCCGCGACAACGCCTTCTACGCCGCCTGGGACCCGGTCGCCCGCGACCGTGACACGTTCGAGGTGTGGATGAAGGAACATGTGCTCGCATGACGGCGACGGCGGTGCCCGACTACACGAGCGACGAGATGATGACCGTGCAGGCAGCGCGCGCCCTCGGCCCCGGAACCGTCTGTTTCGTCGGCATCGGCCTGCCGAGCACCGCAGCCAACCTCGCCCGGCGGTTGCACGCGCCCGACTGCGTGCTCGTCTACGAATCGGGGTGCATCGGTGCCAAGCCCACCGTGCTCCCGCTGTCGATCGGCGACGGGGTGCTGGCCGAGCACGCCGACTCGGTCGTCAGCGTCACCGAGATCTTCGGCTACTGGCTGCAGGCGGGCCGCATCGACGTCGGATTCCTCGGCGCGGCCCAGATCGACCGGTACGCCAACCTCAACACCACCGTGATCGGCGATTACCGCTCACCCGACGTCCGCCTCCCAGGTGCCGGGGGCGCCCCCGAGATCGCCGCCAGCTGCGGCGAGGTCATCGTCACCATCCGCCAGAACCCGCGCACGTTCGTCGACCGGCTCGACTTCGTCACGTCGGTCGGCCACGGCGAGGGCGGTGACCACCGGGCGAGTCTCGGCATGCGCGGCAAGGGCCCGACGGCGGTCATCACCGATCTCGGTGTGCTGCGGCCCGACGCCGTCACCAAGGAGCTGACACTGTCCAGCGTGCACCCCGGCGTCGACGTCGACCACGTGCGCGAGGCGACCGGGTGGCCGTTGCGCGTCGCGGACGCGGTCGCCGTGACCGAACCGCCCACCGCACTCGAGCTCGACACGCTCCGCGCCCTGCAGACCGCATGACCCCATGACCTCGCTTCGCTTCACCCGTGACGACATCGCCGGCCGGGTGGTGTTCGGCGCCGGGAGCCGGCGCCGGCTCCCGGACGAAGCCGACCGCTGCGGGGCCGAGCGGATCGTCGTGGTGGCGTCACCGCTCGAGGACGCGCTGGCGGCCGAGGTCACCGCGCTGCTCGGTGAGCGCGTCGTCGGTCGATTCTCCGACGTCGTGCAGCATGTCCCGGTGGCCAAGGCCCGCGATGCCCGTGCGTTGGTCGGCGATCTCGCGGCCGACACCGTGTTGACGGTCGGCGGCGGTTCGGCGACCGGGTTCGGCAAGGCGATCTCGCTCGAGATCGACGTCGTCCACGTCGCGGTCCCCACGACGTATGCCGGTTCCGAGATGACGACCATCTGGGGCCTCACCGACGGCGGCCACAAGCTCACCGGCAAAGACGCCCGCGTGAAGCCCGACGTGGTGGTGTACGACCCCGAGCTCACGCTGAGCCTGCCGCCGTCGATCGCCGGGCCGTCGGGGATGAACGCGCTCGCCCACTGCGTCGAGGCGCTGTACGGGCCGGGCGCCGACCCGGTCACGTCGGTACTCGCGCTCGAGGGCGTCCGGGTGCTGGCGGCGAGCCTGCCGGCGGTGTGCGACGACCCTGACGACCTCGCCGCCCGGGGTGAGGTGTTGTTCGGAGCGCATCTCGCCGGGATCGCGCTGGCCACCGGCGGCACGGCGCTCCACCACAAGGCGTGCCACGTACTCGGCGGCATGTTCGACCTGAACCACGGTGACATGAATGCCGTCGTGCTCGGCCACGCGCTGGCGTACAACGCTCCCGCGATCGGTGGCGTGATGGACCGGCTGGCGGCGGCGCTCGCCGTCGACGACCCCGCCGGTGCGATGTTCGACCTGGCGGCAGCGATCGGCGCGCCGACCGACCTCGCTTCGATCGGCATGCCGGAAGCCGGCCTCGACGAGGCGGCGCGCCAGATCGTGATCGACGCGGCCGCCAACGTGCGCCCACCGGATCTGGCCGGCATCCGGGCGATGCTCGACGACGCCTTCCAGGGTCGGCGCCCGGTCTCCGAGCGGGGAGCGCGGTGACCGAACCGGTCTACGTGCTCGACGCGGTGCGCACGCCGATCGGCAAGATCGGCGGTGCGCTGGCCGGTGTGCGGCCGGACGACCTCGCCGCCGGGGTCATCGCTTCGCTCCTCGCCCGCTGCCCCGATCTCGACCCGGCCGCCCTCGACGACGTCCATCTCGGCAACGGCAACGGCGCCGGCGAGGAGAACCGCAACGTGGGCCGCATGGCCGCGCTGCTGGCCGGGGTGCCCACGTCGGTGCCCGGCGTGACCCACAACCGGCTCTGCGGTTCCGGGTTGGAGGCGGCGATCGACGCCTCGCGCGAGATCGCCGTGGGCGACGCCGACCTCGTGATCGCCGGCGGTGTCGAATCGATGAGCCGGGCGCCGTGGGTGGTGACCAAGCCCGAGCGTCCCTACGAGCGGGCTCACCAGACGATGCACTCGACGACGCTCGGGTGGCGGATGGTCAACCCCCGCTTCTCCGACGAGTGGACGGTGCCGCTCGGCGAGGGCGCCGAGATCCTGGCCGACCGCTACGACGTGTCGCGCGCCGAGCAGGACGAGTTCGCCGTGCGCAGCCACGAGCGAGCCGCCGCGGCGTGGGCGGCGGGTCGCTTCGACGCCGAGATCGTGCTGCCGTACGGGTCGTCGTTGGCCGTCGACGAGTGCGTACGGGCCGACGCCACGATCGAGTCGCTCGCCAAGCTCGGCCCCGTGTTCCGGCCCGGCGGCACCGTCACGGCGGGCAACTCGTCGCCGATGAACGACGGCGCGGCGGCTGTGCTGCTGGCGTCGGCCCGCGGCACCGAACGGGCGGGGCTCGCTCCGAAGGCGCGGGTGCTGTCGCGGGCGGTCAGCGGCGTCGACCCCCACCTGTTCGGCATCGGGCCCGTCGAGGCGGCCCAGGTCGCGCTCGACCGCGCGGGGATCGGGTGGGGCGAGCTGTCGGTGGTCGAGCTCAACGAGGCGTTCGCCGCGCAGAGCCTGGCGTGCCTGCGCGAGTGGCCCGACCTCGACGCCGACCTCGTCAACCCGAACGGTGGCGCCATCGCCATCGGCCACCCGATCGGTGGCTCCGGGGCGCGGATCCTCACCACGCTCGTCCACGAGCTCGAACGCCGCGGCGGCTACGGCCTGGCCACGATGTGCATCGGCGTCGGCCAGGGCATCGCGATGGTCGTGGAGGCGGTGTGAACGCGCACCTCGATCAACGCGTCGAGCACTACGGCGCGCCGATCGCCACGGCGGCGACCGTGGCGATCGTGATGCACGGCCGCGCCCAGAGCCCGGAGTGGATGCGCGAGTTCCTGATCGACCGCCTCGACGCGCCGGACGTCGCGTTCCTGGCGCCGGAGGCGGCCGGCAACACGTGGTACCCGGGCGGGTTCATGCAGGACTTCGACGTCAACGAGCCCTGGCTCACGTGGGCGCTCGAACGGGTGGACCAACTCGTCGAACAGGTCGTGGCGAGCGGCCGCCCGCGGGCGCAGATCGTGCTGCTCGGCTTCTCCCAGGGTGCCTGCCTGCTCGCCGAGTACGTCTCGCGCCGTCCCACCCGCTACGGCGGTGTCGCCATCCTCACCGGCGGGCTGATCGGGCCGCCCAGTACCACCTGGGACGGCCCGTCGCTCGACGGCACGCCGATGGTGTTCGCCACCAGCGACGTCGACGAGTGGGTGCCGCTGGCCCGCGCGATGGAGTCGCGCGACGTGTTCGAGGCGCGGGGCGCGGACGTGTCGTGGACCGTGTACGAGGGCATGGAACACATCATCAACGACGACGAGATCCGTCTCGTCGAGGAGCTGCTCGCCCGCGCCCGCGGCTGAGCCTGGATGCCGACGAGGGGAATCACATGCCGACACTCGACTACGGGCAACCGGAGACCGGGATCATCCAGATGGCCTACGTCGTGGAAGACATCCAGGCGTCGATGGCGCAGTGGACGCGCGACCTGCGCGTCGGGCCGTGGTTCCTCCTCGACCGGTTCGAGGGCGTCGATGCGCAGTACCGGGGCGGGCCGTCACACGCCGCCGTGACCCTGGCGATGGGGTTCGCCGGCCACATGCAGATCGAACTCCTGCAACCTCTCGACGACCACCCGTCGGTCTACCGCGACGCCATCGACAAGCAGGGCTACGGATTCCACCACTACGGCGTGGGCAGCCGCGACTTCGACGGCGACATCGCCCGCTACGAGGCCCAGGGCTACGAGGTTGCCTACCGCGCCGGGGTGCCCACCGGCGGCTCGGTCGCCTACCTCGACACCCACGGTGCGCTGCCCGGCTTCGTCGAGCTGATCGAGCTCGGCCCCGGGATGGAGACCGCGTTCACCGCCTTCTACGCCGCATCCCTGAGCTGGGACGGCACCGATCCCGTCCGACCGTTTGCCTGATTCTGACCGCTCACCTGATCGGAGACCGCCATGAAGATCACCGCCGCCGTGCTGCGTGAGCCGACCGGCCCGTTCGCCATCGAGGAGCTCGACCTCGCCGACCCGCGCGACGACGAGGTCCTCGTCCGGATGGTCGGTGCCGGGCTGTGCCACACCGACCTGTTGAGCCGCGAGTGGCCGCCGGAGATGTTCCCCGGCCCGATCGTGTACGGCCACGAGGGCTCCGGCGTCGTCGAGGCGGTCGGCTCCGCCGTCGCCGGCGTGGAGGAGGGCGACCACGTCGTGCTGAGCTTCGACAGCTGCGGGCGCTGCGCGGGCTGTCGCGACGTCGGCCCGTTCGCCTGCTACGACTTCCTCCCGCTCAACCTCGCCCCCAACCGGGCCGACGGGACGTCGGCGCTCACCGACGCCGCCGGCCAACCGGTGGGCTCGCACTTCTTCGGGCAGTCGTCGCTGGCCTCCCACGCCGTCGTCGCCGCACGGTCGGTGGTCAAGGTCGATCCGTCGTTCCCGCTCGAACAGCTCGGCCCACTCGGGTGCGGCATCCAGACCGGGGCCGGCGCGATCCTCAACACGCTCGGCGTCGAGGAGGGGGCGTCGGTGGCGATCTATGGCGTCGGCTCGCTCGGCCTCGCCGCGGTGATGGCAGCCAAGGTCGCCGGCGCCGGCCGGATCATCGCCGTCGACCGTCACCCGTCGCGGCTCGAACTCGCCGCCCGGTACGGCGCGACCGACCAGGTGAGCGGCACGCCCGACGAGGTCCTCGAAGCCGTGCGGGAGGCGAGCGGCGGCGGCACCGACTACTCGTTCGACTCCACCGGCGTCGCTGCCATCACCCGGGTGGCGTTCGACGCGCTCAACAACACCGGCACCATGTCGATGGCCGGAGTGGGCGGCGACGCCGAGCTCGTCTTCGACTACCGCAGCCTCATCAGCCCACGCACGATCAAGGGCGTCGTCGAAGGGAGCAGCAACACGACCGAGTTCATCCCCCGCCTGGCGCAATTGAACGCGGACGGTCAGTTCCCGTTCCATGAGCTGATCACCAACTTCGGCCTCGACGAGATCAACGACGCCGAACACGCCTCCCACACCGGCGAGGTCATCAAACCCGTTTTCCTGTTCTGACGCTGCTTTGGCGCCGTGTCCGGCGAGGTTCACCTGTCATCGACCGGCACATCGGCAGTGGCGAATCGGGCGACTGCGAGGTGCAACGCTACAGACGATCGCGCGCTCGCGATTGCGCACCTGACAAACTGGACTCCGCCGACTCGGCTGCGACACGAACCACATTCATAGGGGGACGACATGAGTTCATCAGGCGCTTCAGAGAACAGCTACCTGACCGGCGACGGCTACCCGGTGGCGAAAGCTGGCATCGGCTGGTTGTTCTTCGCCGGCACGATTCTCGGCCTTGCCGGCGTGTCACGATTGTTCGACGCAATCTGGGCATTCCGCACCGACGATGTCCTGTCGGACAACCTCGAAGGCGCGCTGCTCGGCACGAGCGTGTCGAACTACGGCTGGCTGTGGCTGCTCACCGGTGCGATCCTGATCTGGGCATCGTTCGCCATCTTCCGGGCGTCACAGTTCGCTCGTTGGCTCGGCATCATCGCCGCCGCCCTGCTCGTCGTCACGTCGTTCTGGTGGATCCCGTTCTATCCGGTGTGGTCCTTCGCGTACATCGTCATCGGCATCCTCGTCATCTACGCCCTTGCGGTGTACGCAAGCCGCGACGCTGCGGACCTCTGACCGAGCAGCACACCACGGGTGCTGGCGCATCGCACAGATCTATGGCTGGCACGTTGAAGCTGTAGCGGTAGCCGACCGATTCGATACGACTCGACGATCCCACCGGCGTAGGTCCAACGCTGTTGCGCCAACCCGGGACAGAGAAGCCGCTGGGGCGCAAGACCCGACCACGCCGCCATGCCCAAGCCCTGAACGCCACCTGGTGCCCCTCACGCTCCACGCTCTCATCTGGCAACGCCCGCCAATGCTCCTTCGCCGAGTGTCACCAACCGCCGGGTGGCGGACTCGCTCCCTCTCTCACGGGGAATCCTCTCTTGTAGCTACACTCTGCTGGATGAAGGTAGCTACATCAAGCCGTGTGGAGGTCGGAGTGCGTGACCTGAAGAACAACCTGAGCCGCTACCTCGATCAAGTTGGGACAGGTGTCGAAGTGGTGGTGACCGATCGAGGTCGCCCCATCGCCCGGCTCACTGCGATCGATGATGCCGGACGAGATAAGCTCGCTGCGTTGATCGAAGACGGGCTGGTACAGCCGCCTAGGTCGATGATCCGACAGCGCCCGATCCCGCTCAAGACCGATCGCCCGGTCAGTGAGCTGGTGGCTGAGCAACGCCGGTGATCACGTACGTCGACACGTCCACGATGATAAAGCTCCTCATCGATGAGGACGGCACGGACGATGCTGCGCGAATCTGGGATGAGCCCGATGTTGTTGCGACAGCGAGGATCGGCCACGTCGAGGCGCGCGCCGCACTCGCTGCCGCGCGCCGGCAGGATCGAATCTCGGCAGCCGCATTTCGGGGTGCCGTCGAAGGACTCGAGATGCTGTGGGCGCAGGTGTCGATCGTCGAAATTGATGAGCAGGTCGCTCGCTTGGCAGGCGATCTGGCCACTGCCCACGGACTACGCGGCTACGACGCTGTCCACCTCGCGGCAGCGCAGGTCGTCGGCGCCGACGTGTTCAGTAGCGCTGACCGCCGCCTGTGTGATGCGGCGAGTTCGAGCGGCCTACACGTTGCCAATCCGATCGAACACGTCATCGCGTCTCCGGTGGCTGAGGTCGACGCCGACTCGATGTCGCAGACGAAGGACTCCGGCTTCCTCGGCGTCCCGGTGCCGATCTCGGCGGAGTTCCTTGGCGACTCCGACCACGGGTTTCGCGTGTCGTCCTTCACGATTCAGGAACTCACCACCGCCTTCAAGGACTGGATGTCAACAGACGGCTGGATCTTCGACGCCGAGTACAGCAACCTCGACCCGTACATATCCGAAGAGCAGCCGTACGTCGGCTACATCACACAGTCGATATACGTGAAGCCAACAGTTCCGCCAACGACGATCGCCATCGTGATCGGCAACGACGACGGAAAGCCCGGAAACAAGCGCCATCTCCGCGTGTACCTGACGCAGACGCCGGACGACGAACTACCTCGCCGATCAGTCGAACTGACGTGGGGCGACCGAACCGACTGAGACCCGGTCGCCATGTTCTCGGGCGTCACCAGACGCCGGCTCTGCCACGTCAACGAGGGCGAGCCGAAAATCTATGCTGGTCGACGATGCACCGGATTTTCACCACCAGCGTCGCATCGGTGTACCCGCACTACGTGAACAAGGTCGAGCGCAAGGGGCGCACGACGGCCGAGCTGGACGAGATCATCACGTGGCTCACCGGGTTCGACCAGGCCGAGTTTCACAAGCTGCTCGCCGACGGCGCAACGTTCGAGTCGTTCTTCGCTCGAGCCGACCTCAACCCGAAGGCCTCGGCGATCACCGGGGTCGTGTGCGGCGTGCGCGTTGAGAATGTCGACGATCCGCTGATGCAGAAGATTCGCTATCTGGACAAGCTCGTCGACGAGTTGGCCAAGGGGAAACCGATGGAGAAGATCCTGCGCGCCTGACCGCCCGACGCGGACCGGGAGTGTCACCAACATCGGCTCTGCACCTACCGCTCTCGCCGATTACGAATCAAGGAGCCGAGGTCTGGCCAGGTCGTTGTTGTCGATGGTCAGCGTCGCTCGACTGATCGGCGCGACCTCGCGAACGTATGAGACCCAACCCCGTCGATATCGCGGCCAACGAGCTACCTCGAGCCGTCGATCGAGTTCCGCGGCCTGCTCCGTCGACGCCGCCGGTAGGTCATCGAGCAGGAACTTCAACCACTCGCCGTCTCGACGCCCGTCGGCCTCGAGAAAGACCGACACGTCCCACAGGTCGACCAACTCCGGCCGATGAAGGAACAATCCGTCGAACACGAGAACTGCCGGCGAGTCGACGATGACCTTTGTTTCGAGTGCCGTGTCGCTCGGCTCGTCGAAGGCGGCGATCAGAACCTCGTCAGCGCCCTGGCGGAACGGAATCAGGAGCTCGTTCACGATGCGACCGAGCTGATGTGAATCGAAGTAATAGCCCTCGGCAGACGTCGCTCCACGCTGCAACCGTTCGCCACGCGGTCGATGAAACGAATCGGTCGTCGAGCGAATCGCGAGCCGATCTCGCCGGCTGATCACGCGCGCCAACTCGTCAGCGAAGGTGGACTTGCCAGCACCGGAGCGACCGTCGATTCCAACTACCACTCGATTGGACCGCTGAGTGCACACCCGATCCGCGACAGCGGTCAGAACCGCGTCGCGTTCGGTTGTTCGAATCGGGCTCGGGTTCCCGTCGAGTCCTGCCGGCATCGAGGTCAGTCTGACCGATCGGACACGCCCGGGAATGCCGGAAGGCTCACGCCGCCTCCGACTCTGCGGATCGAGGGAATCGTCTACAAGAGGCTTCCGCGCCGAATCAACTGGGAGGCGCGAAT
>CAZYWK010000051.1:0-28755 GCA_964651825.1 uncultured Ilumatobacteraceae bacterium | reverse complement strand
CCAACAAATCTTTGGCGATGCCGTAGAAGTAGTTGGCCGACAGGCCGAGCGAGGCGGTGTCGATCCGCTCGTCGTTGCCGTGGAACCGTGTGCCGAACGACGCGAAGTCCATCGATGGCGAGAACAGTCCGGCGCCGTACGCGGTGCGACCGCGGTCGCGGAAGAAGCGGGCGTCGGTGCCACCGACGATCAGGCCGGGGATGAGTTTGGCCCCCGGATAGGCGACCTGGCTGTGGGTGGTGAGGGTGTCCCACAGTGCGTTGCCGGGTCCGAAGGGCGAGCTCGTCGGGTCCGAGTGCTGGAGCACGGTGAACTCGACCTGCTCATAGAGCTCGCCGAGCGCCTCGCGCAGGTGCTGTTCGACATCTTCTGGTGTGGTGCCCGGCACGGTCCGGATGTCGAGGTCGATGTCGACGACGTCTGGGATCGTGTTCGTCTTCTGCCCGCCGTGGATCACGTTGGGCGAGAACGTCGTATGGGTGTGGGCATGGCAGGTTCTGGCCACTGCCGTCGGCAGCGCCTCCATCGTCTCCCAGATGTGCTCGGCCGACAGCAAGCCGGAGCGGAGCTCGTCGGGAAGGCTCATCGCGTCGACCTGCGCGGTCCAGAGCTCGTCGATGTGGGCAGCCGGTCGGTAGGCGGCGAGGCGACGGACGATCTCGGCTGCCTTGACGAGCGCGTTGTCGCTCCCGAACGGCATCGAGCCGTGTCCCGGCGTCCCCGACACGCGGAGGCGGCGCCACGCCAGACCCTTCTCGCCGACGTTGACGGTGATCGACCGCTCGCCGTGGTCGTTCACCGACGACCAGCCCCCGAGTTCGGTCAGCACGTAGTCGGCGTCGATGGCGTCCCAGTGATGGTCGGCCATCCACTCCGCGCCCCACACGCCGCCGGCCTCCTCGTCGGCGACGCCGAAGTAGATGAGGTCACCCTTCGGTTGGAAGCCCTCGGTCGCGAGCCGCTTGAAGGCAACGGCCATCGAGGAGGTCAGGTTGAGCATGTCGATGGCCCCCCGGCCCCAGACCTCCCCGTCGATGATCTCGCCGGCGAACGGATCGTGCTGCCAGCCGTCCGGGTTCACGGGAACGACGTCGGTGTGGCCCATCAGGCACAGCGACGGGGCGTCGGGGTCGGAGCCCTCGATGCGGGCGACCATCGAATCGCGCCCGGGCCGGGGTGTGTAGGTCTCGACGTCGAGACCGGCGCCTTCGAGGTACTGCACCAGCAGGTCCGAGTTCCGGGTCTCCTCCCCGGAGTCGGGGGTGCCGTCGTTGACGCACTCGTTGCGGATCAGTGCCTGCAACAGTTCGGTGGTCGGTCCGGTGAACTCCTCTGCAGATGCCATGGAGTCAACGTAGCCACCTCACCTCGTCCGGTCACCCCGCCCAGGCCACGTTTGCGTCGGGATTCCGCACCGACAGGTGTGATCAGATCCCGACGCAAACGCTGATTGAAGGGGCCTCCGGCTCAGGGGAGCGGGTCGGGGCGGCCGATGGCGATGAGGATGGCCCGCCAGCAGGCGTCGACCTGGGCCGCGGACAGCGGGCCGGTGGGCGGTGGTGGGAGGCGCTGGAGCCAGTCCTCGAGGCGTTGACCCTCGACGTCGATCACACCGTCGGCGGTGGCGAGGCCGGCCGGCTGGTCGGGGTGCGGCGTTCCCCAGTACACCCTGGCCGGTGGCATCGACGAGAGCCCGGTGTCGGCGAGCGCGGCACCGACCGCGGCGCGGGCCAGCGACGTGGAACCGACGGCGATCGGATCGCGGTCGACTCCCGGTCCCGGGCGATCGGCGACGCGTGTCAGGAGCGGGACGACGCCGCCCGGCCCGATCGCCACGTGATCGACACCCTCGAGGGCTGTCTGCGCGATCTCGATGACGATCCGCCACGGCGGTTGCGGCAGCCGCTGCAGCGCCTCGGACGTGAGCCGGGTGCCCGACACGGAGACCTCCCGATCGTCGGTCCGCATCGTCACCAACTTGCGCCGGTACCAGGTGAAGACCACCACCAGGGCGATCGGGATGAGGAGGAGCGGAAGGAGGATGCCGAGGGTCACGCCCTCGAATGTTCGCACCGCCGGGGCGGCAGATGGCGGATCGGCCGAGCCGATCAGCTCAGCCGGCGGATCGGCTCGACGGCATCGACATCGGCGGCCACGTGGATCGTCGCGTCGGTGACGGTGACCCCGGTCGTCGACGCGATCACCGGGTTCAGGTCGAGCTCGACGATCCGGGGATGGTCGGACATGAGGTGGGCCACCTGCACGATGGCGTCGACGACCTGCGAGGGCTCGACGTCAGCGTCGGCGAGCGCGGCGGCCAGCCGTGTCTCGCCGAGCATCGTCCTGGCGACCGCCGGCGACACTGGAGCGAGACGGCTGGTGCGGTCGGCCACGACCTCGGCCTGAGCTCCACCGAGGCCGACGCTGACGATCGCGCCGAGCCGATTGTCGTGTTCGCACCGGATGCGCAGATCGATGCCAGGCGTGGCCATCTCCTGCACGACGAGTTCGTCGGCGTCGGCGCCGAGCGACTCGACGATCGTGGCGACCGCCGAACGGGCGTCGTCGAGCGAACGGACGTCGAGAGCAACGCCGGACTGGGCCGAACGGCCGGGTCGCCGGTGATGCGCTTTGATGGCGACCGGGAACCCGAGCGTCGCGGCCGCGTCGGGCGCGGTCGCCGGTGTGGCCTCGACGGCGCTCGCGAACCGCACGCCGTAGGCCTCGAGCAGCCGGCGCTGCTCGTCGACGCCGGCCCTCGAGCGGCCGGCGGCCACGATCGAGTCCACCACCGCCGCCGCGACGTCGGGCGCGACGCTCCGGGTCGGGGCCGGCTCGTCGTCGGCCTGGCTCGCCAACCAACGCCCGTATGCGTGCGCCCGCGCCAACACGGCGGCCGCTTGCTCCGGGAAGGCAAATGCCGGCACCGACGATCCGGGCATGAGCGGACCGTCACGCGACCCCAGCAGGACGGCGACCACGGGCTTCGTGCAACCGGCGGCCGCGGCGTCGATGTCGTCGGCGATCCCGACGACATCGTCGGGAACCGCGGGCGCGTGGATCACGAGCAGGCCGTCGATGCCGTCGTCGTCCAGGGCCTGCCGGATGGCCGTCACGAAGTCGGCCGGCTCGGACCGCCAGTCGAGCGGGTACGGACCGTCGACCGGCTCCAGCCCGGCACTGGTCAGTGCGGCGGCAGCGAGCACGCCCGGGCTGTGCGAGTTCGTCACCACGGCGATCCTCGGGCCGCGCGGGAACGGTTGTGTCGCGAGCAGCCTGACCGTGTCGAGCAGCGCCGTCACGGTCGGCACCTCGATCAGCCCCGCCTGCTGGTAGAGGGCGCTACCCAGCGTCCCCAGCCCGGCCGCGCCGGTGCGGACGGCGACGATCGGCTTCTTGAGCGACACCCGGCGCGCGATGCGGGCGAACTTGCGCGGGTTGCCGAACGATTCGGTGTACATCGCGATGACGTGCGTGTTGCCGTCGTCTTCCCAGAACTGCAGGAGGTCGTTGCCCGACACGTCGACCTTGTCGCCGAGCGAGATGAACCATGACAGCCCGAGATGCAGATCGGCGGCGCGGCGGAGCAGCGAGCTGCCGAGCGTGCCCGACTGCATCGACACGGCCACGTGCCCGGGTGGGAGGTCAACCCGTACGAGCGCGGCCTGCAGCGCGGATTCGGGCCGTGGTGAGGCGATCCCCATGCTGGACGGGCCGATGAGCCGGAGCCCGTTGCGCCGAGCGCGCGTCACCAGCTCGTCGACGTCGATGCCGGTGTCGGCGACCGCGGTGGCGTCGAGCGAGGTGATGACGACCGCGCCGCGCATGCGCTTGGCGATGCAGGCGTCGATCGTGGCGTCGAGGTGACGCGCAGGCACGGCGATGATCGCGAGCGTCACGTCGTCGGGCAGCTCTTCGACCGTGGTGCAGCAGGGAACCCCACCGACCTCGGAGCGGGCCGGATTCACGGGATGCACCGGCACGGTGGCGCCCGTGGACACGTGCGTCCAGATCGCCGCGCCGACCGATCCGGGCCGATCGGAGGCCCCGATCACGGCGATCGCTCGCGGCAACAGGAGCCGGGCGACGGCCCGTGAGTCGGCTCGCTGCTCGCGGCGTTCGACGCTGTCGATGAACTCCGACGTGTCGGCCAGTTCCCAATCGAGGTCGATGACACCGGAGTCGAATCGGCGCTGGAGCGGCCAGCCGGCCTTGGCGAACACGGCGAGCATGGCCCGGTTGTCGGCCAGCACTTCCGCGGTGAACCGATCGATGCCGTTGGTGCGGGCGATGGCCGCGAGATGTTCGAGCATCAGTGTGGCGATGCCCTGGCCGTGGTACGTGTCGTCGACCATGAACGCGGCCTCGGCGTCGTTGCGGCCCGGCCAGCGCTCGTAGCTCGACCATCCTGCGAACTCGCCGTGCGATTCGACGACGAGGGCGGCGCGGTCGACCATGTCGACGTTCGTGAAGTGCTCGAGGTCGCGCGCGGTCAGCTCGGGCTTGGGGGAGAAGAACCGCCGGTAGACGCTCTCGCTCGACTGGCGCTTGTGGAACGCCGCGAGTGCGTCGCGATCGCCCGGCGTGATCGGCCGGATCACCGCCACGTCGCCGTTGCCGAGCACCACGGTCGACTCCCAGTGCGATCGATCGGTGCCCGGCGACATGTCCACCAGCATCGCACCTGTCGTAGGGTGACGTGGTGGCCGCGCCCATCCACGTCTTCGCCAATCCCGATCTCGACGAGCACGTCACACCGCCCTGGCATCCCGAACGCCGGGGCCGGGTCGAATCCGCGCTGGCCGGCATCCCGGCAGCCGGGCTGAGCGAGGCCGTCGAGCTCCGCAGCCCGACGGTCGCACCGATCGCCGATGTCGCGCGGGTCCACAACGGCGGCTACCTCGCCGAGCTCGAAGCGTTCTGCGAGGCCGGCGGTGGCGAGCTCGACGCCGACACGTCTGTCGTGCCCGGCTCGTGGCCCACCGCCCTGCGCGCCGCGGGTGCGGTCCTCGACGCGGTCGACGCGCTCGCCGCCGGTGAGTGCGACGTGGCGTTTGCTGCCGGGCGACCTCCCGGCCACCATGCCCTGGCCGATCAGGCGATGGGGTTCTGCCTGCTCAACAACGTGGCGATCGCGGCTGCTCGCCTCGCCGCCGCCGGTGAACGGGTGGCGATCGTCGACTGGGACGTCCACCACGGCAACGGCACCCAGGACATCTTCTACGACGACGAACGCGTGCTGTACGTGTCCGCGCACGAGTCGCCGCTGTATCCGGGAACCGGGCGGGCCCACGAGACGGGAGGGCCCAATGCTCCGATGTCGAATCTGAACCTGCCGTTCCCGTCCGGCACCCGCGGCGACGTGTACCGGCAGGCGTTCGACGAGATCGTGGCCCCGGTCGTCGAAGCGCACCGTCCCGACTGGCTGTTCATCTCGGCCGGCTACGACGGTCACCACAACGATCCGCTCGCCGGGCTGGAGCTCACCTCGGCCGACTTCGCCGACCTCGCGGTGCGCCTGCAGGCGCTGGCGCCGGCTCGCCGCACCGTCGTGGTGCTCGAGGGCGGCTACGACTTCGACGCCTTGTCGATGTCGACCGGAGCCACCCTCGCCGCGCTCGTGGGCGAGCCGTACCGCCCGGAGTCGGCCTCGCACGGCGAGATCGGGACGCCCACCGTGGTCGCGGCGCTCCAACAATGGGACTTGCGGGGGTCGACCCGATGAGCTGGGAACTGTCTGGCGACCACGAACTGCTGCGGGCGACCGTGCGCGAGTTCGCCGAGGGTGAGATCGCCCCCCACGCCGCGCGCTGGGACCGCGAGCATCACTTCCCGGTCGACGTCGTGCGCCAGATGGGCGAGCTCGGGTTGTTCGGCATCGTGTTCCCCGAGCGCTGGGGTGGAGGTGGCGGCGACTTCGCCGCGCTGTGCGTGGCGATCGAGGAGCTGGGCCGGGTCGACCAGTCGATGGGAATCACGTTGTCGGCCGGTGTCGGCCTGGGCGCGAACCCGATCTTCCGGTTCGGCACCGACGAGCAGCGCGAGCGCTGGCTCCCGGACCTCGTGGCCGGCCGTTCGTTGGGGGCGTTCGGCCTCACCGAGCCCGACGGCGGCTCCGACGCCGGGGCGACCCGCACCCGTGCCGTGCCGACCGGCGACTCGTGGGTGCTCGACGGCTCGAAGGCGTTCATCACGAACTGTGGCACCGAGATCACCTCGATCGTGACCGCCACCGCCCGCACCGACGACGGGATCTCGGCCTTCGTCGTCCCCGCGGGCACGCCGGGGATGATCATCGAACCGCCCTACGACAAGCTCGGCTGGCACGCCAGCGACACCCACGGCATCACGTTCGACCACTGCGAGGTCCCCGCCGACCACCTCCTCGGTCAGCCGGGGCAAGGGTTCCGCAACTTCTTGTCGATCCTCGACGACGGCCGCATCGCCATCTCCGCACTGGCGCTCGGCTCGGCGCGGGCCTGCCTCGAACTGGCGACGCAGTACGCGAAGGACCGCCACGCGTTCGGTGGCCCGATCGGTCGCTTCCAGGGCCTCGCCTTTCAACTGTCCGACCTCGCGGTGAAGGTCGAGAACTCGCACAACCTGACCTACAAGGCGGCGTGGCTGAAGGATCAGGGTCGCCCGATCGGCCAGGCCGCGGCGATGGCCAAGCTGTATTCGACCGAGGCTGCCATGGACGCGGCCCGCGTCGCCACGCAGGTGTTCGGGGGCATGGGCTTCATGGAGGAGTCATCGGTTGCCCGGTTCTACCGCGACGCCAAGATCCTGGAGATCGGCGAAGGCACGAGCGAGATCCAACGCCTCGTCATCGCCCGCCACCTGGGCTTGCCGAGCTAGGCGAGGTTGGCCTCGAGGGTGTCGACGGCGACGGTGAGGGAGGCGGGGAGGCGGTCGCCGAACGCGGCGTAGTGCTCGCGGATCTGCGGCACGGCGGCTTTCCAACCGTCGACGTCGACCGCCAGCAACGTGTCGAGGTCGGCGTCGT
The DNA here is from genome assembly GCA_964651825.1 of uncultured Ilumatobacteraceae bacterium. GTDB lineage: Bacteria > Actinomycetota > Acidimicrobiia > Acidimicrobiales > Ilumatobacteraceae > Sva-07. The sequence continues at coordinate 21,749 of CAZYWK010000051.1, read as the reverse complement.
CGATCTCGAGGCCGGTCGTGTCGAGCGACTCCTTGGTCGGCAGCTTGCCGATCGGCGAGTCGATCGCCTCGGCGTCGCCGTTGATCCGCTCGAACACCCACTTCAGCACGCGGCTGTTCTCGCCGTAGCCGGGCCAGAGGAAACGGCCGTCCTCGTCGCGGCGGAACCAGTTGACGAAGAAGATCCGGGGCAGCTGAGCCGGGTCGGTGTGCTTCTCCATCGACAGCCAGTGCGCGAAGTAGTCGGCATAGTTGTAGCCGCAGAACGGCAGCATCGCCATCGGGTCGAACCGCAACTGGCCAACAGCGCCGGCCGCGGCGGCGGTGGTCTCCGACGCCATGATCGAACCGAGGAACACGCCGTGCTCCCAGTCGTTGGCCTCGGTGACGAGCGGGACGGTCGTGCGGCGGCGGCCGCCGAACAGGATGGCCGAGATCGGCACGCCGGCGGGATCTTCCCACTCGGGGGCGATCGACGGGCACTGCGAAGCCGGCGCGGTGAAGCGGGCGTTCGGGTGGGCGGCCGGGGTGTCGACCTCGGGGTTCCACGGGTTGCCGCGCCAGTCGGTGGCCCGCGCCGGCGGCGTGTCGGACATGCCCTCCCACCACACGTCACCGTCGTCGGTGAGCGCGGTGTTGGTGTAGATGCAGTTGCCCCACAGGGTGTCCATCGCGTTGGCGTTCGTGTCGTAGCCGGTGCCCGGAGCGACGCCGAAGAAGCCGGCCTCGGGGTTGATGGCGTAGAGCCGGCCGTCGTCACCGAACTTCATCCAGCAGATGTCGTCGCCGATCGTCTCGGCTGTCCAGCCGGGGATCGTCGGCACGAGCATGGCGAGGTTGGTCTTGCCGCAGGCGGACGGGAACGCGGCGGCGATGTACTTCGATTCACCGGTGGGGTTGGTGAGCTTGAGGATCAGCATGTGCTCGGCCAGCCAGCCGTCGTCGCGGGCCATCACCGAGGCGATGCGCAGCGCGAAGCACTTCTTGCCGAGCAGGGCGTTGCCGCCGTAGCCCGACCCGTACGACCAGATCTCGCGGGTCTCCGGGTAGTGGACGATGTACTTGTTGTCGCCGTCGCACGGCCACGGCACGTCGGCCTCACCGTCGGCCAAGGGGGCGCCGACGGAGTGCAGGCACGGCACCCAGTCGCCGTCGCCGAGCACGTCGAGGGCGCCCTGGCCCATGCGGGTCATGATGCGCATCGACACCGCGACGTACGCCGAATCGGTGAGCTGCACGCCGATGTGGGCGATCGGCGAGCCGAGCGGGCCCATCGAGAACGGCACGACGTACATCGTGCGGCCCTTCATGGCGCCGGTGTAGAGCTCCTTCATCTGCTCGCGCATCTCGCCCGGATCGCGCCAGTTGTTGTTCGGGCCGGCCTGCTCCTCGGTCGCGGAACAGATGAACGTACGGTCCTCGACGCGGGCCACGTCGGCGGGGTCGGAATGGGCCCAGTAACTGTTCGGGCGCTTGGCCTCGTCGAGCTTGGTGAACGTGCCGGAGTCGACGAGCGCCTGGGCGAGCCGCTCGTACTCTTCAGCAGAGCCGTCGCACCAGTAGATGTCGTCCGGTTGCATGATGGCGGCCCAGTCGGCGACCCAGTCCTTCAGCCGTTGGTTGGTGCTGACTCCGCTCATCTGTGCTCCTCGTCGAGTTCGATGTGAGATCGATGTGTCCGCCCGCCGAACGGTGGCTTGGCGCGTGCCGTGTCGGGCCTGGCTTCAGCGTAGGTCCCGCCGGCGACGATGGCGAAAATGGAGCGATCGAATCGACCGATATGCGCTATCTCGTGTGTCGATGGCCACACGTCGTCGCCAGCCGGCGACGGCGAGGCTCAGTGGCCCGGGGTGCCCATGTCGACCTCGGAGCCGAGGCGCAGAGCGGTCGCTCTGCCGGCAGCGTCGAGGTCGAAGATGACGCGCTGGCCCTGCCGCAGCATCCGGAAGATCGAACCGACGAGCGCGTCACCCGCCAGTTCGTAGTCGGCGAGATCGGTGTCGCACATGATCAGGCCGCTCCCGGTGACCGGGTCGTAAGCCTTGATGACGCCCTGCATGGGGAGGTGAACCGTCGAGGTGTCCGGCTCAGCCGGCCTTGACGACCTTGCCCGACTTGATGCAGCTGGTGCAGACGTTCACTCGCTTGGTCGAGCCGTTGAGCGAGGCGCGGACACGCTGGATGTTCGGGTTCCAGCGGCGCTTGGTACGACGGTGGGAGTGCGACACGGACATGCCCCAGGACGGGCCTTTGCCACACAGTTCACACTTGGATGCCATGGGAGTTCTCCACTTTTCGAGATGTTCGGCCCGACGACCGGTGCTGTGCGCCAGGCGGCCCGAGAATGCTACCGGCGCCGATCCAACTTCAACCGCGCCGTAGGCTCTCTGCCCGTGCAGGCACTCGAGGGAATGAACACGGTGGCGTTGCGAGACACCGTGCGTACGTTTCGCGATGCCGTTCGATCGCACGCCGCCGGGCTCAACCGGCTGAACGTGTACCCCGTCCCGGATGGCGACACCGGCACCAACATGGCGCGCACGCTCGACGCCGTGGTCGCCGAGATGGATGGTGTCGACGCCGACGACCTGGCGGCGACGTGCGACGCGATCAGCCATGGCTCATTGATGGGCGCCCGCGGCAACAGCGGCGTCATCCTCAGCCAGATCCTGCGTGGTTTCGCATCGACCATGAAGGCCCACGGCGAGGCGGTCGAGGTGACCGGACTCCACTTCGCCGAGGCGCTCCAGGCCGCCGCCGCTGGTGCGTACCAGGCGGTGCTCAAGCCGATCGAGGGAACGATCCTCACCGTCGCGCGGGAGAGCGCCGAGGCAGCGCGGGCCGAGGCGGATGCCGGGGGGACGCTGGTCGAGGTGGTGCGGGCGGCGCGCGCGGCCGGTAAGCGGGCGCTCGACAACACGCCGGAGCAGCTCGTAGTGCTCAAGGAGGCGGGTGTCGTCGATGCCGGCGGGGCGGGGTTCCTCCTGCTGCTCGACTCCGCACTCCACGTCGTGGCCGGTGACGCGTTGCCGGAGGCCGACCCCGATGTCGAGGGCGAGGCCGGCGGGTTCGGCCCGACCGGCGCGGCGTTCGCCGCCGTGGCGCATCGAACGAGCGAGAGCGGCGAGCTCGACGTGAGCGAGCAGCGCTACGAGGTCATGTACTTCCTCGACCTCGCCGACGAACGCATCGGCGACTTCAAGGCGGGCTGGGGTGCGATCGGCGACTCGATCGTGGTCGTCGGCGGCGACGGCCTGTGGAACTGCCACGTGCACACCAACGACGTCGGCGCCGCGGTGGAGGTCGCCCTCGACCTCGACGGCCGCCCCCGTCAGATCCGGGTGACCGACCTGTTCGAAGAGGTCGACGAGGAGCATGCCAAGCGCGAGGCCGAGCTCGCGGGCGCTGGCGGCCCGGTCGCGCCGGCGCCGCGTGCGGGAGCGGGGTTGCCGCCGGTCACCACCGCGGTCGTCGCGGTCTGCACCGGCGAGGGCCTCGTCGAGCTCTTCGCCCAACTCGGGGTGCAAGGCGTGGTGACGGGTGGCCAGACGATGAACCCGTCGACGGCCGAACTGCTCGACACCGTCGAGCGGGTCAACGCCGACCACGTCGTCATCCTGCCGAACAACAAGAACATCATCCCGGTGGCCGAGCAGGTGAACGCGCTGACCGCCAAGCATGTGCGTGTGGTGCCGACGAGGTCGATGCCCGAAGCACTCGCCGCGCTCGTCGTGTACGACCCCGAGGCCGAAGGTGACGACAACGCCGCGGAGATGACCGAGGCCGCCGACAGTGTCGTGACCGGCGAGGTGACCCGCGCCGTGCGTGACACGAACGCCTCGATCGGGGCGATCGTGGAGGGCGACTGGATCGGGCTGAGCCGCGGTGAGGGGATTGCGTCGAAAGGCGACACTGTGGCCGACGCGGCGATCGGCCTGCTCGACGCGATCGTCGAGGACGCCGCGGAGCTGATCACGATCGTCACCGGTAGCGACGCCGACGGGGCGACCACGGCCGCGATCGAGGGATGGCTGGCGGATCATCACGGCAACGTCGCCCGCGAGGTTCAGTACGGGGGCCAGCCGCTGTACCCCTACCTGTTCGGCGTGGAGTGACAGCGCAGTGAGCGCGCTCACGCTGAGGGACCTCGACGACATCCCGGTCGAGCGGCTGAAGGGGGTCGGCGACAAGAAGCGGGCGTCGCTCGCCGCCGTCGGCGTCGACACCGTGCTCGATCTCGTCACCACCTACCCGCGCCGGTGGGTCGACCGCACGAACGAAGCACGCATCGCCGACCTCGTACCGGGGCAGGAGGCACTCGTGCTCGCCGCGGTCCGGTCGGTCAACAAGCGCACCACCCGCAACCGGCGCACGATGGTCACCGTCCAGGTCGGTGACGGGTCCGGGCGTATGGAGGTCGTGTTCTTCAACCAGCCGTGGCGGGAGAAGCAGCTCCGCGAGGGGCTCGAGATCGCCCTGTTCGGCAAGGCCGACACCTACCGCGGCGGGCTGCAGATGACGAACCCGATCGTCGACCTGATCGGCGATCGCACCGGCCGGATCGTGGCGATCTACCCGCAGAGCGAGAAGGCCCAGCTCAGCACGTGGGAGATCGCCGACTGGGTCGAAGAGGCGCTGCGCCGCTGCCGCGACCGCGGGATCGCCGAGCCGGTGCCGGAGGCGATCCGCCGGCGACTCGGCCTCGTCGACCGGATCACCGCCTTCCACGGCATCCACCTCCCCGAGGCGATGCGCGACAAGGAGGTGGCCCGCCGGCGGCTCGCGTTCGACGAACTGCTGCGGGTCCAACTCGTGCTCGTGATGCGCAAGCGTGAGCTGGAACGGGAGCAGAAGGGGCTGGTCCACGCGGTCGACGGGCCGCTCGTGCGACGCTTCTACGAGTCGCTGCCGTACGACCTGACCCGGGCGCAGCGCCAGGCGATCGGCGAGATCGAGGCCGACCTCGCCGCGCCGCACCCGATGCACCGGTTGCTGCAGGGCGACGTGGGTGCCGGCAAGACGGTCGTGGCGATCGCCACGATGCTCGGCGCGGTGCAGGGCGGCCATCAGGCCGCGTTGATGGCGCCGACCGAGGTGCTCGCCGAGCAGCACGCGGCGAGCGTGCGGGCGTTGCTGGCCGGCGTGTCGGTGCCCGATCCGGACAACCTGTTCGGCGACCGGCCGCTGCGGGTCGAGCTGCTGACCAACCGGGTGACGGCGGGGGACCGGCGGGCGATCCTCACCGGCCTGGCCGACGGCACGGTCGACATCGCCATCGGCACCCACGCGCTGATCCAGGACGCGGTCGCCTTCGCCAGTTTGGGGGTGGCGGTCGTCGACGAGCAGCACCGGTTCGGGGTGGAGCAACGGGCGGCGTTGCGGACGAAGACCGCCACCGGCGCCGTTCCGGACACCCTGGTGATGACGGCGACCCCGATCCCGCGCACCGCGGCGATGACCGTGTACGGCGACCTCGACGTCAGCGTGCTCGACGAGCTGCCGCCCGGTCGCACGCCGATCGACACCAACTGGGCCAACGGCGCGCTGATGGAGACCGCGGCGTGGGCCGATGTGAAGCGTGAGGTCGCAGCCGGCCGGCAGGCCTACGTGGTGTGCCCGCTCGTCGGCGAGAGCGAGAAGCTCGAAGTGGCATCGGCGGAGGAGACGTTCGAGCGGCTGTCGCACGGCGAGCTGGTCGGGCTGCGGCTCGGCCTGCTGCACGGGCGCATGTCCTCGGCCGACAAGGAGGCCACGATGGAGCGCTTCCGGGCGGGTGCCCTCGACGTGCTCGTGGCGACGACGGTGATCGAGGTCGGCGTCGACGTGCCGAACGCGACCGTGATGGTGATCCTCGACGCCGACCGGTTCGGGATCGCCCAGCTCCACCAGCTCCGCGGACGCGTCGGCCGCGGTGCCCATGCGTCGACGTGCTGGCTGGTGACCCAGGAGACCGACGACGGCAACGCCCGCGTCGAGGCGCTCGTGGCGACGACCGACGGCTTCGCGCTGGCCGAGGTCGACCTCGAACTGCGCGGCGAGGGCACGCTGATGTCGACCGCGCAGAAGGGACGCAGTGACCTCAAGCTCGCGTCGCTCCGCCGGGACCGCAACCTCGTCGAGCTGGCCCGCGACGCCGCGTTCGAGATCGTCGACGCCGACCCGCACCTCGCCCACAACCCGCTCCTCGCCGACGAGCTCGACCTCCTCCTCACCGCCACCGACGAAGAGTTCCTCACCAAGAGCTGAACCCGCCCGACCAGCCGAGCCAGTTCTAACGGTCGTCGTCGTCTTCTTCGGTGAGGACGAGGTCCCAACGGTCGAGGCAGTCCTCGCAGCGGTAGGCGACGATCTCGCCCTCCTCCCAGATCCCGTCCTCGGGTGGATGGGTGAGCAGGTGGCAGCGGCCCCCGCAGTCGACGCACACGATCTGCTCAGCCGGTCGGATCATTGCGCCAGTCTGCCCCATAGTCTCGGGGGTGGCATGCGTGTGGTGGCAGGAGAGTTCGGCGGTCGGCGCCTCGTGAGCCCGGACGGAACCACGACACGACCCACGACCGATCGTGTGCGCGAGGCGATCTTCAACTCGCTCGGCAGCGCGGGCTTGGTCGAGGGTGCCCTCGTCGCCGACCTCTTCGCCGGCAGTGGTGCGCTCGGCATCGAGGCGCTGTCGCGAGGTGCCGAGCGATGCGTGTTCGTCGAGCGTGACCGTGCGGCGCTCCGCGCGCTCGGCGAGAACCTCGATTCGCTGGGTCTGAACGAACGGAGCCGTGTCGTGGCCGCGGACGTGCTGTCGGCGGTCGCGGAGATCGACGCCGACCTCGCGTTCGCCGACCCTCCGTACGATTTCGACGACTGGTCGAGGCTGCTCGACGCCGTGCGCGCCGACGTCGTCGTGGCCGAGTCCGGCCGGGCGATCGAGGTGATCGACGGGTGGACCACGATCCGCTCGAAGAAGTACGGGCGCACCACCGTCACCATGCTGGAACGCGCGCACGACTAGGGTTCCCGACCCGATGACCGAACGCTCCGCGCCCGCGATGCGGGTGCTCTATCCAGGCAGTTTCGACCCGATCCACCTCGGTCACGTCGACGTGATCGCCCAGGCCCGAGAACTGTTCGGTGGGGTGGTCGTGGCGATCCTCCACAACCCGTCGAAGCCGTCCGGGCTCTTCTCGATCGACGAGCGGATCGCACTCGCCGAGGAGTCGCTCGCGCACCTCGATCACGTGGTCGTCGAAGCCCGATCGGGCCTTGCGGTCCAGGCGGCCGAGCGGGCTCACGCCGACTTCATCGTGAAGGGCCTGCGAACGGCCGGCGACTTCGAGATCGAGCAGCAGATGGCTCACAACAACCACGCCGTCACCGGGGTCCGCACCGTGTATCTGCCGTGCGCGCCGGAGCTCGGCTACATCAGCAGCCGTTTCGTTCGTGAGATCGCGAAGTACCGTGGCGAGATCGGGCATCTCGTTCCGGCGCCGGTCGCCGACGCGCTGCGCGAACGGTTCGCCAGTTCCGACGAGCCGACCGACGAGGGCTGAACGATGAGCTACGACGACACCTACGCCAACGAACACGACGGATACGACGACATCGACGACGAGTATCCCGACCCCGGCACGCCGGGTGGATACGTCGGCGACGCCGAAACGTTGCTGCGCCGGGCGATCGACATCGTCGCCACTGCGCCGACCATGCCCCTGTCGTCGTCGCCGCGCATCGACCGCGACGAGATCATCGAACTGCTGGAGGAATCGCTCCACCGCCTGCCCGACGAGCTGCGCCAGGCCCGCTGGATGCTGAAGGAGCGTCAGGAGTTCGTCGCCAAGACCCGGCGGGAGGCCGACGAACTGCTCGAGGCGGCTCGCGTCCGCGCCGAGCGGATGGTGCAGCGCACCGAGGTGGTGCGAGCCGCCGAGCAGCGGGCTCGCCAGGTGATGGAGACGGCGGAGGCCGATTCGCGCCGGCTCAAGCACGAGACCGAGGACTTCCTCGACCAGCGGCTCGGATCGTTCGAGATCCTGCTCGACAAGCTGTCGAAGACGGTGCACGCAGGCCGGCAACGCCTGTCGATCGGAGCGATCCGCGACGACACCAGCGGCATCGAAGAGGACGACCCCACGAAGGGCTTCTTCGACCAGGACGGGTGATGGTGGATCCTGCGCGTCAACTGCGTCTGAATGCGGTCGAACTGCTCCGCCAACCGGGCGCGACGCGGGAGTTCTCGTTCGAGATCCCGGGCCAGGTCGTCGAGGTGGAACACGTTGCCCTGAACGGCCCGATCGAGCTCGCGCTCGTCCTCGAAGCCCTCAACGACGGCATCGCCGTGCGCGGCACGATCAGCACGCCGTGGCACGGCGAGTGCCGCCGGTGCCTCACCGCACTGACCGGCATCGACGTCGCCGAGGTCGGCGAGCTCTACCAGAAGGTCGTGATCGATCCCGATGCCTACCTCATCGAAGACGGCCAACTCGACCTCGTCCCGGTGGTGCGCGAGACGGCGCTGCTCCAGCTCGACGACGAGCGCCTGTGCCGGCCGGAGTGCGCCGGGCTCTGCCCGCAGTGCGGCATCGACCGCAACGAAACGACCTGCGGCTGCGACACCGACGTCCGCGACGACCGCTGGGCCGCGCTCGAAGGCCTGAAGCTCGACGACTGACCGCGCAACCCCGTTCGTTCTGGCCCCGTCCCCAAACGCACGGGTCGTGCGTTCTGGCCCCGTCCCCAAACGCACGAGGTCGGGCCCACCTCGGCGAGGCGGATGTGATCGGCGCGGTCGGCCGCTATCGTGATCCGGCCCTCCGGGGCACCGGATGCGTCGTACCGACCATCCGCATCGAGATCTGACAGCGGCTCTCCGGCCGCGGTCGTTGCACACCAGCGAGGAAGCGAACGATGGCCGTTCCGAAGAAGAAGACATCGAAGTCGAAGACGCGCAGCCGTCGGGCGAGCGCGTGGAAGCTGAGCACGCCTCCTCGCAGCCTGTGCCCGCGTTGCGGGCAGGCCAAGCTGCCCCACACCGTGTGTGGGTCGTGCGGTTGGTACCGCGACCGCGTCGTCGTCGACGTCAGCTGAACCGAGCGTCGCCCTCTCCATGCTCCCCATCGCCGTCGATGCCATGGGCGGCGACGACGCACCAGGCCCGATCGTGGCCGGCGCCCATCTCGCGGCCGCTGCCGGCACGCCGGTCGTGCTCGTCGGTCCCCCCGACCTCGACCGCCGGGACCCGAACACCGGTGTCGAGCTCGACCTGATCGAGGCCTCCGAGGTCATCGGCATGCACGACGACCCGGCCCAGGGCGTCCGCCGCAAGAAGGACTCGACGCTCGTGCGCGCCGCCGAGGCCGTTCGCGACGGCACTGCGAGCGCCATGATCTCGGCCGGAAACACGGGCGCCACGATGGCGGCTGCCCTCCTGCGCATGGGCCGCATCAGCGGAGTCAAGCGCCCGGCGGTCGCCACCCCGATCCCGGTGCCCGGCTCCACCCCGACCGTCTTGCTCGACGCCGGCGCCAACGCCGAGGTGCAGGCCGAATGGCTCGTGCAGTTCGGCCTGATGGGTTCGGTCTACGCCCGCCACCGATTCGGCATCGCCGAGCCTCGCGTCGGTCTGCTGTCGATCGGCGAGGAACCCGGCAAGGGCGACACGCTGCGCAAGGAGACCTTCGAGCTCCTGTCGCAAGCCGAAGGGCTGAACTTCATCGGCAACGTCGAAGGCCGCGACGTGATGAGCACGGCGGTCGACGTGTGCGTCACCGACGGCTTCACCGGCAACGTCGTGCTCAAGACGCTCGAAGGTGGCATGAGGACCGTCGTGGCCGCACTGCTCGACGCGTTCAGTGCCGAAGAGCACTACAAGCCCCACGCCGACGCGCTGATGCCGGCCCTGCTGCCGCTCTACCGCACGCTCAGCCCCGACACCTACGGCGGCGCGGTGCTACTCGGCGTCGACGGTGTGTGCATCATCGCCCACGGCTCGTCGGGGGCCGAGGCGATCGTCAACGGCATCGGTGTGGCGCGCGACATGGTCGAGTCCGAGCTGGTCGCCGAGATCCGCTCGGCGATCGCGGCCAACGTCTGAGTCCCGACCCAGCACTACACTCGCGGCCGTGCCAGCAGAGACGCCCGAGCAATCGACACCCCAGCAGCAGGGTTCCATCGGCCGCGACGAGATCTTCGCGATCGTCCGCGACCGGCTCTCCGACATCCTGGAGATCGAGCCGGGCACCATCACCGAGGGCCAGTCGTTCGTCGACGACCTCGACGCCGATTCCCTCGCGTTGATCGAACTGGTCGAGGCTCTCGAAGAGGAGCTCGCCGGCCGAATCGAAGGTTTCCGGATCGAGGACGAGGACCTCGAAGATCTGAAGACCGTGCGCGACGCCGTCGACTACGTGGACGAGCGTGCGACCGCCTGACCGACGATGACGTGAGGGCTCCGGACGCGAACTCCCGACCGGGCGACATGGCTGGCGATCTCGATGCGCTCGAAGCGCGCATCGGGTACCGGTTCACCGATCGGGGACTGCTGAGCCAGGCGCTCAACCATCGGTCCTGGGTCGCCGAGCATCCGGGAACGGCCAGCAACGAGCGTCTCGAGTTCCTCGGCGACGCCGTGTTGGGATGGGCCGTGGCCGACCTGTCGTTCCGTCGCTTCGAGCACACGCCGGAGGGCCAGCTCACCGACCTCCGCAAGAGCGTGGTCAATGCGCTGGCGCTCGCGGAGGTGGCCAGCGGCATCGAGCTCGGCGGGCACATCCGGCTCGGCCGGGGCGAGGCGGCGGCGGCCGGCGCCCAGAAGCCCTCGATCCTGTCGGACGCGTTCGAGGCCGTGCTGGGCGCGGTGTACCTCGATGGCGGGACCGAGGCGGCGTACGGGATGGTCGAGCGCCTCGTCGGACCTGGCTTCCCCGACACGATCGACGGCCTCGATCAGCTCGACAACAAGACCCAGCTGCAAGAGCTCGCCGCCCGCGCCGGGCGAGGGGCACCCGTGTACTCCGTTGTGTCGAGCGGGCCCGATCACGCCAAGATCTTCGTCGCCAGCGTCTTCGTCGACGACGAGCGACTCGGCGAGGGCACCGGCCGGTCGAAGAAGGCCGCCGAGCAACTCGCCGCGGCCGAGGCGTGCGAAGCGCTTGCCTGAGCTCCCCGAGGTCGAGACAGTTCGCCGCGGGCTGGAGCAGCACCTGGTCGGACGCCGCGTCGTCGAGGTCGCCGTCGGCCGCGAGCGTGTGGTCCGGCGGACCTCGCGTGAGGCCTTGATCGACGGTCTGAGTGGCGTGGTCGTCGAAGCCGCCGAGCGGCGGGGCAAGTACCTGCTGCTCCCACTCGACTCCGGCGAGACCATGATGATCCATCTGCGCATGAGCGGCCAGGTGCTGCTCGCCGACGCCGGAACGACCCGCCCCGCCCACACCCACGTGGTGCTCACGCTCGACAACGGCCGCGAGCTGTGGTTCGTCGATCCGCGAACGTTCGGTGAAGTTGTCGTGTTCGCTCCCGATCGCGTCGCCGACGAGCTCCCTGAACTGGCGAACCTGGGCATCGATCCGATCGCCGAACCGTTCGCTCGCCGCGACGTGGCTCGGATCGTCCGTTCCACCCGGCGGGCACTGAAGCCGCTCCTGCTCGACCAGCACGCAATCGCGGGGATCGGCAACATCTACGCCGACGAGATCCTCCATGCCGCCCGGCTGCGACCCGATCGCGACGCATCCACGCTCGACGGCCGGGCGATCACACGGCTGTACGGCTCGATCGTCGAGGTGCTGGGGGCGGCGATCGACGCCGGTGGGTCCACCCTCGGCGACGCCCAGTACGTCGACCTGATGGGCGCCACCGGTTCGTACCAGGACGATCACCGGGTCTATGGGCGCGCCGGGGAGCGTTGCCTGACGTGCGGCCGCGGATGGATCCGCCGCACGACCACCGGCGGGCGCGGCACCCACTTCTGCGCCGTCTGCCAGCGCTGACGCGGTCCAGCGTGCGGCATTCCGGGGGAGCGGCCGATCGCGCGAGTAGGTTCTCCGACTGCTGTGTACCTGAAGAGTCTCAACCTCAAGGGCTTCAAGTCCTTCGCCGACAGCACGACGATGGTCCTGGAACCCGGGGTCACGGTCGTGGTGGGCCCGAACGGCTCGGGCAAGTCCAACGTCGTCGACGCGATCGCCTGGGTGCTCGGCGCGCAGGCGCCGAAGAGCGTGCGCAGTCAGAAGATGGACGACGTGATCTTCGCCGGCACCGCCAAGCGGCCCGCGCTCGGCCGCGCCGAGGTCAGCATCACCATCGACAACTCCGACGGCACGCTCGGCGTCGAGTTCAGCGAGGTCACCGTCACCCGCATCCTCTTCCGCAACGGCGACTCCGAGTACTCGATCAACGGCGTGCCCTGCCGCCTGCTCGACGTGCAGGAGCTGCTCTCCGACGCCGGTGTCGGCCGCCAGCAGCACGTGATCGTCAGCCAGGGTCAGATCGACGCCGTCCTCAACGCCAGGCCCGAGGAGCGGCGGGCGATCATCGAGGAGGCGGCCGGCGTACTGAAGTTCCGGCGCCGCAAGGAGAAAGCCGAACGTCGCCTCGACGCCACCGAAGCGAATCTCCTCCGTGTCCAGGACCTCCTCCGCGAGGTGCGACGCCAGCTCCGCCCACTCGAACGGCAGGCCGCGGCCGCCGAGCGGCACGGCGCGCTGGTCACCGAGCTCAACGCGCTGAAGACGTTCGTCGCCGGCCGTGAGATCGCATCATGGCGGGTCAAACTCGAATCGTTGGCCGCCACCAGGATCGAGAGCGCCACGGCGGAGAGCGAACTGAAGACCACCCTCGCCGGGCTCGACACCGCCGTGATGGCCATCGAGGCCGAGCTGTCGGCCCGTGGCCAGAGCGATTCGGGTGACCGGCTCGTGCGGGTCGAGCAGCTCCGCGAACGCGCCCGCGGGCTCGCCGCCGTGCTCGCCGAACGCCGGCGCTCGCTCGAACGCGATCGCGGTCAACTGCTCGACGCCGACCTCGTCGCCAACCTCGAAGCGGAGGCCGCCCGCCTGCGCGACGAGATCGACGTCGTCGCCGCCGAGCTGCTCGGCGTCCAGCCGCAGGCCGAGGAGCTCGAAGCGGACGAGGTCCGCTTCGAAGCCGAGCGGACGGCAGCACTCGAAGCGGTCGGACCGAGCAACGACTCGGGATCGCGGGCTGCGAGCGCGGCCGCCGAGGTCCGTGGCGAGCTGCGCTCGGTGCGGGCCGGACTCGATCGGCTGCTCGACGAGATCCGCCGGCACGAAGGCCGTTCGTCGTCACTCGACGACCGCGTCGCAGTGCTCGCCGAGTCGATCGCCCGCTTTCGCGCCGACTGTGAGGTGGCCGGAAACCAGGAGGAGTCGCTCGTGGCCGACGTCGAGGCCGCGGAGGCGGCCCGTGCCGACGCGGCAACGCTCGTCGACACGCGTCGTTCGCTGCGAGCTGACGATGCCGACGCGGCCGCTCGTGCGGCCGCCCGGGTCGATGCGCTGCAGATGGCACTCGACGCGGCGCGCGCTCGCGCCGGCGCCGAACGCCTCGTCGGCGTCGAGGGAGTACTCGGCACGTTGCTCGATCTGGTGGAGATCGACGAAGGTTGGGGCCCGGCGGCCGAGGCTGCGCTCGGCGAATCGCTGTCCGCGGTAGTCGTCAACGACCCGTCGGCCGGGCGGCGTGCCCTCGATGCGCTCCGCCAGACCTCCACGAGCGGTGCCGTGATCGCGCTGGGCGCCCGCGCGCTCGCTCCCGTCACCCCCAAGCTCGGCGAGGCGGTCCGGCCGCACATCCGCTCGTCGAAGTCCGCCGTGGCCGACCTGCTCGACGGCCTGCTCGGCGCCGCGGTGTGCGTCGTCGACGTCGCCACCGCCGTCGACGTGGCACTCGAACACCCGGAGTCGGTCGTCGTCACCCGCGCCGGCGACCGCTTCGGCTTGAGCGGCTGGCGCATCGGCGCGGGCAGTTCCGGTGCAACTGCCGCCGCGCTCGACGACGCGATCGCTGCCTCCGCAGCAGCAGCCAGCACGCTGGCCGCGTCGACGCAGGCGCTCGCCGACGCCGAGGCCGCGCTGGCCACCGCGCAGCGCGCCGAGGCCGAACTCGGACGCCGGCTCGACGCCAACGACGCGACGTTCACCGCGGCCTCCGAGGGCCTCGCTCGCGCCCAGCGCGAACTGCGGGAACTGACCACCGAACGCCAAGCGTTGGCCGCGACGCTCGTCGAGCGTCGGGCCGCGAGCGAACGCGAGCAGCGCCGAGCCGATGAGCTCGCCCAGCTGCTGCCCGGCCTCGAATCCGACGAGCAGGCAGAGGTCGATGCGGCACGCGCCCGAGGTGAGCTGCGTGCGGTCCTCGACCAACGCGCTGCTGCGCTGGCGTCGCGCCGCACCGAACTCGAAGTGCGCGGCGCGGGATTGCACGAACGCCAGCAGTTGCTCGAGCACCAGCTCGCCGAGACCGACCGGCGGCTGGCGGCCGACGTCGAGGCGCGGGCCGTGGCGGCGACCAAGCGTGAGCAGGTCGAGCGTTCGCTCGCGGTCATCGACACCCTCGTCGCAGTCGTCGACGCGCACCGGGCGACCGTCGAGGCCGAGCACACCGTCCTCGCGGAAGAGCGTCGCCGGCAGAGCGACGAGGTCCGGGCGCTCGGCGCCGACCTCGACCGGCTCCGTCGTGAGCGCTCCGAGTCCGAGCGGGCGCTCGACACGGCGCGCGAGCGGGGCCGGCAGGCTGAGCTCGGCGAGGCCGAGGCCAAGCTGCGTCTCGAAACCACGATCGAGACGCTGCGCCGCGAGCTCGACATCGAGCCGGAGGTCGCCGAGGCCGCCGAAATGCCCGAGCTTCCCGAGGGTGCGAGCCCGGCCGGCCGCGTGCGCGAGCTCGACCGCGAGCTGCGCCTGCTCGGCCCGATCAACCCGCTCGCGCTCGAAGAGTTCAACGAGTTGCAGGGCCGGCACACGTTCCTCGAAGAGCAGTTGGACGACGTTCGCAGCACGCGCCGTGATCTCGCCCGGGTGATCGCCGCGGTCGACGAGGAGATCAAGAACGTCTTCGCGTCGGCGTTCGAAGACGTCAGCACGAACTTCGGGCAGCTGTTCTCGCTGCTGTTCCCCGGTGGTTCCGGCAAGCTGGTGCTCACCGCGCCCGACGACATGCTGAACACCGGCATCGAGGTCGAGGCCAAGCCCGGCGGCAAGAACGTGAAGAAGCTGTCACTGCTGTCCGGCGGCGAGCGCAGCCTCACCGCGCTCGCCTACCTGTTCGCCGTGTTCCGCTCGCGGCCCTCGCCGTTCTATGTGATGGACGAGGTCGAGGCCGCGCTCGACGACGTCAACCTGCACCGTTTCCTCGGGCTCATCCAGGAGTTCCGCTCCGACGCCCAGCTGATCGTCGTGTCGCACCAGAAGCGCACGATGGAGGCCGGCGATTGCCTGCTCGGCGTCAGCATGCAACCCGGAGGCTCGAGCAAGGTGGTCACCGAACGCGTCTCCGCGGGCGCCGCACCAGCCCACGCCTGAACGGCGGGGATAGCGTCGGGCGGCGATGGGTATCGAAGTCGTCTTCCTGATCCTCGCCGTGCTCGTCGTGGCGTTCGGCATCGGCGTCGTCGTCGTCAACCGGCGCCGGATGGCGTCGGGCGCGGCGGCCCCGACCCGCCGTGTGCCGCCGACTACCCCGCCGCCGCGAACCGGTGGCACCGCGGCGGTCGAGGAACGTCCGACGGCCGCCGAGACTGACCCAGCCACCATCGAGCCCGATCTTGCGGTCGAGCCGGAGCCCGAGGTCGTCGCACCCCGGTCGTTCCGCGAGCGGCTCACCAAGGCCCGCTCGGCGTTCACCGGTGCATTCGCCGGGGTGCTCGGGCGCGGGGCGATCACCAACGACACCTTCGACGACCTGGAGGAGGCGCTGCTGCGCGCCGACGTCGGCGTCGGCGTGACGCTCGAACTGATCGACGGCCTCCGGGCCAAGGTGTCGGCGAAGGAGATCACCGAGCCGCAGCAGCTCCTCGACGCGCTCCAGGCGGACATGACGTCGCGGCTCGAGTCGTCCGACCGCAGCCTCGCCTTCGTCGAGGGCGAGGCGGGCAGCCCGAACATCTGGATGTTCGTCGGTGTCAACGGCGTCGGGAAGACCACCACGATCGGCAAGCTCGCCGATCAGCAGATCAAGGGCGGTCGCACGGTCCTGCTCGCCGCCGGCGACACGTTCCGCGCGGCTGCCGCCGAGCAGCTGACGACGTGGGCCGAGCGGTCGGGCGCCGAGATCGTCCGCGGCGCGGAGGGCGGCGACCCCAGCTCGGTGATCTACGACGGCGTCGAACGTGCCGCCGCCCGCGACATCGACCTCGTGATGGCCGACACGGCGGGTCGCCTGCACACCAAGTCGAACCTGATGGAGGAGCTGCGCAAGGTGCGCCGCGTCGCCGAGAAGGGAGCGGGCCGGGTGACCGAGACGCTGCTCGTGATTGACGCGACCACCGGCCAGAACGGCCTGACCCAGGCCCGCGAGTTCCGCGAGGCCACCGACGTGACCGGTGTGGTGTTGACCAAGCTCGACGGCTCGGCCAAGGGCGGCATCGTGTTCGCCATCGAGACCGAGCTGGGTATCCCCGTCAAGCTCGTCGGCACCGGTGAGACCATCGGCGACCTCGTCCCCTTCGACCCTCACGAGTTCGTCTCCGCACTGTTCGAGTAGCGGGCAGGGTTGGGGTCGCGGCTCACGTCTCTGGCACGCTGGTCGGCATGACTGTGACCGAAACGCGACCGGCTGACGAACGCATCGATCCGGAGACCCGGAAGGTCGAGGAGGCGCTCGACGCGCTGCTGGCCGCCCATGATCCCAAGGCCATCGACAATGTGGCATTCCGCGGCGCCCGCTACGACGCCGGGCTGGCCTGGGTGCACTTCCCGGAGGGGTTCGGCGGCCTCGGCGTGCGGCCGGAGCTGAACAAGCTCGTCGAGCAGCGCGTCCGCGCCGCGGGCGCGCAGCCCACGAACCCGGCGACGTTCTTCATGGCACTGGCCGGGCCGACGATCGTCACGCACGGCAGCGACGAGGTGCGCAACCGCTTCCTGCGCCCCATGTTCACGGGCGAGGAGGTGTGGTGCCAGCTGTTCTCCGAGCCGGGCGCCGGCTCGGACTTCGCCGGCCTGGCCACCCGTGCGGTCCGTGATGGCGACGAGTGGCTCGTCAACGGCCAGAAGGTGTGGAACACGCTCGCCCACATCGCCGACTACGGCATGCTCGTCACCCGCACCGACCCGGACGCGCCGAAGCACAAGGGCATGACGTACTTCGCGCTCGACATGCACGCGCCCGGTGTGGAGGTGCGTCCGCTGCGCCAGATCACCGGCGAGGCGGAGTTCAACGAGGTGTACATGACCGACGTGCGCGTGCCCGACTCGTGCCGGGTTGGTGACGTCGGCGAGGGTTGGCGGGCCAGCCTCACGACGCTGATGAACGAGCGCAACGCCATCGGGTCGGGGAGCGGCGCCGGGAGCGGTGACGTGTCGAAGCGCGGCGGCGCCGCCAACGACGCGGTGGCGATCTGGAAGGGCCTCGATGCCTCCGAGCAGACCGGCCCGCGCAAGGACCGGTTGATGCAGCTCTGGGCGCAGGCCGAGATCGGCCGGCTCACCAACCGTCGCGCCGCCGAGCGGGCCAAGGCCGGCAACCCTGGGCCGGAGATGTCGATCGCCAAGCTCGCCTTCTCCGAGCTCAACAAGGCGCTCTACGACTTCTGCATCGACCTGATGGGCGCCGACGCGCTCGTCGGCTACGACTACACGTTCCGCCGCCCCGGCGACCTCGACGTGACCGGCACGATGCACGGCACCAGGTACTCGTTCCTGCGCGTCCGGGCCAACTCGATCGAAGGCGGCACGTCGGAGATCATGCGCAACATCCTCGGCGAACAGGTCCTCGGCCTCCCCGGCGAACCCCGCGTCGACAAGAGCGTCCCCTGGAACGAGGTCCCGCGCAACTGAGATGATTGGCGTGCAGGTAGTGCGGCCGAGGGAAGCGCCAGCGACGAGGCTGCGGCTCGGCCGACCTCACTCGGCACGACGCGACATTCGGTGAGGCCGAGCCAATCGATTCGGTAGCCTCGGACAGCGATGTTCGACACGCTGTCCAACCGCCTCGACGGGATCGTCAAGAAGATCAGGGGCAAAGGCCGCCTCACCGAGGCCGACGTCGACGAGGTGATGCGGGAGATCCGCACCGCTCTCCTCGAAGCCGACGTCAACGTCACCGTCGTCCGCTCGATCTGCAACCGCATCCGCGAGCAGGCGATCGGGGCGACCCGCTCGGGGGCGCTCGACCCGGCGCAACAGGTCGTCAAGGCCGTCAACGACGAGCTGACCAGGGCACTCGGCGGAGAGACGCTGTCGATCACGTACGCCTCCAAGCCGCCGACGGTGGTGCTGATGGCCGGCCTGCAGGGCTCCGGCAAGACCACCAACTCGGCCAAGCTCGCCTCCTGGTTCAAGACCCAGGGCCGCCAGCCGCTCCTCGTCGGAGCCGACCTCCAGCGTCCCGCCGCGGTCGAGCAGCTCCGCACGCTCGGCCGCCAGATCGACGTACCGGTCTTCTCCGACCCGTCCGACCCCGTCGGCGCCGCCCGCGCGGGCCTCCAGGAGGCCAAGCGCCTCGGCCGCGACGTGTTGATCGTCGACACCGCTGGTCGCCTGTCGATCGATGCCGAGATGATGGAGCAGGTCCGTCAGATCTCGGCCGCCGTCGAACCCGACTACACGTTCCTCGTCATCGACGCGATGACCGGCCAGGACGCCGTGCAGACCGCCGAGGCCTTCCACGCCACCCTCCAGATCGACGGCGTCATCATGTCGAAGATGGACGGCGACGCCCGCGGCGGCGCGGCGCTGTCGGTCAAGGAGGTCATCGGGCGCCCGATCGCGTTCGCCTCGACCGGTGAGAAGCTCAACGAGTTCGAGCAGTTCCATCCCGACCGCATGGCCAGCCGCATCCTCGGCATGGGCGACATGCTCACGCTCATCGAGCAGGCCGAGCGAGCCTTCGAGACCGACCAGGCCGAGGAGGCCGCGGCGAAGCTGATGGAGGGGCAGTTCACCCTCGACGACTTCCTCGAGCAGATGCAGCAGCTCAAGAAGATGGGCCCGCTCGGTGGCTTGATGGGCATGATGCCCGGAATGCCGAAGGAGCTGAAGGGCGCCAAGATCGACGACGACGACCTCAAGCCGATCGAGGCGATCATCCGCTCGATGACCCCGGCCGAGCGGGCCCGGCCCGAGATCATCAACGGCAGCCGCCGCACCCGCATCGCTGTCGGGTCGGGCACCGAGGTCGGCGACGTCAACCGCCTCGTCAAGCAGTTCGGCGAGATGCAGAAGATGATGAAGCGCTTCGGCATGACCGCGAAACCGTCGAAAAAAGGCAAGAAGGGCAAGAAGGGCCGGTCGACACCGCCCCGCCCGGGCGGCGTGCCGCGCGGCCTGCCACCCGGTTTCAACGTCCAACCCGGCGGCATGGATCTCCCCGGCCTTCCCGGCATGCCGAACATGCCCGGCATCCCCGGCCTGCCGAACCGCTGAATCGCTGAATCGATCCCGGAGGGGATGGCCGGCCGCGCCGCTAGCCTTGCGACGTTCTCATTTGCAACCAGGAGTGACGATTTCAGATGGCAGTCAAGCTGCGACTCACGCGTGTCGGCAAGAAAAAGCAACCGCAATACCGCATCGTCGCGGCGGACGCTCGTTCGCCCCGTGACGGCCGTTTCATCGAGATTCTCGGCCACTACGACCCGCGCCAGAACCCCTCGGCGCTGACGGTCGACAACGACAAGGCCGTGAAGTGGCTCGGCGACGGCGCACAACCGACCGAGCGGGTGAAGAAGCTCCTGGAGATCTCCGGCGCCTACGAGCAGTTCGAGGCCGCCAAGGCGTCGAAGTGAGCGACACCGACACTGCTGAGTTCGACTCGGCCGAGACGGAGTCCTTCGAGAACGAGCGCACCGGCGCCCCCACGGCGACTGCCGTGCTCACCCACATCGTCAAGTCGATCGTCGACGACCCCGCCGCCGTCACCGTCGAGGCCGACGACTCCGGTCGCCGTCTCACGCTCAACGTGCGCGTGGGCGAGGGTGACCTCGGCCGCGTGATCGGCCGCCGTGGCCGCACGGCCGCGAGCATCCGCACCGTCGCTCGCGCAGCTGCCGCGAAAGACGATGTCGAGATCGACATCGAGTTTCTTGACTGAACTTCTCGAGGTCGGGCACATCCGGCGGGCGCATGGGTTGCGCGGCGAGGTGTTCGTCCAGCTGATCACCGACAATCCAGCCCGCGTCGAGCCCGGTGCACGCTTGCGGACACCCGACCGCGAGCTCACGGTCGAGACCGCCCGGGTGGCGTCGAATGGCCGGCGGGTCGTCAAGTTCGCCGAGATCGCCGACCGCACCGCGGCGGAGAAGTACGCCAACGTGGCGCTGTATGCCGAACCGATCCACGACCCCGACGCGCTGTGGGTCCACGAGCTGATCGGCGGCGCCGTGGTCGAGGTCGACGGCACCGATCGGGGCCGTTGCGTCTCGGTGATCGCCAATCCGGCGTCCGACCTCCTCGAGCTCGATTCCGGCGCGCTCGTCCCGTCGGTGTTCGTGGTGTCGAACGTCGACGGCGTGATCACCGTCGACGTCCCCGACGGCCTGTTCGACCTCTCCGACTGACGGTGGCCCAGGTGCGGATCGACGTCTTCTCGCTGTTCCCCGGCCTCGTCGACGGGTTCTGCGCAGAGAGCTTGCTCGGCAAGGCGCGTTCCACGGGCCTGCTCGACCTGCGCTGCCACGATCTGCGTGAGCACACGACCGACGTGCATCGAACGGTCGACGATTCACCGTTCGGCGGTGGCGCCGGCATGGTGATGAAGCCCGAGCCGCTGTTCGCCGCGGTCGAAGCAGCCGGACCGCCACGGCCGCTGTTCCTCCTCGGGCCAGGCGGGCGGCGCTTCGACCAGCCGTTCGCGGCCGAGCTCGCCGGGCTCGACGGGTTCAGCCTGGTCTGCGGTCGGTACGAGGGGATCGACCACCGGGTGCGCCAGCACCTCGCCGACGGCGAGATCAGCGTCGGTGACGTGGTGTTGAGCGGTGGAGAAGTGGCCGCATGCCTGGTCATCGAGGCTGTCACCCGTCTGCGTGACGGCGCGATGGGCAACGCCGTCAGCGCGGTCACCGAGAGCTTCGGCGCCGACGGCCTGCTCGAAGAACCCCAGTTCACGCGCCCCGCCGAGTTCCGCGGGTGGGCGGTGCCCGACGTGCTGCGCAGCGGCGACCACGCCGCCATCGAACGGTGGCGCCACGCCCAGCGCCTGCACCGCACGCTGCGTGACCGCCCCGACCTCATCGCGGCCGCTGGAGGTCTCAGCGACGCCGACCGGCGCCTGTTGGAAGAGTTCCCCGCGGTCCCGTATCATTGACAGGCCCCATCGGCGCACGAGTTGCCCGCGCCATCGAGCAGCACGCTCCAGACAGCGAACCAGACAGGTAGTACGAGCCATGAAATCCACCGACCTCATCGACAACGATTCGCTGCGCAGCGACGTCCCCGACTTCCAGGCGGGCGACGAGTTGAAGGTCCACGTCCGCGTGGTCGAGGGCGGCAAGGAGCGCATCCAGGTGTTCCAGGGCGACGTGATCGGTCGTCAGGGTGGCGGCCTGCAGGAGACCTACACGGTCCGCAAGCTCAGCTACGGCGTCGGCGTCGAGCG
>CAZYWK010000050.1:0-28772 GCA_964651825.1 uncultured Ilumatobacteraceae bacterium | reverse complement strand
CTCAGCGGCTGGCACGAAACCGTCCAATGGCTTCGCGGGACCACCCCCGCCGTTCTGCGAACCAAAGTATGGGGCGGGAGCCTCTGCACGCTCGCCGTCGAACTCGGCGACGGCAATGAGCGCGTCCACATCGCCGTAGTTCTGCGGGGATCCGGTCCGACGGGACTGGGCGATCCGCACACTGTCGGGCTGGAAGCCCTCACCGCTCGATGTCGTGCAGTCGACGCCTTCGGGGAGCCAACCGGACGGGCGGATCCCGGTGCACCGTTGCTCGGTGACACCACCGCTGCCGTACGTGTCGAACGAGTGGTCGGTCGTGATCGTGACCGTGGCGCCGTCGAACTCGTAGCGGGTCAGAATCGGGTCGCCTTCGACGGTCGGAAGGAGCACGTCCCAGACGACGGGCCGACTGGCCTCGAACTCGGCCAGCAGACAAGCGGCGCCTGATTCGAGGATCCTCGGATCATCGACTCCGTTGCGGAGCACGGTTGGCTCGCATGGGCTGGTGTGATCGCCGAACACCTTCGTCGCCGGAGCCGCAGCACTGGTCGTGGGCGCAGGTGCTGCAGGTGACGGACGGAAGGGTTCGCCGAGCCTGGTGTCCCACTCGGCGGGCGTCAGCTCGTGATCGGCGACGGGCGTGCAGAACTCCACCTCACCCGATTGGCCCGAGAAGTCGCCCACTTCGGTGTGATACGCGTTGCCGCCCACCGCGAGGCGCTGTCCGACAGTGACTTCACCGTCGGGCATCCACACGGAGAACGTCGTGCCCCAATCGTTCAGGTACCAGTGCTCGACGTCGAAGGTGACCCACGGAGTTGGTGTACCCACGTCGGCACGATCCGGATTCTCGGGATCCGTGGTCCACGGATGGATCAGGTCCGCCGTGGCGGCGACCCTGCCGACGAACGCGAACTGTGCCTCATCGAACAGCGCATCTGTCACCGCCAGTCCACCACACTCCGCGGCGATCACCGGCGAGTCCGTAGCAACCAACGGTGGCGAGGGCAGCGATTCGACCGGTGGCTCGACGGACCTCTCCGAAGCGGGATGGGCTTCGGGCGCGGCGGAGCCACAACCTGCGAACGCGACCACACCCGCCACGTACGCCAACCACCGAAGAGACCTCACTGAACGTTCGACGTCACCACAATGACAGAAGTTCCGAAGTCCACCCGGCACCGCTACCGCCTCCGAAGACGCCGCGCCGCTGGTTCAGTCGGCCGGCGAGGACCACCACTTCGGTCGGTCGCACCGCCTGAGCGGTCGACCTCGACCGGTATGGCGTGTCCAATCGGGTAGTCGGCTGTTGTGCGAAGGTTGTTGCCATGCGTTTCGAGACGACCATCGAATTGGGTGGCAAAACCGCGACCGGGTTCGAGGTGCCTGGGGAGATCGTGGAGGCGCTGGGTGCCGGCAAGCGACCGGCTGTCACGGTGACCGTCGGAGGGCACACGTATCGAAGCACTGTCGCGGTGATGGGCGGGCGGTACCTGGTTCCGCTCAGCGCGGAGAACCGTGAGGCGGCGGGCGTCGCCGCTGGTGACACCGCGGAGGTCGAGATCGAGCTCGAGAGCGCCGAGCGGGTGCTCGACGTCCCCGACGATCTCGCGGCGGGGATCGCCGCCGATGCCGACGCCCACGCCTCCTGGGACTCGATCTCGTACAGCTGGCGTCGCCGCATCGTCCTGGCAGTCGACGGAGCCAAGACGGCCGAGACCCGATCGCGCCGAATCGAGCGATCCATCGCGGATCTGCGCGCGGGGCAGGGGCTGACGTCGTGGCCGCCCTCGAGTCCGGGCCCGAGCGCTTCACAGCGGAGGACATGGCTGAATTGAGCGCGATGGTCGCCCGTACGTGGAGCTCGGCCGCCTCTCGCGACTGGTCGGCACAGGCCGGCACCGTCGAGTGGACCTGCACGGCAACGGCCGATCACGTCGTCGACTGCGTGTACGCCCCAGCGTTCTTCCTCGCGTCGCGGCGGACCGACGCCTATCCGTACGCCGGCAGTGACCTGGCGATGGGCGCGGAGGCCACCGTGCCCCGGTTGGTCGAGTCGCTCGAGATAGCCACGCGACTGCTCGTCGCCACCGTACGCGACACCCCTGACGACGTCCGCGCCGTGATCTTCCAGCGTCCCGAGATGCTGCTCGGCGCAGCGGACGACTTCCTGCCGCGCGGCGCGACGGAGCTCGTGCTGCACGCGCACGACGTGTGTGTCGGGCTCGGCGTGGCCTTCGAACCACCCCCGGAGGTCGCTCGGCGGCTTCGTGAGCACACGCGCCCGTGGCCGATGTGGACGATGGAATGGCACGGCCTCGGTGCGACCGACGATCCGTGGGGCGACCTCCTCGCGGGATCCGGCCGCCAACGGCCCGACGCCGCTGCGACCGGCCGATGAACGCGTGACCAATGTGCGGCTTGAGCCCAAGCGCACATTGATCACGCGTTCGGGCGTTGGATCGGGTTGTGCGCGGGTACCGGTCAGCCCGTGCGGAGGGGGGTCGAGCGGGCGATCTCTCCGGCCTTGGTGGCGGACTGGAGGACGTAGTCGCCGAAGGCTGCCGCGTTGGGGTTGTCGTTCTGGCCGCTCACCATCCGGGCGTAGCCGCCTTCGAGCACGATGGCCATCTTGAAGTTGCCGAGCACGAGGTAGTAGTCGATCTCGTCGACGGGCCGGCCGGTGTGGGTGGCGTAGTACTCGAGCAGGTCCTCGCGGTCGGGGAGGCCCTCGTAGTCGATGTAGCCCTTGCCGGTGCGGTCTTCGTCGGCGTTCACCCACGCCATCACGACCCAGGCGAGGTCGAGCATCGGGTCGCCGATCGTGCCCATCTCGAAGTCGACGATCGCCGCCAGCTCGGCCGGCGCGCCGTGGCGGAACATCACGTTGGCGAACTGGTAGTCGCCGTGCATCAGTCCCGGCTCCCACGACCTGACCTCGTAGTCGCGCAGGAACTCGACCGCGTCGTCGATGCCCGGCAGGTCGCGGATCTTGTACTTCTCCCACTGCGACAGCCAGCGGTCGACCTGGCGCTGGTGGAAGCCCTCCGGACGGCCGAGGCCCTCCAAGCCGACGCCCTTCCAGTCGACGTTGGCCATCTTCGCCGCGCCGTCGATCAGCTCGTAGGCGAGGCCGGGGCGGGCGGACAGGTCGGTGTCGAACGGCGCCGGCCACTGGCCCGGTGTCGCCATGCAGCTCCAGCCGTCGACGAAGTCCATGAGGTAGAACGCGGCGCCGAGCACCGACTCGTCGTCGCAGACCGCGATCGCCGCCGGGTGGGGGACGTCGGTGTCGTTGAGCGCGGACAGGATGCGGTGCTCGCGCAGCATCGTCTCGTTGCGTCCCGCTGGCACGATCCGCGGCGGCCGGCGCAGCACCATGCGCTCGCCGCCCCGCTCGACCGAGAAGATCTCGTTCGCCGCCCCGCCCGACACGAAGCCGACCTCCGGCTCGCCCTCACCGGGCAGACCCTGGTGGTCCATCCACGCGCCGAGCTTGGCCGGGTTCGCCAGCTCGTCGATCTTCTGTGCTTGTTTCGCCGCGGCCTTCGCCGCCTTGTCGTCGGCGGTTCCTTCCGTCATGACGCGGCTCCCGTCTTCAGCGCGGCGATGCGTTCGTCGAGCACCCGGCGGGCCCATTCGCGGCGTGGCGGGAGGAATGCGGTCGGCCACTCGCCGGGCGCGGCCTTGTAGCCCTTCAGCACCTGCTGGGCGACGGTGATCTTGTGCACCTCGGTCGGGCCGTCGACGACCGACATCGTCGGCGCCCACTGCCACATCTCGGAGAACGGCATCTCGTTCGACACGCCGAGCGCACCGTGCAGGTGCATCGAGCGCCACACGATGTCCTTCAGGACCGACGGCATCATGAACTTGATCGCCGCGATGTCCTTGCGGGTCGCCTTGTAGTCGTGCTGCTGGTCGATCTTCCAGGCGGTCTGGAGCACGAGCAGGCGGAACATCTCGAGCTGGGCGTACGACTCGGCGATGTCGGACTGGACCATCTGCTTGTCGGCGAGCAGCGAGCCCTGCGTCTCTCGTGAGAGCGCCCGCTCGCACATCATGTCGAGCGCCCGGCGCATCACGCCGACCGATCGCATCGCGTGGTGGACGCGCCCGCCGCCGAGGCGGGTCTGGGCGACGTGGAAGCCCTGTCCCTCGCCACCGAGCAGGTTCTCGGCCGGGACGCGCACTCCGTTGTAGTGGATGAGCGCGTGCATGCCCTCCTCCTCGCCTTCGGAGAACAGGCCGACGTGGCGCTCGACCTCGATGCCCGGCGTGTCGGACGGGACGAGGAACATCGACATGCCCTGGTAGGCGCTGACGTCCTTGTTCGTCCAGGCCATCACGATGACGAACTTCGACGTGCGGGCGTTGGACGAGAAGTACTTGCGGCCGGTGATGACCCACTCGTCACCGTCCTTGACGGCCTCGGTGGTGAACATCTTCGGGTCGGAACCGGCGTGTGGCTCGGTCATCGAGAAGCACGAGAAGCACTCGCCGTCGAGGAGCGGCTGGAGGTACAGCGCCTTCTGCTCGTCGGTGCCGTAGTGGGCGATGATCTCGGCGTTGCCCGTGTCGGGTGCGGCGG
Source organism: uncultured Ilumatobacteraceae bacterium (assembly GCA_964651825.1). Classification (GTDB taxonomy): domain Bacteria; phylum Actinomycetota; class Acidimicrobiia; order Acidimicrobiales; family Ilumatobacteraceae; genus Sva-07. Next base: position 24,181 of record CAZYWK010000050.1, on the reverse strand, counting down.
TGCCGAACACGTTGGGCGCCCAGTTGGAGCCACCGAGGATCTCGTTGATCAGCGCCAGCTTGAGCTGCCCGAAGCCCTGCCCACCGAGCTCGGGCCCGAGGTGCGCAGCCCACAGGCCGCGTGCCTTCACCTGTTCGCGCAGCGACCGGACGTACACGCCGAGGTCACCCTCCAGCGGATGGAACGGCAGCCTCCCGTAGAGCAGGTCGAGTGGCTCGATGTACTCGCGGCGGAACTCGCGGATCCACTCCAGCTGCGCTTCGAACTCCGGGTCGGTACTGAAATCCCAGGCCATGTGACACCCCTCCGGTCCACAGGACGCCACGAAATGGCGTCGACCGCGCCATCTTACCGGAATGAAAACACCTTTTTCAAGATGCGATGTTCAGGTGGGATGGGCAGCGATCTGGGCGAGGGCGTCGCTGACGAGATCGGGTTCGGTGATCATCAGGTCGTGACCGGTGTCGATCGACCACAGGCGGCCCTCCGCACGGGCGCGCTCGATCATCTCGGCGTTGCGGGTCGGGATCGTGTCCTCGCAGACGATGTGGAACTTCGGGATCGACGCCGTCGCGGCTTCGTCGGTGAGCACGAGCTGCTGCTCGAAGCAGGCCCAGGGGTGTGGGGTCATGCGGGCATCGGCCCAGACCTGGTCGTCGGGATCCTCGATCCCGTAGAACCCGGCCGCACCCTCGCCCGGGAGCAGCACCAGCTCGACGCCGTCGCGCACCTCGCCCATCTGCCGCGCCATCTCCATGTGGGGGCCGGCGACGTCGACGAGCGACTGGCCGTTCAGTGGGTTGGCGGCGTCGAGGTACACCAGCTTGCCGACCCGGTCGGGTGCCCGATCGGCGATGCCGGTGATCACCATGCCGCCGTAACTGTGGCCGACGAGGATCACGTCGTGGAGGTCCTCGTAGAAGAGCAGCTGCACGACGTCGGTGATGTGCGTGTCGAGATCGATCGACGGCGACAGCAGATGGCTCCGATCCCCGAGCCCGGTCAGGCTCGGCGCGTACACGCGATGCCCGAGCGCCTGCAGCCGCTCGGTGACCTTCGCGTAACACCATCCGCCATGGCCCCCACCGTGCACCAATACGTACGTTGCCATCTGCTGTTCTCCTCCTGATCGCTCCCCGCGCCGTCGGACGCTGACCTGCAACGCTCGGTGCCTGACCCCGGCGTTGCAGGTCAGCAACGTAACGCGGCGCTCTGGGCGCTCGAGGGTCGGGCGTCGGGCTCAGATCGCGCCGAGGGCGGGGAGGGCGAAGCGTTCGACGTGGGCGCGGGCATCGGCCAGGGACAGACTGGCGCGGCCATGGAGGGCGTCGGTGAACAGTTGCCAGACGATGGCGTGGATGGTCGCGGCGTCGGTGTCGGGATCGCACGTGGGGAAGTCGCCCGACGCCGCGCCATCGGCGAGCGCCGTGCGCAGGGGAGCGCGCATGTGGTCGATCGCGGCGTTGCCCGGCTCGTCGAACATGCCGGCCATCGTGGGGGAGATGAACAGTCGGGCGGCCTCGCTGTGCCGCTCGTCGTAGCCGAGCGCGAGCATCTCGTCGATCCACGCGCGCAGCCGATCGAGCGGCGATCCCGCGGCTTCGACGCGCTCGGTGAGCCGGCGCGCGGTGATCGCCGCGTTCTCGCTGAACATCGCGACGAGCAGGCCGTCCTTGGAGGCGAAGTGCCGGTAGAAGGCGCGTGTTCCGAGGCCGGCCTCCTTCAAGATGTCGGTGATGCCGGCGTTGGCATAGCCGTTGCGCCGCAGCACGACCCACCCGGCCCGCTCCAGTCGCGTGCGCTCGTCAGCGTGCTTCGTCTCACGGGCGACGGGCTCAGCGGGTGCGGTCGCCGGTTCCACGTCGTTCAGATTGCCACGCCGTCAGCCGCAGCGTGACTACACCTTGCGGGTGATGCCGCCGTCGACGCGGATGATGGCGCCGGTGGTGAAGCTCGACGCGTCGCTCGCAAGATGCACTGCGAGCGGCGCGATCTCTCGCGGGTCACCCATGCGACGGAGCGGGACGAACGGCACATCCTCACCTTCCGGCGGCGCCCATCCTTCGCTGGCGTGGGTGCGGAACGGGCCGGGCAGGATCGCGTTGACGCGCACCGCGGGCGCGAACGCCTCGGCCAGCCCGACGGTCATCGCGTTGAGGCCGGCCTTGGCACACGCGTACGGGAGCTCGCGGGTGGACGCGACGAGCGAGCCGGTGGTGCCGATGTTGATGATCGAACCGCCGCCATGGTCGACCATGTGTGTGCCGGCGCCGACCGCGAGCCGGAACGGGCCCTTGAGGTTGACCGACAGCGTCTTGTCGTAGAGGTCCTCGGTGATCGAGTCGAGCGACTCGTACAGCGGCGACATGCCGGCGTTGTTGACGAGGATGTCGAGCCGGCCGAACCGTTCGAGCGTGGTGGCCAGCAGCGCGTCACAGTCGTCCCAGCGGCCGGCGTGGAACGCGATCGCCTCGGCCCGGCGCCCGGTCGTGTCACGGATCTTCGCCGCGACCTCCTCGCAGCCGTCGAGCTTGCGGGAAGCCACGACGACGTCTGCTCCGTGCTCCGCCAGCGCTTCGACGATCGACTGGCCGATGCCGCGCGATCCGCCGGTGACGACGGCGACGCGCCCGCTGAGGTCGTACAGATCGCTGATCGAGGTCATGGGAGCAGCCTGCCCGATCCAGGCCGGACGCGTCGGATCGAGATCATCGTCACGGAGCCGCGGTCGGCTCGGGGCGAGTGGGGTCGTGCTCGCGGCCCGAGTCGCGGGCCCCGCTCTTGCGCAGGAACGTGACCGCACGCGTGGCCAGCCGCCAGCCGCTCTCGGTGCGGCGGAACGTGTCGGTCCAGTAGCCGATGCGCAGGTGGTGGTCCGTCTGGCCGACGAAGCACATCGGCTGGATGCCGGACGCCTCGTCACCATCGATGCGGAGCTCGGGCGTGCCCGTCATGAACAGGCCCTTCGGTGCCGCGGCGACGAGGCGGGGGAAGTCGGCGAGCAGATACTTGTCGCCGAAGGCGCTGTACCAGCCGTCGGGCGTGAACACCTCCATCACCGACTCGACGTCATCGCGGGTCATCCCCGCCGCGTACTTGGCGAGCAGCTGCTCGATCTCGATGATGTCGCGCATCCGAGCGTCGTCCATGACTCCTCCAGTCGTTCCGGCGAGATCGCACCCCAGCGGGGTAGAACGTTCTTCTCACCAGACGGAAGCATGATATCCTCGCACTCAGTTCGGGGCCCGATCGGTGCCCTGCGAGTTCGCGAGGATCAGCGTCCGGCGTCCACGAGTCCGGCGACCATTCGAAGGGGAAAGTCCGCATGACCACCGCCACCGCCGACATCTACTACGACCCGTACGACTTCGACATCGACGCCGATCCGTACCCGGTGTGGAAGCGGATGCGCGACGAGCAGCCGCTCTACTACAACGACAAGCACGACTTCTGGGCGTTGACGCGATGGGACGACGTCGAGGCCGGGCTGAAGGATCACGGCCGGTTGATCTCCAGCCGGGGCACGATCCTCGAGCTGATCAAGGCGGACATCGAGATGCCGCCCGGCATGGTGATCTTCGACGATCCCCCGAGCCACACGGCCTACCGCGGGTTGATGTCGCGGGTGTTCACGCCGCGCAAGATGAACGCCATCGAGCCCGAGGTCCGCCGCTACTGCCAGATCGAGCTCGACGCCCTCGAGGGTCAGAGCGAGTTCGACATCGTCGAGGTCCTCGCCGCGAAGATGCCGATGCGTGTCATCGGCATGCTGCTCGGCATCCCCGAGGCCGACCAGCAGGCGATCCGCGACTCCACCGACGGCGGGCTCCACCTCGATTCCGCCGACGACTACAGCTCGGCATTCAAGGACTTCGGGAACTCGGACACCGCCGACCTGTTCGGCGAGTACCTCGACTGGCGGCTCGAGAACCCGTCCGACGACGTGATGACCCAACTCGTCACCGCCGAGTTCGAGGACCACCTCGGCGTGACCCGTCGCCTCACCCGCGACGAGGTGCTCGGCTACGTCAACCTGCTCGCCGGGGCCGGCAACGAGACCACCACGAAGCTGATCGGTCATTCCGTACGCACGCTCGCCGAGCGGCCCGAGGCCCGCCGCGAGATCCGCGAGAACCCCGACCTGCTCCCGAACGCGATCGAGGAGATGTTGCGCTTCGAGGCGCCGTCACCCGTGCAGGCCCGCTACGTCAACGAAGACGTCGAGATCCACGGCCAGACCGTTCCGGAGGGCAGCGCGATCCTGCTCCTCAACGGCGCCGCCAACCACGACGAACGCAAGTGGGGCGACACCGCCGAGGAGTTCGACCCGCGCCGCAAGATCGACCACCACCTCTCGTTCGGGTACGGCCTGCACTTCTGCCTCGGCGCCGCGCTCGCCCGGCTCGAAGGCCGCGTTGCGCTCGACGAGATCCTCCAGCGCTTCCCCGACTGGTCGATCGACTACGACCGTTCCGAGCGATCGCACACCTCGACCGTGCGCGGCTGGGACCAGTTGACCGTCGTCCTCGACTGATCGGGTCGGACGCGATCCGCCCGGTTGACGAATCCTCGCCGACCATCGAAACCTCACCCATCCAGACCATCCAGGAGTTCCGCATGTCCCTGTTCGATCAGTTCCGCTACGACGCCAAGCGCGTCGTGGTCGTCGGCGCCGCCACGGGCATGGGCAACGCGGCCGCCCGCCTCCTCGTCGACGCCGGCGCCGAGGTCGTCGCGATGGACTTCGCCCCCATCGAGATCGACGGCATCGCTGGCTCGATCAACGTCAACCTCGCCGACAAGGCCTCGATCGACGCCGCCGTCGACGAGTGCGGCGGCCGCGTCGACGCGCTGTTCTCGTGTGCGGGTGTCGCCGACGGCACGCCCGGCATCGAGAAGATCAACTTCCTCGGCCACCGTCACATGATCAACCGGATGCTCGACGCCGGGATGCTCGGGCGAGGCAGTGCGATCGGTTTCATCTCCTCGGCCGCCGGCGCCGCGTGGGCCCGTGACGACAACCAGGAGGTGCTCCGCGAGTACCTGGCCATCGAGGACATGGACGAGGCGTCGCAGTGGGCGCTCGACAACGGCAAAGCCGACTACTTCCAGAGCAAGCTGACTGTGTGCCTGTACGTCGCCAGCATGGCGTACCCGCTGCTCAAGCAGGGCATCCGGATCAACGCCATCATGCCCGGGCCGACCGACACCCCGCTCGCCCAGGCGAACAAGGAGATGTGGCTCGGCTTCGGTGCCGACTACCGCGACGACACCGGCGTCGAGGCCTCCACCCCTGAGGATCAGGCGTTCCCGCTCGTGTTCCTGTGCAGTGACGCGGCCAAGGCGATCACTGGCATCACGTTGACGAGCGACCAGGGCTACTTCAGCAGTGGCATCACCAACTCCTACCCCGCCGCGAAGGGCACCGCCGACTTCCTCACCGGCCGCTACTAGTGATTGCGTTCCCGGGCCACGCAGGCCGCGCCTGGCCGTTCGCTCGCTGGCGCTCACTCACTCGTGTCGTCGAGAGTGTCCACCCGTGATCCGGCCGCTGCCCAAACTGCTGCCGTGGAGCGGGTGGTTCTGGACCTCCGGCGCCGACGGCCAGTTGCGCATCCAGGGCTGCGACGACTGCGACACGCTCGTGCATCCGCCGGCGCCGATCTGCCCCGCGTGCCGGAGCTCGGCGTCGTCGCCGCGGGTGATGTCGGGCCGGGCGACCGTCATCGGCGTCACGGTCAACCATCAGCAGTGGCTGCCGGGCTTCGCCCCGCCGTACGCGATCGCGAACGTCGCGCTGGCCGACGACCCGACCATCCACCTGACCACGAACATCGTCGAGTGTGATCCCGACGACGTGGCGATCGGCATGGAGGTCGAGGTCCGCTTCGAGCAGAACGATGACGTTTGGGTGCCGCTGTTCGCGCCGACCGGTGAGATCGATCCGGTCGACCGCGTCGTCGAGCCCGTCCGGCCGACCGTCCGGCTGCCGCTGAGCGACGACCGCTACGAGCAGCGCTCGGCGATCACCGGCATCGGCCGTTCCGCCCTCGGGCGCCGGCTCGGCCGCGACCCGCTGTCGCTGGCCGTCGACGCCAGCCTCGCGGCGATCGCCGACGCCGGGCTCACGCCCGACGACATCGACGGCATCGCCACCTATCCAGGTGGGATGGGCTACGAGATCGGCTTCAGTGAGGGCGGCATCAGCGCCGTCGAGGAGGTGTTGCGACTGAAGCCGACCTGGATCTGCGGCGGTCCGGAAGTACCCGGCCCCGGAGGCTCGATCCTCAACGCGGCGATGGCGGTCGCCAACGGCCTGTGCCGCCACGTGCTGTGCTTCCGCACGGTCTGGCAGACCACGGCGGGCATGCTCCAGCTCGGCGGAGGCGGGGGTCGCCTCGTCGGCGACATGCAGTGGCGCCTGCCGTACGGGGCGGCGAGCGCGGCCAACTGGATCGGCATGAACGCGTCGCAGTACCTGCACCGCTACGGCGCGACGCGTGAGCTGTTCGGACACATCGCGGTGAACGCCCGCCGCAACGCCGGGCTCAACCCCGAGGCGATCTACCGCGACCCGATGACGCTCGACGACTACTTCGAGGCCCGGCTCGTGACCACGCCGTTCGGCCTCTACGACTGCGACGTCCCCTGCGACGGAGCGATGGCAGTGATCGTCAGCGCGGTCGATGTGGCCGGTGACCTGCCGCACCCGGTGGTCCGCATCGAGGCCGCCGGCACGCAGATCACCGAGCGGCTCTCGTGGGACCAGGACACAGTGACCCACGAGCCCCAGGTGATCGGCCCGGCCACCCATCTGTGGACCCGCACGTCGTTGACCCCCGACGACATCGACGTCGCCCTGCTCTACGACGGCTTCACGTTCAACTGCGTGAGCTGGCTCGAAGGCCTCGGCTTCTGCGAGTTCGGCGAAGCGAAGGACTGGATCGACGGCGGCCGCACGATCGCCCTCGACGGCAAGGTGCCCCTCAACCCCCACGGCGGCCAGCTCTCCGAGGGCCGCACCCACGGCATGGGCTTCTTCTATGAAGCGATCACCCAGCTCCGTGGAGCGGCCGGGGACCGCCAAGTGGCCGACGCCAAGACCGCCGTCGTCGCCACCGGCGGCGGCACTCCGAGCAGCGCCGTCATCCTCCAACGCGCCGACGCCTGAGCAACCCCGTTCGTCCGGCCCCGTCCCCAACGCACGGGGTACGCGGTCAGGTGAGTTTGTCGGTGAGCTCGTCGAGGCTTCCGGGCGCGACGGCGCCGGGCTGGGGGACCGGTGGCCGGGGGATGATGACCATCGACGGCACCTGGAGCGACAGACCCATCGTGACGAGCGCGTGGAACTGGTCGACGAGGTGGTCGATGTCGATGAACGCGCCGCTCATCAGCTTGCGCTCGAACCAGTCGCCGGCGATCTCGCCGACGAGCTCCATGTCCCAGTCGACGTTGAACTGAGTCTGGCGGTCACCCTGCCCGCCCGGGCACTCGCCGATCGTGACGAGGGTGTAGTTGATGCCGGGCTGCTCGACCCGCCAGTGGTCGACGAGCCGGTTCATCGCCGCCTTCGTCACCTGGTACACGCCGAGGCCGACCCACGGATCGGTGTACGACGCACCGGTCGTCGACATGTACACCATGTTCCCGCCTGAGGCGGTGAGGTGGGGGAGGGCTGCCTGGCTGATGTTGTTGGCGCCGATCACGTTGGTGGCGAAGGTGTCGCTCCACTGCTCGGGCGTGGCGTCGGCCAACTTGGTGAGCGGGCCGACCGCGGGTGTGTAGATGACGGTGTCGATGCCGCCCAGCTCCTCGGCGGCCGCGTCGATCGCCTGCTTGGCCGACGCCTGGTCCACGGCATCGCACGTGAAGATGGAGGCGTTGCCACCGGCCTCCTCCTTCGCCGCTTCGAGCTTGTCGAGCCGGCGGGCAAGCAGAGCGACCGAGGACCCCCGCTCGGCCAGCCCGGTACCGATGCAGCGTCCGAGCCCGGTGGATGCACCGACGACCACGACCTTCTTCATCCCCACGTTCCTCCTCGTGTCGCCCGACGGCGACGACCGTCGCCGGGTGGCTCAAGATTGTCATACGCGGAAGTTGAGAACCACATTTCCGGACACTCTTTCCCGACCGGTACTGTGCGTTGATGTTCTTCGGTCTCCGCTTCGACTTCCGCAACCCCGATCTCGGCGGGGTCTCGATGGCCGACCGGTACGCCGCCGCGCTCGACATGGTCGAGTGGGCCGACGGGCTCGGCGCGATGACCGTCGCAGTCTCGGAGCACCACGGCTCCGACGACGGCTACCTGCCGAGCCCGCTGATGATGCTGTCGGCGATGGCCGCCCGCACCGAGAACGTGCGCTTCATGGTGGCCGCGCTGATCACCTCGTTCTACGACCCGATCCGCCTCGCCGAGGATCTGCTCGTGCTCGACAACATCAGCCGCGGCCGCGTCGATCTCGTCCTCGGGTCGGGCTACGTGCCGAGCGAGTTCGAGATGTACGGCGTGCCGTCGTCCGAGCGGGCCGCCCGGCTCCGCGAAGCGCTCGAGACGCTGCAAGGCGCGTTCGCCGGCGAGCCGTTCGAGTTCCGTGGCCGCACGGTTCGGGTCACCCCGTCGCCGCACCGACCTGGCGGGCCCGGCCTGATGCTCGGCGGCAGCAGCGAGGTCGCGGCCCGGCGTGCTGCCCGCCTCGGCGCTGGCTTCATCCCGGTGTCGGCGGAGGTGTGGGAGTACTACCGCGACGAGGTCAAGGTGTTGGGCGGTGACGATCCGGGAGACTCGATCGTGGGCGACAACTACATCCTGGCCCTGTACGACGACGTCGAGCAGGGCTGGGAGGATCTCGGCCCGTACTTCCTCCACGAGACCAATGCCTACGGGGCCTGGCAGCGTGAGTCCAACTCGCACGCGCCATTCCACGAGGCCAGCGACGTCGACGAGCTGCGCGCCCGCGGCACCCACAGGATCGTGACGCCCGACGAGTTCATCGTCGAGATGAAGGCGGCCCCGTTCCCGTTCCAGATCTTCCACCCGATGTGCGGTGGCATCCCACCCGAGCTGGCGTGGAAGAGCTTGAAGCTCTTCGAGAACGAGGTGCTTGCGGAGTTCGCTGGGTGAGGCGTGGCCTCAGCGGGGGAGGCCGAGGACGTGTTCGCCGATGATGTTGCGCTGGATCTCGGAGGTTCCGCCGGCGATCGTCATGGCGAACGAGCGGACGTAACGGTTGAACCACGACTCGGAGTAGACGTCGAGGTGGTATGGGTTGTGCGGCGTGCTCGGGCGGTCGCGGTCGACCACGATGTCGGGCCCGAGCGTCTCCAACGCATTGAGGGCGGCGGCCTGTGCGGCCTCCGACCCCAGGAGCTTGAGGATCGACTGGGCCGCCGTCTGCTTGCCACGGGCTGATTCGGCGACGGTGCGGTACCCGAGGAGCCTGAGCGCGGTGGCGTCGATCAACAGCTTGCCGTACCAGTCGAGCGTCAGCGGATCCTCCGCGACCGCCGTGCCGCGCGCCTGGTGGGCGAAGTTCTTGATGGCGTCGTCGAGGCGCTCGTACTGGCTCAGCCAGAGCATCGCCCGTTCCTCGCCGAGCGCACCGGTCGCCACCCGCCACCCCTGGTTCACCTCGCCGACGATGTTGTCGGTGGGCACCCGGGCGTCGTCGAAGAACACCTCGTTGAAGTCGAGGTCGTCGGGGCTCGAGATCGCCCCGAACGGCCGGCGCGTCACGCCCGCGGTCTCGGTGGGGATCACGAGCGCCGAGAGGCCCTTGTGCTTCGGCGCGTCGGGATCGGTGCGCACGAAGGCGAAGATCACATCCGCGTCGTGAGCGCCGGAGGTCCACACCTTCTGACCGTTGACGACGTACTCGTCGCCGTCGAGCACCGCGCGTGTGCGCAGCCCGGCGAGGTCGCTGCCCGCGTTCGGCTCGCTCATGCCGAGCGCGGCGGTGATCTCGGCGCGCAGGATCGGCACGGCCCAGCGCTGCTTCTGCTCGGGCGTGCCGAACATCAGGATCGATGGGGCGATGATGCCGAGGCCCTGCGGGTTGAAGCTGTGGTAGATCCGCCGGCTCATCAGCTCGTCCTCGATCACGAACTGTTCGAGCAAGGAGGCGTTGCGGCCGCCGAACTCCGGCGGCTGGCCGGGGAGCAGCCATCCGGCATCGAACATCGCGGCCTGGAAGGCGCGGGCCCACGGCGGCACGTCGGCCGACGACAGCGAACGTTGCGTGGTGGCCTCAGCGGGCGGGACGTGCTCGTCGAGCCAGGCGGCGAACTCGGCGCGGACGGCTTCGACCTTGGACGGGAACGTGAGCTTCATGATGCCAGCGCCTCCTGCGCGATGCGGTGGCGGTGGCTCGCCGCGCTGCCGAACATGACCTCGCCGAGCTTGGCCCGGCGCACGCTGATCTGGAGGTCGTTCTCCCACGTGAACCCGATGCCGCCGAACAGTTGGATGCCGTTGGCGACCGCCACCCGTTGCGCGTCACCGGCGGCGGCCTTGGCCATCGATACTGCGGTGCGCCAGGCCGGATCGTTCTCGGCGAGCACGAGCGCCGCGTACTGGCACACAGCGCGGGCTCGCTCGATGGCGACGTACATGTCGACCGCCTTGTGTTTCACCGCCTGGAACGACCCGATCGGCACGCCGAACTGGTGGCGCTCCTTCGCGTACGCCACGGTCATGTCGAGGATCCGCTGGCTGGCGCCGACCGTCGGCAACGCCCACCCGAGCGTGGCCTCGGCCACTGCTCGCTCAACGCCGGCTGCGACGTCGGGGCCGGTGAGACGGCGGTCGGCGGCCACCTCGACGCCGCTCGCCGTGAGGTCGGCGATGTGGACGAGGTAGTCGAAGGCGGGTGTGCGCACCGTGGTGAGTCCAGCGGCGTCACGGGGGACGACGAAGACGGCAAGCTCGTCGGGCGCGCCTGTGGACGCGTCGGACCCGAGGATCGTCGCGACGACTGCGAGCTCGTCGGCGCGGTCGCCGTCGACGACGTTGCGGACCGCGCCGTCGAGGCGCCAGCCGTCGGCCGTCGCGGCCGCGGTCACCGTGCCGGCTCCCAGGGCGAGGGCGCCGGTGATCGTGCCGGCGGCGACATCGGTCAGCCAGCGAGCCTGCTGCGCGGCGTCGCCGGCGTGGGTGATGATCGGAGTGAACTGCGTGGTCGTGGCGACGAACGGCGAGGGGTCGGTGGCTCGGCCGAGCTCTTCGAGCAGGATCGACAGCTCGACCCATGTCATCCCCATACCGCCGTGCTCCTCGGCGATGGCGAGGGCAGGCCAGTAGAGCTCGACCATCGTGTCCCACCAACCCGACGCGTCCGCGGACGCGTCGGCAGGGGTGTCGATCAGGCGGCGGACGAATGCGGGTGAGCACTCCTTGTCAACGATGCCGCGGACGGTGTCCTGGAGCTCCAGCTGGTCGTCGTCGAGTTCGAAGTCCATCGGTCTCCATCCGGTCGTCGCCCCGTGGTACCGGGGCGGAAACATCATTGTAGATTTGTGAGAACATAATTTCACCCGGGGCTCGGCAGTACGCCAAGCTTGGCGCCAGAACCGCAATCGAAAGAGGGAAGACATGGGCTTGTGGTACGAACCGAACCTGCTGATCGACGGTGAGCTGGTGCCCGCCGACGGCGCCAAGACGTTCGCCTCGATCAACCCGGCGACCGAAGAGGTCATCGCCGAGGCGGCCGACGCCAGCGTTGCCGACGTCGAGCGTGCCATCGTCGCCGCCCGCCGGGCCTTCGACGAGACCGACTGGTCGACCGACGCCAAGTTCCGCGCCACCTGCCTGCGCCAGCTCGCCGCGGCGATGCGCGACAACCTCGAAGACCTCCGCTCGCTCACCATCGCCGAGGTGGGCGTGCCGGTCGGCATGACGTCGGGCCCGGCCCTCGAAGGGCCCATCGGGATCCTCGACTACTACGCCGATCTCGCCGAGAGCTACGAGTCCTCGACCGACCTCGGCTTCATCGAGGCCTACGGCAGCCAGCACCGCCGGTGGATCGAGCGCGAGCCGTACGGCGTCGTCGCCGCCATCTCGGCGTACAACTACCCCACCCAGCTCAACATCGCCAAGCTCGCCCCCGCGCTGGCCGCGGGCTGCACGGTGGTGCTGAAGGGTGCGCCTGACACGCCGCTGATCACGCTCGCCCTCGGCAAGCTCATCGCGGAGAACACCGACATCCCCGCCGGCGTGGTGAGCGTGCTGTCGTCCAGTTCGGTCGAGACCGGCGTGGTGATGACCACGCATCCCGACGTCGACATGATCACGTTCACCGGCTCGACCGCAGTCGGCAAGGCGATCATGGCCGCGGCCAGCGACTCGCTGAAGAAGACGTTCCTGGAGCTCGGCGGCAAGTCGGCATGCCTCGTGCTCGACGACTCGATGATCGACATCGGTGTGATGATGGCCGCGATGGCCACGTGCTCGCACGCCGGGCAGGGTTGCGCCATCCTCTCCCGCCTCGCCGTGCCCCGCGAGAATTTCGACGCCGCGGTCGCGACGGCCAAGGGGATGATGGAAGGTCTCAACGTGGGCGACCCGAGCGACCCGTTCAACTACCTCGGACCGCTCATCAACGCCAAGCAGCGCGACAAGGTGCAGGGCATGGTCGATCGCGCGGTCGCCGCTGGCGCCACGGTCGTCACCGGTGGTACGGCGACCGACCACGAGAAGGGCTTCTTCTTCAAGCCGACGCTGATCATCGGCGCCGACGAGAACAGCGAGATCGCCCAGGACGAGGTGTTCGGCCCGGTGCTCGTGATGTTCCCGCACGACGGCGACGACGACGCCGTGCGCTTCGCCAACAACTCCAAGTACGGCCTGTCGGGCGGCGTGATGGCGGCCGATCGTGAGCGTGCCCTCGCCGTCGCCCGGCGGGTGCGCACCGGCACGATGAGCGTCAACGGCGGGATGTGGCACTCGCCCGACGCGCCGTTCGGCGGCTACAAGCAGTCGGGCATCGGCCGCGAGAACGCGGTCGCCGGGCTCGAAGAGTTCCTCCAGATCAAGGTGCTCGCCGAGCCGCAATCGGCGGGCTGAGTGGCGTCGTACGACGCGTTGCTCGAGGGCACGACGTTCCTGGGCGATCATGCCGGGACCGTCCGCGATCTCGGGCTGCTCACCGACCTCGACGGGCCCGACGCGCTCGTCGGCACCGCCCAGGTCGTGCGCGAGCTCTACGTCCCCGGCACGGAGACGTTGCGCACGTCGGTGCTCGCCACGTACGCCGACATCGTCGCCGGCAAGTTCGCCAACACGAAGCTGGCGCCGTCGATCTGCGTCACCCTCGATCTCGACCTGCACTTGGTGCGCATGCCGGCGGGGGAGGGGTTCGCTCCTGGCGACGAGATCACGTGCCGGTCGACGGTCGTGCGCGCCGGCCGGCGCATCGTCGTGATGGGCTTCGAGGTGAGGTCGGGCACCGGTGAGCGTGTGGGCTTCGGGCACGCCGGGTTCATGGCATCGCCGAACCCGGAGCACGTCGTGCCCGGCGGGTTCGGCCTCGTGTCCGACGAGTCCGAGCGACGCTGGAGGCTCGAGGCCCCGTTCGCCGAGCGGGCCGGGATCCGCCACCTCGACGACGGCCGGGTCGAGCTCCCGTTCCGGCTGGACAACATCAACGCCTCCGGCGGCCTCCAGGGCGGCGTGCTCGCGCTGTGCGCCGAGGAGGCCGTGCTCCGGGAGCGGCCCGGCGCAGAGATCGCGTCGATGTCACTCCGCTACCTCCGTGGCTTCCGCCGCACATCAGCCTTCGCCACGGCCACCATCGAACGCGACGTCGCCCGCATCGACCTCCTCAACGACACCGGCGACCTCTGCGCCATCGCCGTCGCCACCCTCCGCCCCGCCCGGTGACGGTCCCGAACGGGTCCGATCATCGTTTGCGTCGGGATTCTGCACCGACTGTCGTGATCAGATCCCGACGCAAACGACGACAGGATCAGTGCCGAGAATTGACTTCGGTGTCAATTTCGATAAGTTGAGCTCATGGGCGCTGATCTCGGGATCTTCGACTTCGACAACCACTACTACGAGGCGGAGGACGCGTTCACCCGGTACGCCGACCGGTCGTTGCGCAATCGGGGCATCCGGTGGGCCGACATCGACGGCCGGCGACGCCTGCTCGTGGGCGGCACGGTGAACAGCTACATCGCCAACCCGATCTTCGATCCGGTGGCCAAGCCAGGCGCGCTGTACGACTGGTATCGGGGCAACCCGCAGCGGCAGGGGATCGTCGACGCGTTCGGCGAGCTCGAACCGATCCGGCCCGAGTACCGCGATCGCGACGTCCGGCTGGAGGTGATGACCGACCAGGGCCTCGGCGGGATGCTGCTGTTCCCGACCCTCGGCGTCGGCATCGAGGATGCGCTCGAGCACGACCCCGAGGCGTGCGCCAAGTCGTTCGAGGCGTTCAACCGTTGGCTGGAGGACGACTGGGGCTACCGCTACCAGGGCCGTATCTTCGCCGTCCCCTACATCGCGCTCGTCGAGCCCACACTGGCGGCCGCCGAGTTGCGCCGGGTGATCGATGCCGGCGCGGTCGCGATCAACGTCCGCGCCGCTCCGGTCGCCGTGCCCGGCGGTCGTCGCTCGCCGTTCGACCCGGCGTACGACGAGATCTGGGGCCTCGCCGCTGAGGCCGGCATCGCCGTGGCCACCCACGCCGGTATCGATGCCTACGACCCCCTCGTGAAGATGTGGGAGCCCGGCGGCTCGGAGAGCTCGCTGTTCCGGTCGCCGCTGCGCGGCATCGTCACCAAGGGCCGCGGCGTCAGCGACTTCTACGCCGCCGCGCTGTGCCACAAGGTGTTCGATCGCTTCCCCGGCCTGCGGATGGCGAGCGTGGAGAACGGGGCGTCGTGGGTGCCCGACATGCTCCATCGTCTCGACGATGCCGCCAACCGCAACCCTGGCTTCTTCGCCGAGCACCCGCGCGAGCAGTTCGGCGAGCACGTGTGGATCACACCGTTCTGGGAGGACGACGTGGCGAGCCTGCTCGGCGACGTGCGCGCCGACCGGCTGCTGCTCGGCTCGGACTGGCCGCACGCCGAAGGCACCCGGCAGCCGGCGGACTTCGTCGACGAGTCGTTGACGGGTCTGCCGGAGGAAACGGTGGGGAAGATCACCCGCCAGAACGCGCTCGACGTCCTCCAGATCTCCCTGCCCTGAGCCTTGGTCACCGCCACCCGACGCCCGATGAACGACCTCGGCTGGGCGAGTGTCAGGCGCCCGGGCGGTCGCCGAGGCCGATGGCGTTGGCCCACAGCAGTGTGAGCTGCTCGGAAGCCTTGTCGAAGTCGTAGGTGCCCCAGTCCTCGACGAACCAGAGCTCGGCGAAGCGGGCGATCATCGATCCGAGTGCCACGGCGGCGATCTCCGGGTCGATGTCCTGGTTGGCGAGTCCCTTCGCCTGGAGCCGGCGAACCGATGCCTCGGCCCGCTCGGCGAAGTGCTTCTGGCGCCGCATGCGGGCCTCGCTCACGAAGCTGTCGTAGCGCGACACCTCTTCGATCACGCCCATGATCTTGCCGTTGGCGCGGTAGCGCTCGAGGTACCGGCGGTTGGCGCGCAGGATGCGATCGAATTCGCTCGTGGCGGCCGACCCGTCGCCGTCGTCGTCGGCCTCGGCAGGTGCGGTCAGCAGCGCCTCCTGGGCCTCGGCGACCTCGCGGAAGATCTGCTCCTTGGAATCGAAGTAGTGGTAGAAGGTGCCGTGCGACATGCCGGCGCGCTTCGCGATGTCGGAGATCCGAGTCTCGAGGAAGCCGGCTTCCTCGAACTCCTCCTTCGCCGATTCGACGAGCCGGGCACGCGTGGCCGCGCCCTTACGAGAACGTGGTGCGTCCGGCGGACTTTCGGCGACCTGACTCTCGGCAACCTGGCTGGTTCGGGGCATGATGGGGCGGCGCCTCGCTCATCGACTAGATCTCTCGACATTGATGTCAAGGTCAGTATGGCAGGTCTGGCTAGGGTGGCCCGAGTGGGAACGGACGCGCGGCCGAAGACGGGGATCGTCGACACGTTGATCGGGTTCCCCGTCGACAACGACCAGCTCTACGCCGCGATGCGCCGGCAGTTGCTGCGCGATCAGGAGTCGCAGGAGTCCTTCACGATGCCGGCGTCGTACATGTTCCACGACGTGCCCGAGCACGGCGGCGACGCCGACGCGGTCGCCGTGACGCTCGCCGAGATGGACCGCTTCGGGGTCGAGGTCGGCCTCGTCAGCCTCACCGCCGCGCCGGAGGCGGCCGAGCGCGCGCTCACCGACCACCCTGATCGCTTCGTCGCGTCGTACACGTCCGATCCGAACCGCGGCATGGACGACCTTCGCGACCTGGTGGCAGCTCACGAACGGTGGGGGGTGCGGGCGGTGTCGGTGTTCCCGCACGGCGTGTCGCCACAGGTCGCGATCGACGCGCCGCGGATGTACCCGCTCTACGCGAAGTGCGTCGAGCTCGGGTTGCCGCTGTTCATGACGGTCGGTATCGCCGGGCCCCGCGTCCCGTCGCTGTGCCAGAAGGTCGAACTGCTCGACCAGGTGCTGTACGACTTTCCCGAACTCGTACTCGTGATGCGCCACGGCGCCGAACCCTGGGTCGACCTCGCCGTGAAGCTGATGCTCAAGTGGCCGAACCTGCACTACTCGACCTCGGCCTTCGCGCCGCGCTACTACCCGCGCGAGATCGTCGAGTACGCCAACACCCGCGGCGCGGGCAGGGTCATGTACGGCGGCTACTTCCCGATGGGGTTGTCGCTGGAGCGGATCATGACCGAGTTGGATGACGTACCGTTCCACGACGACGTGTGGCCGGCGTTCCTGGGCGGCAATGCCCGCCGGGTGCTCGGCCTCGATGGTGGCCCGGCCCCGTCGACCGGAACCGGATGGACCTGACGAGAACGAACAGGGGGACTCAATGAGCGAGCTGACGGGCAGGGGAGCGGCGACCGGTGTCGTCGTGATCACCGGCACCGGGGGGATGGGCCGGGCGATCGCCCACCGGCTCGCGCCTGGACGACATCTGGTGCTCGCGGACGTGTCCGCGGAAGCGCTGACCGAGGTGGCCGCCGCGCTGGAGGGGATCGGGCACGTCGTCACGACGCAGCACACCGACGTGTCCGACGGTGCGTCCGTGGCCGAGCTCGCTCGCGTCGCGGCCGACCTCGGCCCGGTCGTCGCGGTGATCCACACCGCCGGCGTGTCGCCTTTGCACGCGTCGACCGACGCCATCATCGCGGTCGACCTCGTCGGCACCGCGCACGTCCTCGAAGCATTCGGCGGGGTGATCGCCCGAGGCGGGGCCGGCGTCGTGATCGCCTCGATGGCCGGCCACATGGGGCCACCGATCGAGGCCGATGTCCAGCTGGCCCTCGCCACCGCACCGGTCGCCGAACTGGCCTCGCTCCCGGCGCTCGAAGCGATCCGGGCGGGCGACCCCGGCCTCGCCTACACGTTCGCCAAGCGTGGCAACCACCTGCGCGTGAGGGCACAATCGGTCGCCTGGGGCGAGCGGGGGGCGAGGCTCAACTCGATCAGCCCGGGCGTGATCGCGACGCCGATGGGTCTGGCCGAGCTCGCCGGTGGCTCGGGCGCGTTCATGCAGGCGATGATCGACGGCTCCGGCACCGGCCGCGTCGGCACGCCCGACGACATCGCCGCGGCGACCGAGTACCTCGTCGGGCCCGGCTCGGCGTTCATCACCGGCACCGACCTGCTCGTCGACGGCGGTGTGGTCGGCGCGCTGACGACCGACCAGATCGCGTTCTGAACGGAGCACACGTGACCGAATCCGAGCCGAGCATCGAGTACGTCAGCTTTCCGGCGCACTTCCGCCGTCTGGTGGCCGCACGTCCTGACGAGCTGGTGCTCGTGCACGTCGACCTCGACGGCGTCGAGCGATCATTCACGTGGGCTCAGCTCGACCGACGCGCGGCTCAGGTCGCCGGCGCGCTGCGGGCTCGCGGCGTGGGCCACGGTGACGTCGTCGGCATCCAGCTCGCCAACTCGCCCGAGCTCGTGTTCGCCGCGCTGGCGGCGTGGAAGCTCGGGGCCGTGCCGGTGCCGGTGCGGTGGGACCTGCCCGACTGGGAGCTCGACCGGTTGCGTAGCGTGGTCGACGCCAAGGTGCACCTCGATCCGACGTCGCTCGACTGGCTGGCGGCTACGGAGGCCGACGAACCACCGGATCTGCCCGACCTCGTGTCGCCGAATCTCAACGGCATCTGCAGCAGCGGCTCGACCGGAACGCCGAAGGTGATCGTCGCCAACCGGCCGGCGATCTACAGCGACCTGTACTCGGTGCCCATGTACGAGCTGTGGGGTCCGGTGTCGCGGCCGCAGACGATCCTCGTGCTGGCGCCGATGTACCACACCAACGGCTTCGCCACCCTGTACTCGATGCACGGTGGCGACCGGCTGGTGATCATGCAGAAGTTCGACGCGGCACGGGTCGTCGATCTGATCGAACGGCACCGGGTCACCACGTTCACCGCGACACCGACGATGCTGAAGCGCATCGCCGACGTGCCCGGCATCGGCGGGCGCGACCTGTCGAGCATGGAGTGGATCCTCCAGGGTGCGGCACCGATGCCACCCTCGCTCGTGGAGTGGTGGGGTGAGCGGATCGGCTACGAGAAGATCGTCATGGCCTACGGCATGACCGAGACGATCGGGCTGACCGCGCTGCGCGGCGACGAGTGGTTGACCCATCGCGGCAGTGTCGGCAAGGGCATCCGCGCCACCGACATCCGCATCCTCGACCCCGACCAGTGTGAGGTCCCGATCGGCGAGATCGGCGACGTCTACATGCGCTCAGCGATGTACGAGGGTGCCAAGTACCTCGGCGCGGGGCAGCTCACGCCGACCGAGGACGGGTTCTGCACCGTCGGCGACATGGGTTGGCTCGACGGCGACGGTTACCTCTACCTCGCCGACCGCCGCGTCGACCTGATCCTCAGCGGTGGCGCGAACGTGTTCCCGGCCGAGGTCGAGACGGCGTTGATCGACCACCCGGCGGTGGCCGACGTGGTCGTGATCGGTCTGCCCGACTCCGAGTGGGGTCAACGGGTCCATGCGATCGTGGCGCTCAAGCCCGACGTCGTCCCGCCCTCCGTCGACGAGATCATCGCGTTCGCCAAAGGCCGCGTCGCGGCCTACAAGGTGCCGAAGTCCGTCGAGGTCGTCGAGGAGATCCCGCGCAGCGCGGCCACCAAGGTCAACCGCCAGGCGCTGATCGCGGAACGGACGCAGCTCAGAGCATCTCGAACGGCGCGCCCAGCGACACCATCCTGACGACCTCGTCGCGCAGGCGGAGTGCCGCCGAGACGAACCGGGCGAAGATGGTGGAGAACGCATCGGGAGTCAGCTCGATCGGGATCCAGTGGTACTGGGCGACCAGGACGTCCTCGCGATCGGCCACGGCGAATCCCGCGCCGTCGGTCTGGAGCGCGAAGAACTGCCGGCGCAGCAGCGCCGTCGCCGCGTCCGCTGGCACGTCGGGTTCGGTCATCGAGGCGAGCGGTGAGATGAACGACACGATGTCGCCGCTCAGGCGGACGGTCACGACCAGTTCGTCGAGATCGTCGATCAGCCCGGCTGGCAGCGGCACCGTGACGGCACACTCACCGGCGTCGAGCCGATAGGGCTGATCGGCGTTGTCGCTCGCGGCCGCCAGCGCGGCGTTCAAGGCGTGCTCGTGGTCGGTGCCCGGTGGCGTCGTCGTGTCACTCACTGCTTCTGCCGTGCCTGGAGGTCGGCGATGATGAGCCCGGCGACGGTGCTGGCGTAGTTCTCGTTGAAGCCGTGGCCGCCGGCCACATCGGTCATCTTCGTCTTGCTCCCCTTCGCGAAGCCGAAGTACTTGCCGACACCGATGGTCACCGGGTCGGAGCCGGCGACGACCAGGTTCAGGTTCACCGAGGCCGAGGGGAACTGCACGGCATTGCCGGCATAGATGAGCTGCACGAACTTGTCGAGCTCCGCCGTCGCCAACTTGTCGGCGTGCTCGCGGGCGAACAGGCGCCGATACACGGGTTCGAGCATCGCGGCCGACAGCCCCATGCCGGCGTTCGCCTGCGCGGCGAGCCGCGCCGCGTCCCTCGCGAGCTTCGCGACCGCCGGGTCGGCCAGAGCGGCATCGAGGAAGCCGGAGCTGATCTCGGCGTGTGCGTTGCGCACGGCATTGTCGGTCTTGATCGTGCCCCGGCTGTGGGCGGACACGGTGGTGCGGTGTTGATTCCTCACGGCGTCGAGCATGATCTGGGTTTGGCGATCGGTGGCGTCGTCGTCCTGGTAGAGCTTGCCCCAGATGCACTCGGCGAGATCGGTGACGAACCCGCGATGTGCGCTGTAGGTGTAGAGCACGCTCGGCACCTCGGTCGTCAAGAGCGCCTGACCGCCGGCGTTCTCGAGTTCTTGCTGCAACTTGATCGCCGTCCCGAGACCGCCGTTCGGCTTGACCATCATGCCGTTGATGTGCGTGACGGTCGGCAACCAACCGTCCGGCATCGCGATCGGCGCGTCGTACGGGGTGATGGCGGGCCGGTCTCCGTCGCCCACCGTGACCGAGCCGGTCTTGTAGTAGACCACCGTGCCGTTGTCGTCGACCTGGCGGTTGATCGCTTCGATCCGGCCGCCGGCCGAGACCAGGTACTGCGTGGCGTTCAGGTCGTTGAAGTCGGAGCGATGGATCTTCTCGGCCACTCCGACCGCCGCGTTCTTGACCGCACTGGCCGACTCCTCCACGAACTTCCCGGTGGCCTTCGCCGCTGACTTGATGCCGCGCCCGGCCGACTTCATCATCCCCATGAAGTCGCGCTGGACGGTGGCGCCCGGCGACATCGGCTGGATCCGCGGCACCACCGGTACCGGTGGGATCGGCGTTGGACGCGACGGCGACCGCTGGATGCGGCTGGCGGGGCCCTCTCCGCCGGATCGAGACACAGGTGGCCGTGGCGCCGACGATGAGCGTTGGACTCGACCGGTGGAACTCGGGGGCGACACGACGACCGGCGAGAGCAGGGCACTCGGTCGGAGTGCGGCGGCCGACGGCGTGCCTGACGGAGCGGATCTCGGCGCGGCGGCGGGCACCGCTGCTGCCGTCTCGGCTGCGCCGAGCGCCCGCGTTGACTGGTGTTCGTGATCGACGTCGGACACCGGCGGCGCTCCCTCCTCGAGACGGCACCGTACCCCAGCGCGCCGACGGCGGGCGTTTCCAGGTCGCGACCGCACCTTTCTCGAACTCGACGTCGATGTTGATACTGTCGGAGTCGGATGCGTGTTGGACGGACTGCCTCGGGCTGGCGAAGGGACCGGTGTGGACACCGCTGCTGAGATCCTGCGGGGGCACGCGTCGCGCGGCACGCCGGCGTTGTTCTTCGAAGACCGGTCGTGGACGTACCAGGAGCTCGTCGCCGAGGCGTGCCGCCGGGCGGCGTTGCTCCGCGAGCTGTTCGACCCCGCACAGCCACCCCACGTCGGTGTGCTGCTCGACAACGAGCCGGAGTATCTGTTCTGGCTGGCCGCCGCCGCGCTGTCGGGCAGCGTCGTGGTCGGGATCAACTCGACGTATCGCGGCGATCAGCTCGGCCAGCTCGTCCGCCACACCGACTGCCAGCTGATCGTCACCAACGCCAACCAGCGCGGCCTGCTCGACGGCGTCGATGCCGGTGTCGCCGACGACCGAGTCTTCGACGTCGACGACGCGGACTACGCGGCTCGGGTCGCCGCGCAGTCGACCGATCTGCCCGACGTTGCGATCAGCGCGGACGACCTGCTGCTGCTGATCTTCACGTCCGGCTCGACCGGGATGCCCAAAGCCGTGCGCTGCACGCAGGGTCGCTACGCCCGGACCGGTGCCCACGTGTCGAGCATCGCCGAGCTGGGCGAGGGCGATGTGATCTACACGCCGCTGCCGTTCTTCCACTCCAGCTCGCTGTTCACCGGCTGGGCTTCTGCGATCCACGCCGGCATCCCGGTGGCCACCCGGGCTCGCTTCTCGGCGTCGAGCACGCTCGGCGACATCCGCCGGTGGGGGGCGACCATGCTCACCTACACGGGCAAGGTCCTCAACTACATCGTGGCCACACCGGAGCGGCCTGACGACGCACGCAACCCGCTGCGGCTGGCGGTCGGCAACGAGGCCTCCGACAGCGACATCCGTGAGTTCTCGCGCCGGTTCGGGTGCAACGTGCGTGACAGCTACGGCTCGACCGAGGGGATCATCATCATCCGTCGTGATCCGTCGATGCCCGAGGGGTCGCTGGGGACGGCGAACCTGTCGGTGAAGGTGATCGATCCGGAGACCCGCGAGGAGTGCCCGCCGGTCAGCTTCGGCACCGACGGCCGGCCGACGAACCTGGAGGTGGCGATCGGCGAGATCGTCGAGACCGAGCCGACCAGCGGCTTCGAGGGCTACTACAAGAACGAGGAGGCGACCCAGGCCCGGTTCCGCGACGGGTGGTACTGGTCGGGCGACCTCGCCTACCGCGACGCCGAGGGTTGGTTGTACTTCGCCGGCAGGTCGAACGAGTGGCTGCGTGTCGACGGCGAGAACTTCTCTGCCGCGCCGGTCGAGGCGATCGTGGCCCGCTTCCCGGACGTGCGCAGCCTCGCCGTGTACGCCGTGCCCGACGACCCGGTGGGTGATCGTGTGATGGTGGCGATCGAGGTCGCTACAGGAGCCACCTTCGACGGTGCGGCATTCGACCGGTTTCTCGACGCGCAGCCGGACCTCGGCACGAAGTGGCGCCCGGCGTTCGTGCGGATCACCGACGAACTGCCGAAGCTCGCCAGCATGAAGGTCGACAAGATGCGGCTGCGTCGCGAGGCCTGGACCGAGGGAGTTGTCCATTGGCGGCCGGCCAAGGGCGAGCCGCTGCGCCCGCTCACCGACGCCGACCGCGCCGAGCTGGCCCGGCTGCTCCGATGACCTTGACGCCGCTCATCCCGGTCGACGCTGAGCCCGACGAGTTCCGGGCGGCGGCGCGGGCGTGGTTCGACGAGCACGCACCGGCCAAGGGCAGCGCCGACGACTTCTCCAACGTCCACGTCGTCAGCGCCTCGACGATCGAGGAGTACGAGGAGCGCGAACACGCCGCACTGGCAACGACGCGAGCCTGGCAGCGCCGGCGCTTCGACGCCGGGCTGGCCGGCCGGTCGTGGCCCGTCGAGTACGGCGGCCTCGGCGCCCCGCAGTGGCAGGATGACGTGATCGACGCCGAGCAGGCCCGCTACGGCGTGTCGACCAAGATGCTCGCCATCGCGCTCGACATGGTGCCGCCGGTGCTCGCCGCCTACGGCACCCACGAGTTGCGGGCCGCCCATCTCCCGCTGGTGATCCGCGGGGACGAGAGCTGGTGCCAGCTGCTGTCGGAGCCCGACGCCGGCTCGGACCTCGCCAGCGTCACCACAACGGCCACCGCGGTCGAGGGCGGCTGGTCGGTCAGCGGGCAGAAGGTGTGGACCTCCGGCGCCGGCACCGCCAGCCACGCCCTGCTGATCGCCCGCACGAACCATGACGTGCCCGGCCGCGGTGGCCTGTCGTGCTTCGCGTTGGCGATGGACCAGCCGGGCGTCACCGTTCGCCCGCTGCGCCAGATCTCCGGCGCGTACCACTTCAACGAGGTGTTCCTCGACGAGGCGTTCGTGCCGGAGGGCGACCTGATCGGCGAGCTCGGCGGCGGCTGGGCCGTGCTGCGCACGATGCTCGCCAGCGAGCGGGCGTCGATCGGCGGCGGCACGAGCGTGCGCGGCGCCGTGCCGCTGATGGCGATGGTCCAGCAGCTCGGCCTCCGCGAAGATGCCATCGTGCGCCAGGAGGTCGTGGCTGCAGTCGCCCGCGAGCGCCTGCTCGCCCTCACCCAGGCCCGCATCGCCGCCACCGACGCCGTGTCGGCAGCCGGGTCGGTCGCCAAGCTGCTCTACACCGAGCACGGGCGGATCACCTCGGACGCCGCGCTGCGGTTGGTCGGGGCGGCAGGGATGATCGCAGATGATCCGCTCTCCGCACCGTGGGTCGACCGGTTCCTGTTCGCCCCCGGCCTCCGCCTCGGCGGTGGCACCGACGAGATCCAGCGCAACACCATCGCCGAACGAGGCCTCGGCCTGCCCCGGGAGCCCGGACGCTGACCATGGTCGTTCGTTCTGGCCCCGTCCCCAAACGCACG
>CAZYWK010000049.1:0-28937 GCA_964651825.1 uncultured Ilumatobacteraceae bacterium | reverse complement strand
ACGAGGACGACGATGCTGCGGCCGCCGACGTGGACGGTCGAGCCGGCATCGATGGGCGGACCGTCGGTATCGATGAAGCCGGTCGCCACACCGGTGTCGAGCAGCCGGCACCAGGAACCCGGCACCTGCACCTCGAAGTCGAGCGGCTCCCACCACATGTTCGCGAGCACGTACATGCCGCCGACGTGCCACGCCAGCGATCGAGAGTCGCCACCCGTGTCGGGTGGGCCCGTCGCCCCGAACCACTCGACCTCGTTGCCCCACCACGTCGCCGCCGACAGCATCGGATGCGCGGCCCGGAACTCCAGCAGACGGCGCACGAACCCCTCGTGTTCGACCCATTCCTCGCGGCGGGTCCAGTCGATCCACGATGTCTCGTTGTCCTGGTTGTACGGGTTGTTGTTGCCGTGCTGGGTGCGGGCGAACTCGTCACCGGCCACGAACATCGGCACGCCGTGGGAGAGCAGCAGCAGGCACATCGCGTTGCGCAGTTGGCGGCGCCGGGTCTCCATCACCTCGACCGGCGCACCGTCGTCGCCCTCCCACCCGCCGTTCCACGAGCGGTGATCGTCGGTGCCGTCACGGTTGTCCCACCCGTTGGCGTCGTTGTGCTTGCGCTCGTAGGCCACGAGGTCGTACATCGTGAAGCCGTCGTGCGCGGTGAGGAAGTTGACGCTCGTCATCGGACGCTCGAACAGGTCCGGGCTCCCCGCCAAGCGGTGCATCATCGCCGTCACGAGGCCGCCCTCGCCCCGGAGAAACCCTCGCACGTCGTCACGGAACCGCCCGTTCCACTGCATCCACCGATCGTCGGGGAAGCCACGACCGAGGAGGTTGCGGGCCAGGTCCCACGGTTCGGCGATCAGGCGCACACCGCGATCGACCGCCCAGTCGCCGATGCGACGAACGAAGTCGGCGTCGCGCGCCAGTACCGACGCGAGATCGAACCGGAACCCGTCGATGCCGAGATCGGCCAGCCGCTCGAGTGCCTCGACGACGAGACCCTGCGCCGCGGCCGAGGTGACGTCGAACGTGTTGCCGGTGCCCGACTCGTTCAGATACGTGCCGTCGGGGTGCACCACGTAATAGTCGGCGGCGGCGAGGCCACGCAGGTTGTACACCGGCCCGGCGTCGTCCTCTTCCGACGTGTGGTTGAACACGACGTCGAGCCACACCTCCATGTCGCGAGCGTGAGCGGCCGCGGCGAGTTCGACCAGCTCACCGGCCGCGGCGGTCTCGCTCGATGCGTACCGCCCGTGGATCGCACCGAACACCACCGGCATGTATCCCCAGTAGTTCGCCTCGTCGGGGTCGAAGGCGTGCACCGGCAGGAGCTCGACCACGCTCACGCCGACGCCCGCGAGGCGGTCGAGCTCGTCGATCGCCGCGAGGAACGTGCCGCGGTCACCGCGTGAGCGGCCCATCGTGAGGCCCCGCACATGGGCCTCGTACACGACGAGCGGCCGCGCCGACCGTTGCGGCGGCTGCCGATCCGGCCACGGCACGGCCACCGCCAGAGCCGTCGGCTCGGCGGGCGGTGTGCGGTCGGCACGGGCAGCGTCACGGTCGTGGTCGGGCGAGAACCACACCGCGGTCGCGTGCGGGTCGATCAACACGCGGCGACGATCGAATGCCCGCGCCGGATCGCCGGATGCCCGGATCCCGTAGCGCACCCCGTCCGGAACGGACCCGATCCACGCACCGCCCGACCGAGCCAGTGGGAGGTCGACGCCGTCGACCACGACCCACACCTGGTCGGCGTCCGGCGAGTGGATGCGCAGGTCGGCCACCGGCTCATCATGGTCGCGGCGCCAACCTGTCGCGCGGTGCCTGACCCCATGTGAACAAGTGCAACAATTCGGCGATGGCCTACAACTCGACGGGGCTGGTGGTCCACGACGCCGATGCCCACATCATGGAGACCCCCAACTGGCTGCGTGAACACGCCGATCCGGGCGTGCGCGACCGCATCGAGCCGCTGCGCTATCCGGGCGGCAACGAGCTGCGTCAGACCGACGACCTCCAGCGCACCGACGACCTCGACGCCGCGTTCGACCGTCTCGTCGACCGCCTGCGCTCCGACGAACAGGTCGCGACCGAGGCGGAAGAGATCATGCTGCGCAAGAACTTCGCGGCGACCGGTGCGTTCGTCGCCGACGATCGGCCGCGGGCGCTCGACCTGCTCGGCTTCGCGAGCCAGCTCGTGTTCAACACGTTCCACAACCGGCGCTTGCGCGACTGGGAGCACGGCGGCGACCTCGAGCTCGCGATCGGTGCCACCCGCGCCCACAACCGCGCGATGGCCGAGTTCTGCTCGGTCGACGACCGGTTGCTCCCCACCCTGTACGTGCCGCTCGCCGACCTCGACCGCGCCGCGGCGTTGGCCGACGAAGCGATCGCGATGGGCGCCGCCGCGCTGCTGATCGCGTCGAGCTGCCCACCCGGCCACTCCCCGAGCCACCGCGGGCTCGACGGCGTCTGGGCCGCGGCCCAGGAGGCCGGCGTGCCGATCGTGTTCCACGTCGGCGGCACCGGCGACCTCATCGACGCGAACTACTTCCGCAACGGCCTGCCGACCCCGCCCGACTTCCACGGGGGCGAGGAGAACTTCCGCTCCGTCGACTACATGGGCATCCCCGGACCGCCGCAGCAGACGTTGGCCACGATGATCTTCGACGGGGTGCTCGAACGGTTCCCCACCCTCAAGTTCGGCGTGATCGAGCAGGGTGCGATCTGGCTGCCGTCGTGGATGCGCCAGATGGAGTCGGCCTTCGACGCCTTCTTGCGCCACGAGGACCGCCTCCAGCAGCTGTCGATGCGTCCGAGCGAGTACGTCCGCAGGCAGGTCAGGGTGACGCCGTACCCGACCGAGGACGTCGGCTGGATCATCGAGCAGGCCGGGCCCGAGGTGTGCCTGTTCTCGTCGGACTACCCCCACGTCGAGGGCGGTCGCCGCCCGATCGAGCGGTTCGAGGCGTCGATGGCGGCCACGTCCGAGGCCGACCGGCACGCGTTCTACCACGACAACTTCGTCGACCTGATGGGCGCCGCGCTGGCGGTCTGACACGATGGTGGGATGACCACCGAAACCCCCACCCGGATCGGCGTCGTCGGCTGCGGCCTGATGGGCGCCGGCATCGCCGAAGTGTGCACACGCGCCGGCCTCGACGTGATCGTCCGCGAGATCGATGCGGCGGCCGCCGAACGCGGCCGGAGTCGCATCATCACCTCCCTCGACCGCGGCGTCACCTCCGGCAAGCTGAGCGAGGCCGACCGTGATGCCGCCGTCGGCCGGCTGGCCTTCACCACCGACATCGGCGACCTCGCCGACCGCCAGCTGGTCGTCGAGGCCGTCGTCGAGGACGAGGCGCTCAAGACCGACGTGTTCGCCGCGCTCGACAAGGTCGTCACCGACGGCGACGCCGTCCTGGCCTCCAACACGTCCTCGATCCCCGTCATGAAGCTCGGCATGGCGACGCAACGACCCGAACACGTCATCGGCATCCACTTCTTCAACCCGGTACCGGTACTGCGTCTCGTCGAGGTCGTCACCAGCCTGCTCACGTCCCCCGAGACCAGCTCGCGCGCCGAGGCGTTCGCCACCGGCGTGCTCGACAAGAAGGTGATCCGATCCCAGGACCGCGCCGGCTTCGTCGTCAACGCGCTGCTCATCCCCTACCTGCTCTCCGCGATCCGCATGATGGAGTCGGGCTTCGCCACCGCCGAGGACATCGACACCGGCATGGTCGAAGGCTGCAACCATCCGATGGGACCGCTGCGCCTGACCGACCTCATCGGCCTCGACACCACACTCGCCGTCGCCCAGAGCCTGTACGAGGAGTTCAAGGAGCCGCTCTACGCCCCGCCACCGCTGCTGTCGCGCATGGTCGAAGCCGGCCTCCTCGGCCGCAAGTCCGGCCGCGGCTTCTACGACTATGCCAACCGATAGCCGCGGGTGGGTATCGTCGCCGGGATGAGTCCGGCTGACGTTGCGACCGCGCTCGCTGGGCAGGGGTATCTGCCCGACGAGGGGATCGCCACCGCGGTGTTCCTGTCGATGTCGCTGCGACGGCCCCTGCTGCTCGAGGGCGAGGCTGGGGTCGGCAAGACCGAGCTGGCCAAGGCGCTCGCCGGGATGACCGGCGGCGAGCTGATCCGTCTCCAGTGCTACGAGGGCATCGACGTGGCCCAGGCCGTGTACGACTGGGACTACGCCCGCCAGCTGCTGCACCTGCGGGCGGCCGAGGTCACCGGCGAGACCGCCACGCGCTCGGCCGACGATCTCGAAGCCGAGCTGTACAGCGAGCGCTTCCTGATCAAGCGTGCGCTGCTGCGGGCGATCGAGCCGGTCAGCGGGCCGCCGCCGGTGCTGCTGATCGACGAGATCGACCGCGCCGACGACGAGTTCGAGGCCTACCTGCTCGAGGTGCTGTCGGACTACCAGATCACGGTCCCCGAGATCGGCGTGTTCGAGGCCGGCCGGCCGCCGCTCGTGGTCCTCACGTCGAACCGCACCCGCGACGTGCACGACGCCCTCAAGCGTCGTTGTCTCTACCACTGGGTCGAGCACCCCGACTTCGAGCGTGAGGTGGCGATCGTCAAGCTCCGCGTCCCGGCCGTGAGCGACGTGCTGGCCCGGCAGGTGGCCGGCGCCGTCGAGGCGCTACGCGAGCTCAACCTCTACAAGCCGCCAGGCGTCGCCGAGACGATCGACTGGGCGATGGCGCTCGGCCGGCTCGGCGCCACCGAGCTCGACGAGACCGTGGTCGCCAACACGCTCGGCGCGGTCATCAAGTACCGCGAGGACGGCCAGCGGATCGAGCAGCACGGCTTTGCCGACGTCGTGAAGCAGGCGTTCGAAAAGGGCCTCGGCAACGAGTGACCCCCACCGGTGACGCCCCGTCCGTCGTCGCGGTCCGCAGCGATCCGGCCGACATCGCTGTGGCGTTCACCCAGATCCTGCGTGGCCTCGGCCTCCGGGTGCCGGCGAGCTCCACCCACACCTACGCCGAAGCCCTCGGTGCGCTGGGCCTCGCCGACCGTGACGACGTGTACTGGGCCGGTCGGGCAACGCTGATCCGCCGTCCGGAGGACATCGATCCGTACGACCGAGCGTTTGCCGTGTTCTTCGAGCACAGGTCGGGCGAGGGCCACGCCGCCCCCACCGAGCCGGTGCACGTGACGATCGCGATCGACACCGACGACGAGTCGGACGACGACCGTGACGACTCCTCGCGCGATGGCGACGAGGAGACGATCGAGCTGAGGTTCTCCGCCGCCGAGGTGCTGCGCCACAAGGACTTTGCCGCCTACGACGACGACGAGCTCGCAATCGCCCACGCCCTGATGTCCGAGCTCCGGCTCGTCGGCTCGCCCCGCGCCTCGCTGAGGTTGGAGCCGAGCCGCCGAGCCGGCCGTCACCTCGACCTGCGCGAAACCGTCCGGGCATCGTTGCGTGCCGGTGGCGAACCGGCGCGCCGTCACTACCGGCGGCCGTCGACACGGCTGCGCCGACTCGTGCTCGTGCTCGATGTCAGCGGCTCGATGGAGCCGTACGCCCGGGCGCTACTCCGCTTCGTCCACGCCGCCGTGGCCGGCCGCCAGAAGGTCGAGGCCTTCGCCCTCGGCACGCGGTTGACGCGGCTGACGCGGGAGCTCAACAGCCGCGATCCCGACGTCGCGCTCCGCGCCGCCGGCGCACGGGTCAGCGACTGGAGCGGCGGGACGCGGTTGGGGGTCGGGCTGCGCACGTTCAACGACGAGTGGGGCGTGCGCGGCCTCGCCCGCAACTCGGTCGTGGTGATCATGTCCGACGGCTGGGACCGCGGCGACCCCGACCTGCTCGCCGCCCAGATGCAGCGGCTGCAACGCGTGACGCACCGGCTCATCTGGGTCAACCCGCTGAAGGTGACGCCGGGCTATGCGCCTCTGGCGCGGGGAATGGCAGCCGCTCTGCCGTACGTTGACCGTTTCGTCGAAGGGCACTCGATCGAGGCCCTCGAGCAACTGGCTCGGGTGATCTCCGAGCCGTGAACGACCGGAGTGGAAGAAGGGTGCGAGATGCGTGAACTCCTCGATGACATCGCCGAGTGGCAGCGGGCCGGCCGGCGGGTCGCGATCGCCCGCGTCGTCGACGTCGAAGGTTCCGGGCCCCGCCTTCCCGGGGCGGCGATGGTCGTCAACGACGCCGGCGAGGTGGCCGGCAGCGTGAGCGGCGGCTGCGTGGAAGGGGCGGTGGTGGGCGAAGCGCTGGCTGTGCTGGCCGGCGAGCGCGAGCCCGGCGTCGTCACGTTCGGCTATTCCGACGACGAGGCGTTCGCGGTGGGGCTCACCTGCGGTGGCACCATCCACCTGTTCATCGAAACGCTCGACTGGTGACGATCTTCGAACGCTTCGCGGCCGCGCTGCAGGCCGATCGCCCGGTCGCGTTGGCGACGGTGATCGACGGGCCGAACGTCGGCGGGAAGATCATCGTCGAGCCCGACACGGCGCCGGAAGGCAGCCTCGGGCACCCTGAACTCGATCGTGTCGTGTCGCGCGACGCACTCGCCGAGCTCGAGGCGGCCGCCTCGGGGATCCGCCACTACGGCCCCGAGGGGCAGACGACGCCGGAGGATCTCGTCGACCAACCGACGGTGCGTGTGTTCATCGAGTCACACGCGCCACCGCCGCAGATGTGGATCTTCGGAGCGGTCGACTTCACCGCCGCCCTGGGTCGGGTGGCCAAGGTGTTGGGCTACCGGGTCACCGTCTGCGACGCGCGCGAGGTGTTCGCCACCCGTCGTCGCTTCCCGATGGCCGACGAGGTACTCGTCACCTGGCCGACGCCGGTGTTCGACGAGCGCGGTACGTCACTCGGGCCGCGCGACGCGGTGTGCATCCTGACCCACGATTCGAAGTTCGACGTCCCGGCGATCGTCGGCGCGCTCGCCACCCCCGTCGGCTACATCGGCGTGATGGGCAGCCGCAAGACACACGACCAGCGGATGGCCCGCCTGGCCGACGCCGGTGTCACCACCGCGGAACAGCTCGACCGGCTGCACTCACCGATCGGCCTCGACATCGGCGCCCGCACGCCGGAGGAGACCGCTGTGTCGATCTGCGCCGAGATCATCGCCCAGCGCACAGGTCGCATCGTCCCGTCACTCCGCGACGGCACCGGAGCGATCCATTCGTAGCGGCTCGGCCTCACGGCCAGTCTCGTCGTGACGGTCGGGGTCGGCCTCGCTCTGCCTCGTCGCTGGCGCTTCCCTCGGCAGGGTGCGCAGGCGCTCTCTCGTGCGTTTGGGGACGGGGCCAGAACGAACGGGTCGTGCGTTTGGGGACGGGGCCGGAACGAACGGGTCGTGCGTTTGGGGACGGGGCCAGAACGAACGGGGTCAGGCGGTGGGGTCGCCGAAGCGGACCGAGTTCGTGCGACGGCCGGAGATCACGTCGATCTCGACGGTACGGCCGCGCTGCACGGAGTGGACGATCGCGTCGCCCACGCCGAGGTAGAGCATCACGTGGCCCGGGTAGTAGACGAGGTCGCCGGCTTTGGCGCCGCTGCGCTCGAGTGCCGCCGCCTCGTTGATCTGGGTGCCACTCTGGCGGTACAGCTGGACCCCCGCCTGGGCCCAGGCGTAGGTCGTGAGGCCCGAACAATCGAAGCCGACACCGGCCTCGCTCGTGTTCGAGCGGTACGGCACGCCGACCTGGCTCATCGCGGCCAACACCGCTCGCTGGTGACCGATCGGGGCGACGCTCCAGGCCTGGACCATCTCGGCGGGGTCGTAGCCGAGCTGCGTCGCCGCGAGCACGGCGAGTTCGCGGCGCTCGACGCGGTACTCGATGAAGTCGACCTGATCACCGCTCGAGGCGTACTCGTCGTAGGCGGCCAGCGCGGCGTTGGCCGTGGAGACCACCTGCAGGGCGAGGGCGTTGCGAGGAAGGGCATCGGCGTGCGCGGCACCGCTGTGCACGGTGAACAGACTCACCATGGCAAGCAGGGCGCCGAGGATCGTCCGGCCCGCAGCACGACGGGTTCGAGGATGTGGAGTATCGAGCATCATGGTGTTGTGTGGGCGGGCGCTGATTGCTGCGCCAAGTCGCCTGACGAACCCCGCCGTCATGACGGATGCGTAACTTATCGTCATGAAATCGCAATACTCAAGCGCGGCACGTAAGAATTTCTTCATGGGTCCGACACCGGTTGGACACCTGACACGCCGAGTCGGCGGTCCTCCGACCGACGATGGTGGGCCAGAATGGACCTGTGACCGTCGACGATCACCCAGGGGGCCGACTCCCGCAAACCCTTGTGGCAGCGTTGCTCGCGGGCGGATCCGGCTCGCGCTTTCGAGCCTCGGGGGGTGACGAGGCGGGGCCTCACAAGCTCGCGGCGATGCTTCCCCCGACCTCGACCGAACCGGCCGCGAGCGTCTTCGAACGTGCCGTGCGACACGTGGCGCGAGCCGGGTTCGCCCACGTCGTGATCGTCACCGGCTCGTGGGAACCGCTCCAGTTGCCGACCGGCCCGACCGGCGGCGTGCGCCTCGTGCGCAACCGAGACTGGGCGAGCGGACAGCTCACGTCGGTCCGCCTCGCGATCGACACGGCGGCCGACCTCGGCGCCGAGCGGGTCGTGATCGGGCTCGCCGACCAGCCGTTCGTCACGACCGACGCCTGGCGGACCGTCGCCCGGGCCGATGGGCCGATCGCCGTAGCGACGTATGGCGGGCGACGAGGCAACCCGGTTGCACTCGATGCGCAGGTCTGGGACCTGCTGCCCGACCACGGCGACGAGGGGGCCCGCAGCCTGATGCGCATTCGACCCGATCTGGTACGTGAAGTAGCGTGCTCAGGCTCACCCGCCGATATCGACACCACAGAGGACCTCCGCCGATGGCAGAACAACTGATCAACGAGTTCACCGTCAATCGTCCCATCGACGAGGCGTGGGTGATCCTGACCGACCTCGAGCGGATCGCCCCGTGCCTGCCGGGAGCGGAGCTCCAGGAGGTCGAAGGCGAGACCTACCGCGGCGTGGTCAAGGTGAAGCTCGGGGCGATCTCCAGCCAGTTCAAGGGCGAGGCCCACTTCGTCGACCGCGACGACACCAACTACCGCGCGGCCATCAAAGGTGTCGGCCGTGACACCGGCGGCCGCGGCAACGCGTCGGCCGAGATCACCGCACAGGCCGAGAGCCTGTCGCCCACCAGCACCAAGGTCGTCGTCACCACCGATCTGCACATCACCGGCAAGGTCGCCCAGTTCGGCCGCGGCATCATGGGCGACGTGAGCGCCAAGCTGATGGAGCAGTTCGCCAACAACCTCAACGAGATGCTCGACGAGCAGGGCCTCGACGCCGCCGAAGCGGAGGCCGACGTTGCCACCGTGGCCGATGCGGCCGAGGTGGCCACCGTGGTCGAGACCGCAGCCGCCGACACCACGGCTGCCGCGTCCGGCCCGGCCGCATCGGCCGGCACCGGTGAGGCCACCGCGGCACCGAAGGTGCGCAAGATCAACGGCCCGGCGACCGAGCCGATCGATCTCATGGAAGTGGGCGGCGGCTCGATCCTGAAGCGCGTCGCGCCCGCACTGATCGCCCTCGTCGTCGTGCTGTTCCTGCTTCGTCGCCGCCGGAGTTGATGGACGACCGGGCACGCGTCGAAGAGCAACTCGGGCGCCCGCCGCGCGGGGAGTTCGAGGTCGTCGTCCGCGACGCGACCGGCGACCCGGTGGTGGTCCGGAACCATCCGTTCCTCGACGACGGCACACCGATGCCGACGCGCTACTACCTCGTCGGGCCCGCGCTCGTGCGCGCCGTCAGCCGGCTCGAAGCCGCCGGCGGTGTCGACCGGGCCGAGCGCGAGATCGACGCCGCCGAGATCGCCGCGGTCCACGAGCGGTACGCCGCTGAACGCGATGCCGCGATCCCCGACGACCACGCCGGCCCGCGCCCGTACGGTGGCGTCGGCGGTACGCGGATCGGGGTCAAGTGCCTCCATGCACACGTCGCTCACCAGTTGGCCACCGGCGACGACGTCGTCGGCCGATGGGCCCTCGATCAGCTCAACTCGAACGAGGACCCGGGCGGGCTCACCGTGACCATCGGCGACCGCGCTACCGACGTGGCGATGACCGGGGGCGGCTCATGGACGTTGCCCCTCGGCCCGGTGGTGCTCGTGGAAGATGCGTTCGAACGGCGCGATCCACCGGCCGTCGAGTCGCTCACCAACGCGTTGGGCGCGGTGCACGATCATGTCGACGACGTGCTCATCGCCACCCCGATCGTGGCGGCCACACCGTCGATCGTGTTCCGCGGACACCACGCGATCTCGCTCGCCCGCGTCGAGTTGGGTGACGACGAGGTGCCGCGCAACCACCACGTGAGCCGCGCCGCGATCGAGGAGGTGTTCCGCACGCTCGTGGCCGAGCCGCGGGCGCAACGCCGGCACAACCCGGGCCTCGACGACGCTCACCTCGACACGATCGTCGCCACGTGCTGCGTCGTGCTGGCAATCATGCGACGATTGGGCCTGCATGACGCCGGGATCGCGATCGACACGGGCCTGATGTGGGACCTGACAGGAGGGTGAACTGACGTGTCGCTCCGCCACCCCTCACGCACCGCGACGCCCCTGCGCCTGTACGGACGCCGCGTGATGCTCCGGCCGTTGGCGGCGAACGACTTCCGCTCGTGGAGCGAGGTGCGCCGCCGCAATCACGACTGGCTGACCGTGTGGGAGCCGAGCCGGCAACCCCACCAGGCCGACCCGGTGACCGACCGCGCCGCGTTCACGTCGCGCTGCCTCCAGCGTGACCGCGACCGCTCGAGCGGCACCGCCTACCAGTTCGGCCTGTTCGTCGATCAGCAGGTGGTCGGTGAGGTCAACATCAACAACCTCGTGCGCGGCGCGATGCAGTCGGCCACCATCGGGTATTGGATCGACCAGGCCCAGGCCGGCAACGGCTACGTCGCCGAAGGCGTGGTCGTGGTGCTGCAGTTCGCCTTCGAACAGCTCGGCTTGCACCGCATCGAGATCTGCATCGTCCCGCGCAACGCCCGGAGCCGGCGGATCGTCGAGAAGCTGCGCATCCGCGACGAGGGCGTCGCCGAGCGCTATCTGGAGATCAACGGCACGTGGGAGGACCACGTGCGGTACGCGATCACCATCGAGGAGTGGCAGGAACGCCGCGACGAACTGATGGGAGCCTGGGTCGACGTACGTTCATGAGCCGGCGTGCGGCCAAGCCAATGATTACGTGGCGAAGCCGGCGTTCTCGCGGGCGAGCTGGATCTGAGCCGCCCGATCACGACGCAGCTGGGTGCGCCGCTTCCACATCTTCGTCTTCCAATGCCGCTTCGAGCGGCTGCGCTTGGCCAGCTTGCTCTTCGCGATCTCGGCGTCGTGGTGGTGCATCGGCTTCCAGGCGGCGCCTGGTTCGTGGACGTCGGCGGGGTCGAGCCCCGAACAGACGTCGTTGGCGACGCTCTGCAACTCGACGTGGATCCGGTGCCGCTCGCTGTGAGCGTGGGCACGCAGTTCCTGCTTCGGCGGCAACGGCACCTCTGCGGTGCGATGTCGCTGGCTCATTGGCTACCTCCTACTTTGCGGTGCCGGACTCTGTGTCCGGCGCCTCGGTGGATTCGGTGCTCTCCCCTTGGTTCAGACGGTAGCCGAGCTCTGTTCATCCGATCCATCTCCGTCTGTAACAGTTCTGCGCGATGTCAAGTCCGGCGTGCCCGGCGCCGAAGACCTACGGTGGACCTCCTGCCGCCACCACCCCCACCCGTCCCCGCCGCCCCGGCGTCGAGGGCCGATCCGATCGACGTGGCGAGGCTTGCGGGCCGCATCGTCGGGGCGATCGATGCCGTCGTCGCCGGTCAGCACGACGTCGCCGAGATCGCCGTCGCGACGGTCCTGTCGGGCGGACACCTGCTGATCGAGGACGTACCCGGCGTCGGCAAGACACTCCTCGCCCAGGTGATCGCGCGGGCGGTCGGCGGTACGTTCCAGCGTGTCCAGGGCACCTCCGACCTGCTGCCGGGTGATGTCACGGGCGCGTTGATGCCGACCGGCGACGGGTACTCGATGCGCTTCCGGCCCGGCCCGGTGTTCGCCAACGTCGTCGTGTTCGACGAGCTCAACCGGGCCACACCACGGACGCAGTCGGCGCTGCTCGAGCTCGCCGAGGAGGGTCAGGTGACCGTCGATGGGGTGAGCCACCCACTGCCCGACCCGTTCTTGTTGATCGCCACACAGAACCCGCTCGACGTCGCCGGCACGTACCAGCTGGGCGACGGCGCCCTCGACCGGTTCGCCGCGGTGGTGAGCCCGGGTCGGCCGGCTGCTGAGTTCGAGCTCGAGGTGTTCACCGGTCGCCGTGGTCGCGGGATGCTCGCGGCGGTCGATGCGGTCACCTCGCCCGGAGAGGTCGTCGTGGCGCAGCAGGCGGCCGCCATGGTCGACGTCAGCGACGCCGTCGCCCGCTACGTGCGCGAGCTGCTCGAGGCCACCCGGCAGCACCCGCACATCCGGCTCGGTGCGTCGACGAGGGCCGGCGTGTCACTCATCTCCCTCGCCAAGGCCCGCGCCGCGGCCAGCGGTCGTTCGTACGTGACGGCCGACGACGTCGCCATGCTGGCGGTGCCGGCACTCGCCCATCGCGTGGCCGGCACAGCAGGCCTCGATGCCGGCCGCGCGCTGATCGCCGACTGTCTCGCGACGGTCGTTCCGCCGACGGTGTGACGATGCGGCACGGTCGGGTCCGGCCGATCGCGATCGCGCCCGGTGCGGCCGCGTTCGCCCTGGCATGGATCGGCGGCTTGGCCGTCGCCCGCCTCACCGGAGCGGCAGCGGTGCTCCTCGTCCTCGCCGCGCTCGTCGCCGCGCTCGCGTGCGCACTCCTCGACGGGTGGCGTCAGGTACGTGCGATCGGGGTCGTGGCGGTCGAGTTGCCGGCCCTCGTCGAGGTCGGCCGCGACGCGCCCGCGGTCGTCACGCTGCGCCACTCGGGCGGAGTGGCCCGACCGCGCCGACCGGTGGTGGTGCGGTTCCGCGACACCGCGGGCGCGGAGGTCGGGCACCGCCGGCTCGACGCCGCGAGCGGGAGCGCACGACGCGGCGAGCCGAGCAGCGAGCACGTCGTGTTGCGCTTTTCCCGCGCGGGCATCGTCGACGAGTTGGAGATCGAGATCGCCACCGCCGGCACGTCGGGGCTCGTGTGGTGGGCCCGACGGACGATCGTGGCCGTCGCGACGATCCACGTCGCGCCCGTACCGGATGGCCCGAACGTCGCGGTCGTCACGTCGCCGGCATCTCGGATCGGCGACGGCACGGTGAGCCGTGGCCCACGGCGCGGCGAGATCGACGGCGTGCGGCCATGGCGGGACGGCGAGCCGGCCGAGGCCGTCCACTGGCCGACGACGGTCCGGTCCGGGTCGCTCATGGTGCACGATCACACCGCCGCCAGCGAGACGTGCTGGACCGTCGCTCTCCCACCACCGGCCGACGCCGGACGCTTCCTCGGCACCCTCCGGCTCGGGCTGCAGACGGGCCACGACGTGCGCGTGGAACTGCCCGAGCGCGACGATCCACTCGAGATCCGCACCGTCGACGACGCCGCCCGGATCGCAGCCGTCGCCGCCGCGACACCAGCCGTGACGGAGCGGCCGCGATGGTGGCGGCGCGAGGTGCATCTGGGGCGCAGCTCGGCCACGAACCCGGAATCGACGAACACGGTCATCCCGGTGGCGCGGTGGCTCACGGCCCTCGCGTCGTGGCTCGGGTTGACGATGCTGGTAGGCGCCCTGTCCGGTCCCGTCACCACCACGGCGCTGATCGGGGCGGGGCTGGCGGCGGGGGCGATCGTGACGACGCGCTTCGTCGACGAGTCCGGCGAGCCGCCGTTGTTCGTGCGCTGCGCCGTCGTGGCGGCATCGATCGGCGCACTCGCCCTGGTCGCGGTCGAGTCGAGCGGGATCACCGGCCTGCTCGCCGCCTTGCGTGGCCCGTTGCCCGACCTGTTGATGATGCTCGTGGTGCTGCACGGGTTCGAAGCATCGAACCGGCGGACCGTGCGGGTCCACCAGGCGATCGGTGCGGCCATCGTGCTGTACGCCGCAGGATTGCGCATCGACGGCGCACTCGGATGGTGGCTGGCGGCGTGGGGCGTCGCGTTCGTCGCCGCGATCACCTCGACCGCGGCCGAACCGGGCAACCCGGCGGGCCGCGGCGCCGGCCTGCCGGTTGCCCCACGCACCGGGCCGCGCGAGCGGATGCGGGCCGGCGTGCGAGTCGGCGCGTGGGTCGTCGGCGCGGCGGTGCTGACGATCGGCGTGCTCGCCGTCGTGCCGGTGCCGCGAGGGCCGGCGAGCCTCGGGCTACCGGCGCTGTCTACGGGAACACCGAGCGGCTCACCGGGAGCGCTCGTCGGCGCCGACGGCGATCCAGCGCCAGGCGCTCCCACCACGAACGACCGCGGCGCGTTGGGGACGATCGGTGGCTACCTGGGCTTCAGCGCGACGCTCGACACGTCGATCCGCGGTGGGCTCGGTGACGACGTCGTCATGCGCGTGCGTGCGCCGGAGCCGGCGTTCTGGCGCGGCCAGACCTTCGTCGACTTCGACGGCCGCACGTGGACGGTGTCGCCGGAGCAGGGCCGGGCCAACACCGGCCCGACCACCACGATCCGGCCGACCCTCGGCGACGACGTCGCCCCCACCGTCGGCACCGACGAGCTCGTCCAGACCTACTTCATCGAGGCCGACCTCCCGAACGTGGTCTTCGCCGCGGCACGCCCCTCGACGATCGTGTTCGACGGCACGATCTGGACCCGTCCGGACGGGGCGTTGCGCTCCGACGTGACCCTCGGCGACGGCTCGGCGTACACGGTCGTCTCGGAGCGGGCGCGGGTGACTGCGGACGTGCTGCGACGTCAGGGCGACGTCGCCATGACGTTCGCCGCGATCGACGACCCGCGAGCCGACGCGCTGCTGGCGCCGTACCTCGCGGTGCCGAAGTCGACCTCGCAACGGACGCGAGACCTCGCCGGCCAGCTCGCGCCGGCCGGCCAGTCGACCTACGACACGATCCTGGCCTACGAGGCCTGGCTGGCGGCGAACACCTCCTACGACCTCGACGCGCCGGTGCCTGCCGATGGCGTGGACGCGGTGGACGACTTCCTGTTCGAGTCGCGGCGAGGCTTCTGCGAGCAGATCGCGTCGGCACTCACCGTCATGTTGCGCACCCAGGGCGTGCCGGCTCGGCTGGCCACCGGCTACCTGCCGGGCGAGCGCGACCGGGTCTCGGGCGTGTGGAAGGTGCGCGCCAGCGACGCCCACGCGTGGGTCGAGGTGTGGTTCCCCGAGAGTGGGTGGCAGGCGTTCGACCCGACTGCGGACGTGCCGCTCGCGGGCGATGCCGGCGCCGGCACCGTGGGACATGACCTGCTCGCCGCGGCCGTCTCGTCGGTGGCATCGCACCCGGTCGAGGTCGCCACGACGGCGGCCGTCGCACTGGCTGCGGTGGCCGCGTGGCGCCTGCTGAGCGAGGCGGCCCGACGCCGGCGACGGGGCCGCTGGGGCCTGTTGCAGGACCGCTTCGCCGCGCTCGGCGATGACCCTTTCGAAAGGCGCGACCGGAGCGAGCCGGCGACCAATCCCCGCCTCGCCGCTCAGATCGCGACCCGGTTGGCGACTCGGTTGGCGAGCCGGCCGTCGACCGGTGCCGACGCCGACCGGGTCGACGCGGCTGGTGTGGAGGTACAGGCGCGCCGCGTCGCCGAGGCGCTCGATCGAGCCGCGTTCGATCCGACGTGGACCGACGACGACGAGAGCTTCGAGTCGACGGCGCTCGCCGTGCGCTCGCTCGAGCTCAGCGGTCGCTGAGCCCGGACCGCCGAACGGGTGTCACTTGCTGGAGATGCGGCGTTGGAGCGCGGCGAGGCGCTCGGCGAACCACGGCTGCTTCGTGCTCCACAGCTGGGGGACCAGCTCGCGCTCGACGGCGGCCGGATGATCGTCGATGTCGGCCATGTCGAGGATCGTCTTCTTCGCCTCGATCGCGAGGGCGCGAGGCGCTGACGCAGCGGTGGCCGCGAACTCGTGCGCGACCTCCAGCAGCGAGTCGGCCGGAACGCACTTGTAGGCCAGGCCGACGCGCTCGGCCTCGGCCCCGTCGAGCACCTGGCCGAACACGACGGCGGCCATCGTCGCCTGCGGGCCGGCGATGCGGCGGAACATCCATGTGTGCCCGCCACCCGGGTGGATGCCGAGCTGCAGGAACCGTGTGTCGAGCTTGGCGCGGTCGGCGACGATGCGGACGTCGCAGCCGAGGGCGAGGTTCATCCCCGCGCCGACCGCCGCCCCGTTGACCGCGGCGAGGGTGGGCAGCGGGCTGCGGGCGATGCGCAAGAAGCCCTCGTAGATCGTGCCGAGGCTCTCACCGGTCGCCTCGGCCAGGTTGCCGAGGTTGGCGCCGGCGCAGAAGGCCGGCGGCGTGCCGGTGACGACGATGGCACCGACGTTCTCATCGGCCTCGAAGGCGTCCATCGCGGCGATGATCTCGGCGACCATCGGCGCCGTCATCGTGTTGCGCTCGTCGGGGTTGTTGAGGGTGAGCGTGCCGACACCGTCGGACACGTCGGTCAGCACGAGCTGGCTTGCTTCGGCGGTCATCGTCCCAGTGTGGCAGGTGCCCGGCCGGGCTCACCAAGGGCGTCCGGGCGTCGGGTCGGGACCGGTCCGCGTGCGGTCGGCGGCGGGGTAGCGTGCCGAGCGCACATGTTGGACCATGTCTTCACCGATGCGATCAGTGCGCTCCGCGACGCCTTCGAGGCGGCGTTCCTCGAACGGCAAGCCTTCGAGGAGCACTTCCAGTCCGACGTCCTGCTCGGCGACTTGACCTGGGAGACGAGCTACGGCCTTCCCGGTGAGGGTGAGCCGCCCCGCGTGGTCGCCCACATCACCTTCGACTGGCCGGCGTGGAGTGCCGCCGCGTATCGCCAGTGGTACATCGAAGAGGAACTGGAACGGCGTCCGGCGATCGAGATGGAGATCGTGCTGCGGGTGCAGCGGCTGGCGGCGCCGGTCGATCCGGTGGCGTTGTACGCCGCGGTACCCGAGCACAGCCCGCTCGTCGGCGACGACCGGCTGGAACGAGCCGGGCTGACGGTGGAGGTCGCCCATCCCGATCCGGCGACCGATCCCGACGACATCGAGATCGAATACGCGGTCGAGATCACCTACGAGGGCCTCTACGAGCTCGCCGAGGAGACCGTCGCCGACGGCACGAGCACCCTGCTCGACGACCACTTCGGTGCCCTGGGCGGCTGGATCGCCTCGACGCTGGTCAAGCTCGGCGACCTCCAACTCGCCTTCTTGCCCGCCGAGGACTTCGAGTGATTGGCTCGGCCCGGCGGCGAGCGTGCGAGGATCGGGGATGGCTGAGAATCCGGACTGCGTGCTGTTCGACGTTTCGGACCGCATCGCGACGATCACGCTGAACCGCCCCGAGGCCCGCAACGCGCTCTCCAGCGAGGTGCTGCGGCTCCTTCCCGAGCGGATGCGGGCCGCCGAAGCCGACCCGGACGTCGACGTGCTGATCCTCACCGGAACCGACCCTGCGTTCAGTGCCGGGCTCGACCTCAAGGAGCTCGGCTCGTCGGGCCGCAACCTGAACGGAGGTACCGGCGCCGACGGCAGCCGCAACAGCGACGGCGTGCGCGGCCCGTTCCCCAAGCTCACCAAGCCGTTGATCGGCGCGATCAACGGGGTGGCGGTGACCGGGGGGTTCGAGCTGGCCTTGAACTGCGACTTCCTCGTCGCCAGCGAGCACGCCAAGTTCGGCGACACCCACTCCCGCGTCGGGGTGATGCCCGGCTGGGGGCTCACGGTGCTGCTCCCGCAGGCGATCGGTGTGCGGCGCGCCCGCGAGATGAGCTTCACCGGCAACTTCATGCTCGCCGACGAGGCGCTCGCGTGCGGGCTGGTCAACCACGTCGTCGCGCACGCCGACCTGATCCCGACCGCTCGCCGCCTGGCACTCGACATCATCGGCAACGACCAGCCGGGCGTCCGCCAGATCCGCGACACGTACGCGCAGATCGCGATGGAGGACGACCACTGGGAGATCGAGGCCCGCGACAGCCGGGCGTGGCAGCGCACGATGTTCAGCCCCGAGCAGGTCGCCGCCCGCCGCGCCGCCATCCAAGCCCGCGGCCAACAGCAGTAGAAGTCAGCCCCGACAGACTCAGATCGCGGCGCCGCGAGCGCGGAGCTCGTCGCGGATGGCCGAGGCGATGTCGATGGCGAGGATCTCGGCGCCGTTGGTGTTGAGGTGGAACCCGTCGTCGGCGCGGACGTCCTTGCCCTGACCGTCACGCGGGTCGATCACGAACTCGGCCCAGTTGCCGTCGCGGCCGGAGAACCGCTTCCAGGTGTCGATGAAGACCACGTTGTCGCGCTCAGCGACCTCCGCCCGCACAGCCTGGTCCTGGATGCGCAGTCGGGCCGTGATGTCGGGATTGTCGTCGTTGGGGATACCGACCCAGACGACTGTCGCCCCGTTTGCGCCCATCAGGTCCAACACTTCGCCGACCCGCTTACGGTACTCCTCGGTCCACCCCTCGGGATCCGACTCCGGATAGCCGAAGAGATCATTGCCGGCCGCGTCGCGCAAGATGTTCGAGTCGTTGCCGCCGAACGTGGCGACCACGATGTCGGGGTCGGCCGCCGGGAGCTTGGCGATCAGCTCGGCTGGCCAGTCGAAGAAGTCGGGGCGGGCGAGACCGGACGACACCTTGTAGTTCAGTTCGGTCTCGACGATGTTCGTGCCGTCGAGCAGTGTCTGCAGGTACGGCCCGAACGTGCCGGCGTCGCTGTCGCCGACGATGTACACCTTGGCCTTGTTGTCCGTGGAGGGCGCAGCGGTGTCAGCGGGATTGTCGGTGGTGATCGGCAGCGTGGCGTCGGTCGCGTTCGGGTCGGTCGCCGTCGAGCCGGCCGGAGTGACGGCACCGTCCGGATCGGTCGCCCCGGCGGCGCCGTCGCTCGACGCATCGCCCGGGCCGCCGGCGCTCGCCGCCGGGTCGTCGTCGGCGAACAGCGAGCCGGCGAGCTTGACGCCCCCACCGAGGATCGCGACCACGATCACGAGCGCGACGACGCGCCGGACCATGTACGTGCGGCGGCTGGCGCGACGACGTGAACCCGATCCGGACATGACCCCTCAACGATACGAACCAACGACGGCCGCCGACCGGCATTGCCACCGATTTCACAGTCCCGGACCGGACGGTTTGTGGCAGTCGATCGGCCGACCCGTCGTCCAGATGACTGCCACAGATCTTCGGTCGACGGTTTGTGGCAGTCGATCGGCCGACCCGTGGCCAGGATGACTGCCACAAACCGCACCGCCACCCATCGGCAGCTACCAGTTGGTAGCTTTGCAGGTCACCGTGAACACCCGACGTGACCACGCCGGGACATCTCTGAAGGGGAGACCATGATCAAGAGCAAGAAGCTGCTTGCGGTCGGCACGATCGCAGCACTCGGCCTCGCGGCCGCAGCCTGCGGCAGCGACGACGACGACAGCGGCAGCGCAGCAACCGACGCACCCGAAGGCACCGAGGCCCCCGCGGGCACCGACGCACCGGCCGGCACCGACGCACCAGCGGGTGGCGACTGCGCCGTCGGCGTGGTGTACGACATCACCGGCCGCGGCGACAAGTCGTTCAACGACGCCGCCGGCGCCGGCCTCGACCAGTCGGTCACCGACTTCGGCGTCGTCGCCGAGGAGTCGACCCCGACCGGCGACGGCGACCGCGCCGAGCGCGTGCAG
The DNA here is from genome assembly GCA_964651825.1 of uncultured Ilumatobacteraceae bacterium. GTDB lineage: Bacteria > Actinomycetota > Acidimicrobiia > Acidimicrobiales > Ilumatobacteraceae > Sva-07. The sequence continues at coordinate 9,111 of CAZYWK010000049.1, read as the reverse complement.
GGCCTCGTCGACTCGGGCAACGGCCTCGTGCTGGGCGTCGGCTTCCTGTTCGGTGACTCGATCACCGCCGCGGCGACCGCCAACCCCGACACCAGCTTCGCCATCATCGACTCCGTGGTCGACGCACCGAACGTGGCCTCGCTCGTGTTCGCCGAGGAGCAGGGTTCGTTCCTCGTCGGTGCGGCTGCCGCGCTGAAGAGCGAGACCGGCACCATCGGCTTCATCGGTGGCGTCGAGAACGAGCTGATCCAGAAGTTCGAGGCCGGCTACGCCGCCGGTGCCCAGGCCGTGAACCCGGACATCGAGATCCTCACGAACTACATCAGCCAGCCGCCGGACTTCAGCGGGTTCAACGACCCGGCCAAGGGCAAGGAGCTCGCCGCCGCGCAGTACGAGGCCGGCGCCGACGTCGTGTACTCGGCCGCTGGTGGTTCGGGTCTCGGCGCCTTCGAGGCTGCGGCCGCCGCTGGTGCACCGGGCGAGGTGTGGGCGATCGGCGTCGACTCCGACCAGTACGAACTGGTCTCGGCCGAGCTCCAGCCGTACATCCTCACCTCGATGCTGAAGAAGGTCGACGTGGCGACGTACAACACCATCGAGTCGTTCTGCAACGGCAGCTTCGCCGGTGGCGTGCAGGTGTTCGACATCGCGTCCGACGGCGTCGGCTACTCGACGAGCGGCGGGTTCGTCGACGACATCACCGCCGATCTCGACGCCTTCGCCGAGCAGATCGCGAGTGGCGAGATCGAGGTCCCGAGCGCTCCCTGATCCGGGCCACCCGATCACCGAACATCCAACGAAACGCCGTACGAACATGACGGCGTTCATGTCGACGATGCCCGTCCGGTCCGCCGGGCGGGCATCGTCGCGTCCGCCAAGACATCGCCTCGCCAGAATCGGCTAAACATCTGCCGATGAGTTCGACCGAGCGGGATCCTGCGGGGGTGTCGACCGTGGCGCCGGCCATCGAGCTGCGCGACATCGTCAAGCGCTTTCCCGGCGTCGTCGCCAACGACGGCGTCGATCTCACCGTCCGGCCCGGCACCGTGCACGCCATCGTCGGCGAGAACGGCGCGGGCAAGTCGACATTGATGAAGACGCTCTACGGGGCGCACCGTCCCGACGAGGGCACCATCACCGTCAACGGCGAGGTCGTCGACTTCCACTCGCCGAAGGATGCGATCGCGGCGGGTATCGGCATGGTGTTCCAGCACTTCATGCTCGCCGCCAACTTCACCGTGTGGGAGAACGTGGTGCTCGGCCAGGAACCGGGCAGCAAGGTCGCCCTACGGCCCGGACCGGCCCGCAAGAAGCTCCGCGAGCTCGGCGCCCAGTACGGCCTGAGCGTCGATCCCGACGAGCTCGTGTCGGACCTCGGCGTCGGCGACAAGCAGCGCGTCGAGATCCTCAAGGTGCTCTACCGCGGCGCGAACATCCTCATCCTCGACGAACCGACCGCGGTGCTCGTGCCACAGGAGGTCGACGAGCTGTTCCGCTCGCTCCGGGACCTCACAGCACACGGTGCGACCGTGATCTTCATCTCCCACAAGCTCGACGAGGTGCTGCGCCACGCCGACGCGATCACCGTGATCCGCCAGGGCAAGACCGTCGGCGAGGTCGACGACCCATCGTCGATCACGTCGCGCGAGCTGGCCGAGATGATGGTCGGCTCCGACCTGCCGACGCCGGAGACGCGCGAGCGCACCGTCACCGACGTGCCCGAGCTCGTGCTCACCGACGTGACGGTCACCGATCCCGACACCGGCCGCGCCACCGTGTCGAACGTATCGCTCACCGTGCACCGCGGCGAGGTCGTCGGCATCGCCGGCGTGGAGGGCAACGGCCAGAGCCAGCTCGTGCACGCCATCCTCGGCCTCGAGCCGTCGACCGGTGCGATCGTCGTCGGCGACACCGACATCAGCCGCCTGTCCACGAAGGACCGCCGCGCCCTCGGCATCGGCTACATCTCCGAGGACCGCCAGAAGGAGGGCCTCGTGCTGCCGTTCGCCTTGTGGGAGAACGCGGCGCTCGGCCACCAGCACCAGCCGCCGTACGGCAAGGGGCCGTGGATCGACGTCGGAGCGTCGAAGGCCAAGACGCGCGAGATCATCGACACCTACGACGTGCGCACCCCGGGGGCCGACGTCCCGATCTTCACGCTGTCGGGCGGGAACCAGCAGAAGTTGATCGTCGGCCGCGAGATGACCGCCGAGCCGACCGTCCTCGTCGCCGCCCATCCCACCCGCGGGGTCGACGTCGGAGCCCAGGCACTGATCTGGGACATCCTCCGCGACGCCCGCTCGAACGGCCTGGCGACGCTGCTCATCTCCGCCGACCTGGAAGAGCTGATCGGTCTGTCCGACCGTCTGCTCGTGATGCTGCGCGGCGAGGTGGTCGCCGATCTCGACCCGGCGACGGTCACGCCGGCCGATCTCGGTTCGTACATGACCGGCGCCCGCAGCGCCGACGGCGGGGAGGATCACTGATGCTCGAGCGCATCGGCCGGGCCATGCTCGCGCCGCTGATCGCGGCCGTCGCCGCCATCATCATCTCGTCGATCGCCCTCATCCTGTCCGGGAACGACCCGATCGAAGCGTTCACCGAGATGTGGAAGACGATCGACTCGACCGAATCGGTCGTGCTGATCATCAACCGGGCGGTCCCGTACTACATCGCCGGTGTCGCCGTGGCGATCGGGTTCAAGATGAACCTGTTCAACATCGGCTCCAACGGTCAGTACATCCTGGCCGCGCTGATCGCCGGCTGGGCCGGCGCCAACGTGTCGCTCCCCCCACCTCTCCACGTGGCATTCGTGTTCCTCGTGGCGATCGCCGTCGGGGGGACGTGGGCGCTGATCGCGGCGATCCTCAACGTGACGCGCAACGTCAACGTGGTCATCTCCACGATCATGCTCAACTACATCGGGATCGGCCTGACGGCGTTCCTGCTGTCGGAGTTCATGTCCGACGACGACAACGCGAGCCTCGTCGCCCAGACCAAGCGCATGCCGGCGTCCGCCCAGATCCCCTCGCTCAACCGGCTGATCGAACTGTTCGGCTTCCACTTCAGCCCGGGGGTGCAGCTCTACGGATTCCTGCCGTTCGCCATCGCACTCGGCATCGCGTACTACGTCCTGCTCAACCGCAGCCGCTTCGGCTACGAGCTGCGGATGTCGGGCCTCAACCCCGACGCGGCGCAGTCGGCCGGCGTGAACCCGAAGAAGATGGTGCTGATCACGCTGTTCATGTCCGGCGCGGTCGCCGGCATGATCGGGCTGCCGTACCTCCTCGCCGATCCGAACTTCCTGAAGTACGGCGACGCGTTCCCGACGATGGTCGGCTTCACCGGCCTCGGCCTCGCCCTACTCGGCGGCAACCACCCGGTCGGCATCGCGGCGGCGGCGATCGTGTGGGCCACCATCGAACGCGCCACACAGCGCCTGGGTCCGATCGGTGTGCCCCAGGAGATCGGCCGAATCCTGCAGGGTTCGTTCCTCCTCGTGGCCGTCATCGCGTACGAGGTGGTCCGCCGGCGCAACAACGCCGCTGCCGCGGCGGCGGCCGCCAAGGCGACCGCCGCGCAACGCCCGGAGGTCGACGCCGAACCGCCCGGCGGTCCACTGCCCACCGCAGGAGCGCCGGCATGACTGCGTCCATCACCGCCGACGCCGCCTACGTGCCACCGTCGGGGTCGAGGCTCGACGCGCTCCGGTCGGCGCGCTGGCTGCCGCTCGCCGCGCTCCTCCTCGGCCTCTCGATCCTGTCGTTGACCCGACTCCTCGCGGACGCCTCGGATCTCACCTCGAGCGGCACGTTCGGCGTCGCGTTGCGCACCGCGGCGCCGATCGGGCTGGCCGGCCTGTCCGGCCTCGTTGCCGAACGCAGCGGCACGATCAACATCGGCCTCGACGGGATGATGGTGATGGGCACGATCTTCGCCGGTTGGTGGGGCTGGGAGTACGGGCCGTGGATGGCGATCGTCGGCGGCATCGTCGGCGGGATGATCGGCGGGATGGTGATGAGCCTCGCCACCACGACGTTCGGCGTCAATCACATCGTCGCCGGCGTGGCGATCAACTTGATCGCGCCCGGAACCGCCCGCTTCATGGCCAACGAGCTGTTCGTCGGCGTGCAGGGCGGTTCGATCACCACGTCGCCCGGCAACAAGGGTTCGATCGGAGCGTTCACCGTGCCGTTCCTGTCGGGCGGCGACCTGTTCGGCTGGCAGAGCCCTGACATCACGGGCTGGTTCGAGGATCGAGGCTGGTTCCTGATCGCCGATGCAGCGGGCCTCGTGAAGGGCTTGACGACGGCCGTCTCGTGGGACGTGGTCATCACGATCGGGCTGTTCTTCGCCGTGGCCTACCTGCTGTGGCACACACCGATCGGCCTGCGCCTACGGGCCGCCGGCGAACGGCCGGCCGCCGCCGACTCCCTCGGCGTCAACGTCCACCGGATGCGGCACCTCGGCATGGCGATGTCGGGTGGGCTGGCCGGCATGGGCGGGGCGGTGCTCGTACTGTTCGCCAACCGCTACCAGGAGAACCAGGTGGCCGGCCGCGGGTTCCTCGGCCTGGCCACGATGATCTTCGGCAACTGGATGCCGGCCGGCACCGCGATGGGCGCCGGCCTGTTCGGGTACGCGCAGGGGATCACGTTGCGCACGAACCCGGCCGATCTCGTACGGGCGCTGATCCTGGCCGCCGCGATCAGCTTGCTCGTGATGGGCATCTGGTTGCTGGTCCACAAGCGCTGGCAGCCGATGGGGTTCGTGGCCGTGTTCACGCTGATCACGTTCTGGGCCTTCTTCGTGGCCACCGAGCCGAACAACCAGCTCGTGTTCGTGACGCCCTATGTGGTGACGCTGATCGCCGTGTCGGTCGGCGCCCAACGCTTGCGACCGCCCGCGGAGGAGGGCATTCCGTGGTTCAAGGGAATGCAATAGCCGGCCCGCTGTCACCCGCGCAGGCGGTGCGGGCGCCGAAGGTGCTGCTGCACGATCATCTCGACGGAGGGCTGCGGCCCGCCACCGTGGTCGAGCTGGCCGACGAGATCGGCTGGACGCTGCCGTCGACCGACGTCGACGTGCTCCAGCGATGGTTCACCGCCGGCGCCGAGACCAGCGACCTGCTCCAATACCTGGCCACCTTCGAGCACACGCTGGCCGTGATGCAGCGGGCCGACCAGATCGAGCGGGTGGCCTACGAGGCCGCCATCGACCTCGCCACCGACGGCGTGGTGTACGCCGAGGTCCGCTTCGCGCCGGAGCTGCACGTCACGCAGGGTCTGGCCCTCGGCGATGTCGTCGAGGCGGTCACGAGCGGCTTCCGCCGGGGCGAGGCCGACGCCGCGGTGGCCGGGCACCCGATCACGGTCAACGCGATCTGTTGCGCCATGCGCACCGAGCACCGCTCGCTCGAGATCGCGCAGCTCGTCGACCGTCTGCGCCGTGTCGACCAGAAGGTCGTCGCGTTCGATCTCGCCGGTGCTGAGACCGGCTTCCCGCCGTCGCTCCACGCCGAGGCGTGCGCGTTCGCCCGCGAGGCCCACCTGAACATCACGATCCACGCGAGCGAGCCCCCCGACCTGCCGTTGATCTCCGACGCGATCGCGCAGGGCGCGCACCGCGTCGGCCATGGCGTGCGGCTCGCAGCCGACACGACCGTCGACGCCGACGGCGGCCTCGTGCTCGGGCCGCTCGCCCAGTACGTGCTCGATCATCAGATCCATCTGGAGATGGCGCCCACGTGCAACGTGCAGATCGGCGCGGTGCGCAGCGTGGCCGAGCATCCGATCGGGCCGTTCCTGCGGGCCGGCCTGTCGGTCGGCTTCAACACCGACAACCGGTTGATGAGCCACGTGCTGCCGTCCTCCGAGCTGCTCGCACTGTCGAGCGAACAAGCGCTCACGCTCGCGGAGCTGGAACGGCTGGTGACGAACGCGGCGATGGCGTCGTTCGCCCCGTACGCAGAACGCCGACGCCTCGTCGACACCGTGATCACGCCCGGCTTCGCCACGCTCTGACGCGCACCGTCGCACAGTGAGCGTTCGGTCAGTCCGCGGACAGTTCGGCCTCGGTGTGCACCTCGATGCCGCCGCGTGGCCGTTGCGTCAGCGCCACGCTCACCCGGCGTGGCTTCGCGGTGGCCATGATCTCACCGGCGATCTCGGCGGCCAGCGCCTCGGCGAACACCGCTCGATCACGGAAGCCCCACAGGTAGAGCTTGAGGCTCTTCGATTCGACGCACCACTCGCCGGGGACGTACTCGATGACGACCGTCGACAGGTCGGGCTGCTGCGTGACCGGGCACATCGACGTGAGCTCGTCGTTGGTGAAACGGACGAGCGTGACGTGCTCGGGCGCCGGGAACACCTCGACGTGATCGATCGGATGCCGCACGGTCTGTCCGAGGACGGTCAGCTCCATAGGTGTGCACGCTACCGAGCCGACCGAGCCGCCCGAGCGAGCGCCAACACGGGTGCTGAGATCACGGACCAGACGACCCGCATCGACGAGGCGGGTACGATCACCACGTGCTCGATCGGGATCAGGTGGCGTCGTATCAGCGAGACGGTTTCCTCGTGGTGCCGGACTTCGTGACGAGCGACGACCGGTTCCGGCTCCGGCGGCGGGCGATCGACATCGTCGAGGCCTGGGAACCGACCGACAAGCGCACGGTGTTCACCACCAACGAACAGGAACGCACCTCGAACCAGGAGTTCCTCGACAGCGGGTCGACCACGTGGTGCTTCTTCGAAGAGGGTGCATTCGGCCCCGACGGCGAGCTGACGCGGCCGAAGCAACTGAGCATCAACAAGATCGGGCACGCCCAGCACGATCTCGACGACGAGTTCGAGCGGTTCGCCTACCAACCGCGCCTGGCCGAACTGGCCGACGACATCGGGCTCGTCGACGCCAAGGCCCTGCAGTCGATGTACATCTTCAAGCAGCCGCTCATCGGCGGGGAAGTCGGGTGCCACCAGGACGCCACGTTCCTCTACACCGACCCGATGACCGTCACCGGCTTCTGGGTCGCCATCGAGGACGCCACGCTCGACAACGGCTGCCTGTGGGCCGCACCGGGCGGGCATCTCGGGCCGCTGCGCCAGGTGTTCAAGCGCAACGCCACCGACGACGGCACCGTGTTCGAACCGCTCGACGCGACTCCACTGCCCGACCCGCCACCGGCCGGCGACACGCTCGTGCCGCTCGAAGTGCCGGCCGGCACGCTCGTGGTGCTCCACGGCCTGCTCCCCCACTGGAGCGCCGTCAACACGTCGCCGACGAGCCGCCACGCGTACTCGCTGCACTGCATCTCCGGCGCCGCCGATTACCCCGACTGGAACTGGCTCCAGCGCCCCGCCGACCTGCCGCTGCGGTCACTCGGGAGCGCCGCGTGACGCCGACGGTGCCGCGCTCCATGCTCGAACGGGCGCCCAAGGCGCTCCTGCACGACCATCTCGACGGTGGCCTGCGGCCACGGACCGTGATCGAGCTCGCCCAGGAGTACGGCTACCGCGACCTCCCCACCACCGACGTCGACGACCTCGCCACCTGGTTCAACCGCGGCGCCAAGCGCAACGACCTGGTGCTGTACCTCGAGACGTTCGCCCACACCGTCGGGGTGATGCAGGACCGAGACGCCATCGAACGGGTCGCCTTCGAGTGCGCGCAGGACCTTGCCGCCGACGGCTGCGTGTACGCCGAGGTGCGCTTCGCTCCCGAGCTGAGCACCGAGAAGGGCCTGACGCTCGACGAGGTGATGGAGGCCGTGCTCGCTGGCTACCGCCGTGGCTCGGCAGGCACCGACCTGACCATCTACGCCATCGTGTCGGCGATGCGCACCGCGGCGCGCAGCTACGAGATCGCCGAGCTGGCGGTTCGCTTCCGCGACGTCGGCGTGGTCGGTTTCGACATCGCCGGCGCCGAGGCCGGCTATCCGCCGACCCGTCACCTCGACGCGTTCCAGTACATCCAACGCGAGAACTTCCACACCACCATCCACGCCGGCGAAGCGTTCGGGCTCCCGTCGATCTGGGAGGCGCTCCAGTTCTGCGGCGCGGAGCGGCTCGGCCACGGTGTGCGCATCGTCGACGACATCGACCAGGCCGATGCCGGCGGCTTCGGCACCGAGAAGCTCGGCCGGCTCGCCACCTACATCCGCGACCGGCGCATCCCGCTGGAGCTGTGCCCGACCTCGAACGTCAACACGGGTGTGGTGCCGACGATCGCCGACCACCCGATCGGGATGCTGCGCCGCCTGCGGTTCCGGGTGACGCTCAACACCGACAACCGGCTGATGAGCGACACGTCGATGACCAAGGAGATGGTGCAGCTGAGCGAGGCGTTCGGTTGGGGTCTCGACGACTTCGAGTGGCTCACCGTCAACGCGATGAAGTCCGCGTTCGCTGCGTTCCCCGAACGGCTGCGGCTGATCAACGGCGTGATCAAGCCGCGCTACGCCATCTTGCGAGCCGAGCAGTCGCTCGGTGCCGACGACACGTTCTCCACACGCTGACCCGAACCCCGCTCACCCTGACCGTCCTGAACGGAGCCTGCCGACATGCCGATCACGACCACACTGGTCGACCATCCCGTCGTCGCCGACGCGCTGACCCGCATCCGCGACCGCGACACGCCGAACGCCCTGTTCCGCCAGCACCTGGCGCTGATCGGCACGCTGCTGATCGCCGAGGCGACGCGCACGTTGCCGACGATCGACGGCACGGTCGAGACGCCGCTGACCACTGCGCCGGCGCGGCGGATCGCCAGCCAGCCGGTGGTCGTGCCGATCCTGCGGGCCGGGCTCGGCTTCGTCGGCGCGGCCCAGGATCTGTTGCCGAACGCCGACATCGGCTTCATCGGCATCGCCCGCAACGAGGACACGCACCAACCCGAGCCGTACGTCAACAAGCTGCCCGAGTCGCTCGTCGACCGCCCGGTGATCGTCGTCGACCCGATGCTCGCCACCGGCGGCTCGTTGATCCACACGATCTCGCTGCTGCGCGAGCGCGGGGCGCCGGAGCCGATCACCGTGGTGTGTGCGCTCGCTGCACCGGAGGGCATCCAGGCCCTGGACGACGCCGGGCTGTCGATCAACCTGTTCACGGC
>CAZYWK010000048.1:20743-29098 GCA_964651825.1 uncultured Ilumatobacteraceae bacterium | reverse complement strand
TCCACGAACGGCGGCTGACGCCGAGCGTCACGGTGCTCGTCGGCGACGACAACGGCGCGTACCCGTCGGGCAACTCGTTGCTCGTGCGCGGCGCGGGCGAGTCCGTGATCATCGACCCGTCCGTCACCGTTGTCGCCCGCGGTGCGCCGTCGTCGGTCGACGCCGTGGTGAACAGCCACAGCCACGAGGACCACATGGCCGGCAACGGCCTGTTCCCCGACGCCCGGGTGCACATCCACGCCGAGGACCTCGTCGGCGCGCAGAGCATCGACGGGTTGATGGCGGTGTACGGCCTGACCGGAGCGGCCCGCGAGGAGTTCGAGCAGGTCGTCGTCGAGCAGTTCCACTACACGCCGCGGACCGACGCCGAAGGGTTCCACGACGGCCACGTGTTCGACCTGGGTGGCGGCGTGCAGGTCGAAGCGGTGCACCTGCCGGGCCACACCCGCGGTCACTCCGGTTTCCGGATCGGCGAGGTGTTCTTCCTGTCCGACATCGACCTGACGGGGTTCGGCCCGTACTACGGCGACGTGTGGAGCGACCTGGAGGATTTCGAGGCGAGCCTGCGCAGGGTGCGCGACGAGGACGCCGAGTTCTACGTGACGTTCCACCACAAGGGCGTCATCGAGGGCCGGGACACGTTCGTGGAACTGGTCGACGCGTTCGCCGCCGTGATCGACCGGCGCCACGCGGCGATGCTCGAGTTCCTCACCGAGCCGCGCTCGGTCGAGGAGATGGCCACGCACCGGTTCATCTACCGGCCCCATGTCGAGATGGCCTTCGTCACCTCGGTCGAGCGGCGCAGCGCCGATCTGCACGTGCAGCGGATGCTCCGCCGCGGCGAGGCCGTCGAGGTGGAGCCCGGCCGGTTCCGACGAACCTGACGCGGCCGCGTGTGTGCCACGGTGGGCGCATGGACACGCCGACATTCACCACCTTGCGCGCCGAGATCGATCCGCGCCCGGACGGCCGGATCGGCCGCCTGACACTCGACCAACCGGCCAAGCTGAACCCGCTCGGTACGGCCGCGTTGCGTGAGATCGCGGAAGCGGCCCACTGGTTCGACACCACCGGCGCGTCGGTCGTGATCGTCACCGGCGAGGGCCGCGCGTTCTCGTCCGGTTTCGACCTGCGCGAGTTCGCCGGCGGCGGCGCCGATGCGCCGCCACCTCGCGAGTCGGCCGACCTCGGCCGGCGGATGGCCGAGGCGCTGGAACGGATGGACGCGTTGACCATCGCCGCGATCCGCGGGCGCTGCGTCGGCGGCGGCGTGGTGCTCGCCGCGGCGTGCGACCTGCGGGTGGCGGCCGACGACACCGTGTTCTCGATCCCGGAGGTCGACCTCGGGATCCCGCTGGCGTGGGGCGGCATCCCACGCCTCGTGCGCGAGATCGGCCCGGCGGTGGCGCGCGAGCTCGTGCTCACGTGCCGCCCGTTCGACGCGGAGGAGGCCCGGACGCTGGGGTTTCTCAACCGCGTCGTACCGAGCGACGAGCTCACCGCGGTGGTCGACGAGCTCGCCCACCAGCTCGCCGGCAAGGCGCCGGGGGTGGTGCGGGCCACGAAGCGTCAGGTCAACGAAGCCCTCGACGCCATGTCGAGCACCGCCGGCGCCTGGGCCGACGCCGACCTCCTCGGCGCCGCCATGCGCGACCCCGAAGCAAGAGAGGCCGCCCGCCAGTACCTCGCCCGGTCTGGCGTCACGACAGCACATCCTTGACGACGTCGTGGAAGAACTGGGTGGTCAGGGTGAGCGATTCGACGTCGATGCGCTCGTTGTGGCCGTGGAACCGTGAGCCGTACTCGTTGGCGTCGAGCGACGGGCTGAACAGGCCGGCGCCGTAGGCGATGGCGCCGAGGTCGCGGTACACGCGGGCGTCGGTGAAGCCGACGATGAACTGCGGGCTGAGGGTGGCGTTCGGGAACGGCGCGTTGACGGCGCGCTGCATCGAGTCCCACAGCGGGGTGTCGGTGCGGCTGATCGAGGCGGCGTCGTTCATGATCGCCTCGACCTCGACGTGGTCGGCGAGGTCACCGAGCGCAGCGCGCAGGTGGGCGTCGACCTCGTCCGGTCCCTCCCCCGGCAGCGTGCGGATGTCGACTTCGACCACGACGGTGTCGGGGATGACGTTGACCTTCATCCGGCTGTTGCCCGACGGGTTGCCGTCGACGAGGTTCGGCGAGAACGTCGTGTGCGTGCAGGCGTGAAAGTGCGAGGCCGCCCCGACGCTCGGCAGCGAGTCGAGCACGTCGTCGATCTGTTCGGGGTCGAGCAGCATGGCCTTGAACTCGTCGGGGATGTCGAGCGCGGCGACGCGGTTCGGCCACAGCTCGTGGAACCGTGGCGCGGGCCGGTAGTCGGCGAGGCGCTGCACCACCCCGGCTGCCTTGACGAGCGCGTTGTCGCCCCGGAACGGGGCCGAGCCGTGGCCCGGCGTGCCGCGCAGGGTCAGTCGGCGCCAGGCGACGCCCTTCTCGGCCACGTTCATCCCGACGTAGGTCGTGCCGCCCGACGTGCTGTGCAGGCCGCCGCTCTCGGTGAGGGCGTAGGTGGCGCGGATCGCGTCGGGGTGGTGGTCGCCCATCCACCGTGCACCGTGGGCGCTGCCAGCCTCCTCGTCGGCGACGGCGAAGTAGATCAGGTCGCCGGTCGGCCGGAAGCCGGAGCGGGCGAGGTCGCGAAACGTGACCGCCATCGAGGCGGTGAGGTTGAGCATGTCGACCGCGCCGCGGCCCCACACCTCCGGGCCCTTGCCGGTGTCGAGGAGCTCGCCGCCGAACGGGTCCTCCACCCAGCCGGCCGGGTTGACCGGCACGACGTCGGTGTGGCCCATCAGGCAGAGCGACGGCGCACCGGGGTCGGTGCCCTCGATGCGCCCGACGATCGAGACGCGGCCGGGAGTCGGCTCGAAACGCTCGATCAGCACACCGGGGCCCTCGATGTAGGACTGGAGCACGTCGGCGTTGCGCACCTCCTCGCCCGACTCCGGCGAGCCGTCGTTCACGCACCGGTTGCGGATGAGGGTCTGCAGCAGCTCGACGGTGTCGTTCATCCCGCCAGCATCCCATCCAGTACGGCACTGATGCGCTTCGCGCTGACCGGCGCCTGGCCCTGGCGCTTGACGACGAGGGGCTGGGCGAACGTCGCGACGCGGAGCTCCTCGAGCTGCCAGGCGATGTCGGCCAGGCCGGGCAGCGCGTTGCTCGGGCCGATCGACTCGACGAGCTGGGCGTAGCGCGCCTCGAGCGGGTGCACCTCGGCCATTCGCCGCCGGTCGCGGTCGGCCCCGCCGGCGAGATGTTCGAGGCGGTAGACGATCGCCCGTACGTAGCGTTCGACGTCGTCGAGCCGGTCGATACCGGAGGCCAACACGAACCCCGGACGCACGAGCCGGCCCAGGTGGGCGTTGGCGTCGTCGACCGACGCACGGAGCGCCTCGGCGTGCAGCTTGGCGAGCCCAGCGACGGCCTCGGCCGCCACCCGTTCGACCTTCAACGCCCGCGTCAGCGCTCCGCCGGCGAGGCCGGGCGCCTCCCGGCGGACGGCGGCTCTGAGTTCGTCGAACTCGGTGCGTGACCACGGCAGCGACCCGTGCCGGCGCATCACGTCGTCGACCGCCGCGGCGATGCAGTCGTCGGTCAGCGCCGCCGTCACGTGCAGCCGATCGCGGTTGGGTACGAGCCGTTCGATCGCCGAGCGGCCCGGCGAGGCGGTGAGCAGGAGGAGGCGGCGCACGCCGCCGTGCATCACGCGTCGTTGCAGCTCCGGGGTGGTGACGACCCGCAGTGACACCGACTCGCCGACGTCGAGCAGCGCTGGATACGCCCGCACGTCGAGTGCCCGATCGCTCGTCTCCACCACCTGCGAGAGGTCGCCGAGGTCCCAGTCGACGATGCCGCGGCGCTCCTCGATCGGGGCGGCCGCCGCGATCGACTGGCGCACGGTGCCCGCGAGCGAGGCCTTGATCGCGGCCAGGTCGGTGCCGACCGCGTGGACCTCACCGTCGTCGTCGGACACGACGAGGTGGAGGCGCAGGTGGTCGGGCAGGGCGGCCTGGCCGAAGTCGGCGGCGCGCACGGTGGTGCCGGAGGCCTCAGTGACGGCCCGGGCGAGCAGGTCGGCGAACCGTTCCCCCGGCGCACGGCCGTAGCTGTCGAGGCGTTCGAGGGTGGTGTCCATCGTCTCGGCGAACGGGATCAGCGTGCGGCGGATGGCCTTCGGGAGCGAGCGCACGAGCGTCTCGGCGAGCTCGTCGCGAAGGCCGGGCACGTTCCGATCGAAACCCTCGTCGGTGAGCTGGTTGAGGGCCGCGAGCGGGAGGTGGATCGTGACGCCGTCGAGCGGCTCGCCCGGCGCGTAGCGGTACGTGAGCGGCAGTTCGATGTCGCCCTGGCGCCACACGTCGGGGAAGTCGGTGCGAAACGAGTGGCCGTACGTCGATGCGGCGATCGCGTCGTCGGTGAGGTCGAGCCGGCGCGGATCGCGGCGGCGGGCGTCCTTCCACCAGCGGTCGAAGTGCTGGGACGACGTGACGTCGGGCCCGATTCGCTCGTCGTAGAAGTCGAACAGCATCTCGTCGTCGACGATCTCGATCCGGCGCAGCCGGTCGGCCATCCGCTTCACCCCGATGAGGAACTCGGCGTTGCGGGCGAGGAAGTCGTGGCGCGCCGCCCACTCCGGTGCCACAGCGCCCTCGACGAGGGCCTTGGTGATGAACCACGCCCGCGCCGCGGCCGGATCGACGCGGTCGTAGCCGATGACCCGGTCGGTCACCAGCGCCAGGCCGTAGAGCGTGACGTTCTCGGTCACGACGGCCCGCCCGCCGCGTTCGTCCCAGCGAGCGTCGCCGTGCGATCGCTTCACCAGGTGCGCCCCGGCGTGCTCGGCCCACTGGGGCTTGATGCCGGCCACACGGCGGGCGTAGATCTGGTTCGTCTCCACGAGTTCGGCGGCCATCACCCAGTCGGGTGGACGGCGGGTGAGCACCGAACCGGGGGCGATCACGAAGCGGGCCTGGCGAGCGCCGACGAAGTCGCGGCGCTCGGCGTCGCGACGGCCGATGTGGGAGAGCAGACCGGCGAGCACCGCCTTGTGGATCAGGTCGGGGTGGCTCTCCTCGGTGGTCGGCCGGATGCCCAGCTCGCCCGCGACGCGGCGGAGCTGGCTGAACAGGTCCATCCACTCGCGGACCCGGAGGTAGTTGAGGAACTCGCTGCGGCACATCCGGCGGAACTGGTTGCCCGACAGCTCGCGCTGCTTGACCCGCAGGTGGTCCCACAGCGCCACCATCGACAGCAGGTCGGAGCCGGCCACGCGGAAGCGGGCGTGGAGCTCGTTGGCCTGCTCGCGCTGGTCGACAGGCCGCTCGCGCGGGTCCTGGATCGACAGGCCGGACGCGATCACGAGCACCTCGCGCACGCAGCCGTGACGCTCGGCCTCCAGCACCATCCGGCCGAGGCGGGGATCGATCGGCAGGCGGGCGAGCCGGCGGCCGGACTTCGTCAGTCGCCGGGGACGGCCGTCGCGCTCGCCCTCGATGGCGGCCAGTTCCTCCAGCAGCAGGTAGCCGTCGCGGATCGATGCCGAGTCGGGCGGTTCGAGGAACGGGAAGTTGGCGACGTCGCCGAGGCCGATGTTGGTCATCTGCAGGATGACCGAGGCGAGGTTGGTGCGCAGGATCTCCGGTTCGGTGAACTCGTCGCGGGCCGCGAAGTCGTCCTCGTCGTAGAGGCGGATGCAGATGCCGGGCCCGAGGCGCCCGCAGCGGCCGGAGCGCTGGTTGGCCGACGCCTGCGAGATCGGTTCGATCGGTAGGCGCTGCACCTTGAGCCGCTTGCTGTAGCGGGAGATGCGGGCCACGCCGGTGTCGACGACGTAGCGGATGCCGGGCACGGTGAGCGACGTCTCGGCCACGTTGGTGGCCAGCACCACGCGCCGCTTGCTCCGACCCGTCTGGCTGCTCGGCCGTTCGAAGATGCGGTGCTGTTCGGCTGCGGCCAGCCGGGCGTAGAGCGGCAGCACCTCGAGCCGTTCGTCGGCGCGCAGCGCGTCCGCGGTGTCGTGGATCTCGCGTTCGCCCGACAGGAACACGAGCACGTCACCCGGACCTTCGGCGGCGAGCTCGTCGACGGCGGCGATGATCGCCCGCACCTGGTCGCCGTCGTCGAGCGGCCGGTAGCGCACGTCGACCGGATACGTCCGGCCGGTCACCTCGACAACCTGCTCGGTGGTGAAGTGGCGGGCGAAGCGTTCGGTGTCGATGGTGGCGGAGGTGACGATCACCTTCAGGTCGGGCCGCTGCGGGAGCAGCTGGGCGAGGTAGCCCAGGATGAAGTCGATGTTCAGGCTGCGCTCGTGCGCCTCGTCGATGATCAGCGTGTCGTAGCGCCGCAGCATCCGGTCGCGCTGGATCTCGGCGAGCAGGATGCCGTCGGTCATCACCTTGATCACCGTCGACGCGCTGACGGTGTCGGTGAAGCGGACGGTGTAGGCGACGTCGGTCCCGAGCGGAGTACCGAGCTCGTCGGCGATCCGTTCGGCGATCGTGCGGGCCGCGACCCGCCGCGGTTGAGTGTGACCGATCAGGTGGCCGTCGGCCCCGCGACCGGCTTCGAGGCACAGCTTGGGGAGCTGGGTGCTCTTGCCCGACCCGGTCTCGCCCGCGACGATCACCACCTGGTGCTCGCGGATGGCCGCGACGATCTCGTCGCGGCGCGCCGTGATCGGCAACGAGTCGGGGTAGGTGACGATCACGACCCGACAGCCTCGCAGCCCCGATCCGAAAGACGGTCAGTAGGCGTCGGCCCAGTGTGGGACGACCCGTTCGTGGCCCGTCTCGATGTAGCGGGTGTGGGTGACGATGCTGGTCCCGCGTTCGCCGGTGGTGATCCGGTGGAGCTGGTAGCCGACGGGGTCGTCGATCAGGCTGGGGCCGGCACCGGGGGCGAGGTCGAGGTCGACGTGCTGCACCGTCGACATGCCGACCTGCACAGGGATCCCGGCGACGGTCGCCGAGACCGGCCGGTGGAAGTGGCCGCAGATCACCTTGTCGACGGGATGCTCGGCGAGGAGAGCCTCGAGCCGGTGGAGGCCGACGAAGCCGGTCTTGTCCATCCATCCGACGCCGGTCAGGAACGGTGGGTGGTGGAGCGCGAGCAGCGTCGGGCCGGCATCGTCGACCTCGAGCACGGAGCGCAGCCACGTCTCGCGTTCGGCGTCGAACTCTGCGCCCGGCTGCTCGGGGATGGTCGAGTCGAGCGCGACGAGTCGTACCGACTCGCCCTCGGCGCCGCGGACCGTCGTGGCCCAGCTGGCATGCGCCGCGTCGATCCACGGGGTGTCGGGGAACGTCGCTCGCAGCAGGTCGCGGTCGTCGTGGTTGCCGGGCATGGCGAGGAACGGCGCGGTCAACGGGGCGAGCAGCTCGGCGAGTCGCTCGTACTGGCCGGGCCGGCCCCAGTTGGTCAGGTCGCCGGTGCCGATCACGACCGTCACGGGTGGATCCTCGGCGTTCAGGCTGGCGACGGCGGACGCGAGCCGGCGGTTGTTGTCGACCATCGTCTCGTCGAAGATCGGATGTGGCTCGTGGCCGGGCCGCGCCGGATCGACGACGTGGGTGTCGGTGAGCTGCGCGATGAGCACCGGTCAGGAGCGCCCGAACGCCGCGTCGACCGCGACGCCGTCGAGGTACTCGTCGATGCGGGTGATCAGCCCGTCGGCGACGCTGACGACGAGGCACGCCGGGAGGTCGGCCGTGCGGCCGTCGGCGAACGCGACGCGCAGCACGTGCTGTTGGACGAAGCCCCCGTCGATCGCACTGCGGCGGATGTCGCGGTACTCACGCGACGACGTGTGGTGCACGAGCCAGCCGAGCACCTGCAGGTTGTCGGCCTTGGGTTGTGCCACCTGGTCGGTGTTGTGCCAGACCACCGCGTCGTCGGCGTAGCAAGCCGCGACCGAGTCGGTGTCCCCCGACTCGATCGCGCCGAACAGCCGGTCGGCGAGGGTCTCGATGTCGTGTTCCGTCATGCCCCGACGCTACGTCGCGCAGGGCCCGCCGCCCATTCCAGCGTTCTCGGTCAGCTCGTTCCCGGACCCCGGGAGGATCCCGACCGAGAAGCTCCGGCAGTCCGCTCGGCCGGCGCGGCCACCCACGTCGGCGTGGCATCGGGCGCTGCAGTCAGGACGGTTGGTGCAGATTCATCCCGGCGTGGCGCGTTTGCCCGGGACCGTCCGTACGCCGCACCAGCGGATCGCCGCGGCCGTGCTCGCCGCTGGTGGCGGCGCACTGGCGTCGCATCGCTCGGCCGCGTTCCTCCACGGCATTCCCCGCCCTGACAGCGACCCGGTCGACA
>CAZYWK010000048.1:0-20643 GCA_964651825.1 uncultured Ilumatobacteraceae bacterium | reverse complement strand
CGCTCGGCCGCGTTCCTCCACGGCATTCCCCGCCCTGACAGCGACCCGGTCGACATCATCGTCCGCGGGCGACGAGGACGCCTGGCGCTCGACGGGGTGCGGTGCCATCGTCCGACCGATCAGGTGCACCTCCATCCGCAGCGGCGATCGACCATCCGATGCACGAACGTCCTGCGCACGTTGTGCGATCTCGGTGCGGTCGATCCCGATGCGGTCACCGGCGCCGTCGGCCACGTACTGACGCTGAAACTCACATCGCTCGCTGCGATCGAGACGATGATGAGCCTGCACGCCGAGCGAGGACGATCCGGAATCGTCGCACTCCGCCAGGCGATCGACGCGTGGTCGATCGACACTCGACCGGCCGACTCGGTGCTCGAGCCGGCGATGACCCGTCTGATCGCACGGCATCGGCTCCCGCCTGCCGAGTTCCATGCCCGCATCGATGGCTGGGAAGTGGACTTCCGGTTCCCCGGCACCCCGGTGATCGTCGAATGCGACGGATGGGTGTACCACGGTCTGCGCCGGGCTCAGGCGATGTCAGGTGGCTTGGCCGGCGAACTGGGCGTTGTAGAGGCGGGCGTAGGCGCCGTTGCGGGCGACGAGCTCGTCGTGGTCGCCCTGCTCGACGATGCGGCCGTTCTCCATCACCAGGATCGTGTCGGCGCCGCGGATCGTCGACAGGCGGTGGGCGATCACGAACGAGGTGCGGTTGGCGCGCAGCGCGTTCATCGCCTCCTGGATCAGCACCTCGGTGCGGGTGTCGACCGACGACGTCGCCTCGTCGAGGATCAGGATCGACGGATCGGCGACGAAGGCCCGGGCGATCGTCATCAGCTGCTTCTCACCGGCGGAGATGTTGTCGCCCTCGTCGTTGATCAGCGTGTCGTAGCCGTCGGGCAGCATGTGCACGAACCGGTCGACGTAGGTCACCTTGGCGGCCTCGAGGATCTGTTCCTCGGTGGCGTCGGGGTTGCCGTAGGCGATGTTGTCGCGGATCGTGCCGCCGAACAGCCACGTGTCCTGCAACACCATGCCGACCTCGGAGCGCAGCTCGTGGCGGGGGAACGACGCGATGTCGCGACCGTCGAGGCTGATCGTGCCCGAGTCGAGGTCGTAGAACCGCATGATCAGGTTGACCAGCGTCGTCTTGCCGGCCCCGGTCGGCCCGACGATGGCGACGGTCTCGCCGGGCTCGGCCACCACCGACAGGCCCTCGATCAGCGGCTGGTCGGGCACGTAGGAGAAGTGGACGTCGTCGAACACGACCCGCCCCCGCACCTGCGGAGCGTCGGCGGTGTCATCCTGCTCCGGCGACTGCTCGGGCGCGTCGAGCAGCTCGAGCACCCGCTCCATCGAGGCGATGCCGGACTGGAACGTGGCACTCATCGACGCGACGTTCGTGAGCGGCTGGCTGAACTGGCGGGCGTACTGGATCATCGCCTGCATGTCGCCGATGCTCAGCGACCCGTTGGAGATCTTCAGGCCGCCGACCACGGCGATGGCGATGTACTGGATGTTGCCCATGAAGATCGTCATGGGTTGGATCAGGCTCGACATGAACTGCGCGCCGAAGCTCGCCTCGTACAGCTGGTCGTTGTCGTCGCGGAAGCGGGCCTCGGCCTCACGCTGGCGGCCGAAGCTCTTCACGATCGCGTGGCCGGTGAACACCTCCTCGGCCTGGGCGTTGAGCAGGCCGGTCTGGCGCCACTGGGTCATGAAGCGGGGCCGGGCCTTGCCGGCGATGACCTTCATCAGCATCAGCGTCACCGGCACCGCCGACAGTGCGATCACCGCCAGGATCGGCGAGATGATGAACATCATGATCGCCACGCCGATCATGGTCAGGACCGACGTGATGATCTGCGAGATCGTCTGCTGCAGGCTCTGCGCGAGGTTGTCGATGTCGTTGGTCACGCGGCTGAGTAGGTCGCCGCGAGGCTGGCCGTCGATGTACTTCAGGGGCAGCCGGTTGAGCTTGTGTTCCACCGACTCGCGCAGGTTGTACATCGAGCGTTGGACGACGCCGGCGAGGATGTAGGCCTGGATGAACGACAGGGCCCACGACCCGAGATAGATGGCCAGCACGATGAACAGCTGGCGATGCAGCTTGCCGAAGTCGATGCCGGTCGGGCTGAACGCGCCCTGCACGATGATGTTCGTGGCCTCGCCGAGCAGGCGCGGCCCGAGCACGACGAGGATCACGCTGCCGACCACGAGCGCCAGCACGAGCACGAGGCGCATCCGCTCCCGCCCGAGCAGCTCGCCGAGACGCCGCACCGTGTCGCCGAACTTCTCGCTCTTCTCCGCCGGGATGCCGATGCCGCCGCCCGGCCCGAACGCGGCTCGCCGGGCCTGCGTGCCGGCGGTGGCGAGGAGCTTGCGGTCGTCGTCGTCACCGTTGAGGTCGGGGCCGGGAACGTCGGCCGGTGCGAGCCCGTTCGGCGCTGCTGGCGCGCCGTTCGCGCCGGCCTCGTCGGTCGGCCCACCGATGCTCTCGAGCCCACTCATGCGACGATCCCCTTGCCGAGCTGGGAGTCGACGATCTCGGCGTAGGTCGGGCACGTGGCGATCAGCTGGGTGTGGGCGCCGCGGCCGATGATCTCGCCGTCGTCGAGCACGAGGATCTCGTCGGCGTCGACGATGGTCGACACGCGCTGGGCGACGATCACCACCGCGGAGTTCGACGTGTTCGGTTTCAACGCCGCCCGCAGGCGGGCGTCGGTGCCGAGGTCGAGCGCCGAGAACGAATCGTCGAACACGAAGATCTCCGGCCGCACGACGAGGGCGCGGGCGATCGACAGGCGCTGGCGCTGGCCACCCGACACGTTGGTGCCGCCCTGGGTGATCTCGCTGTTGATCCCCTCGGGCATGGCCTGCACGAAGCCGGCCGCCTGGGCGATCTCGAGTGCCTCCCACAGTTCGGCCTCAGTGGCGTCGGGCCGGCCGAAGCGGAGGTTCGAGGCCACGGTGCCGGAGAACAGGAACGGCTTCTGGGGCACGTAGCCGACCTTGCTCCACAGCAGGTCCTGGTCGAGCTCGCGCACGTCGACGCCGTCGACGAGCACTGTGCCGGACGTCGCGTCGAACAGCCGCGACACGAGGTTGACGAGGGTCGTCTTGCCGGCGCCGGTCGAGCCGATGATCGCCGTGGTCGTGCCGGCCTCGACACGGAAGGAGACGTCGTCGAGCACCGAGTGTTCGGCACCCGGGTAGGAGAAGCCGACGTGGCGGAACTCGAGCGTGCCGTGTTCGGGGACCGACGTCACCGGCTGCTCCGGCGCCCGCACCGACGACGGCGTGTCGAGGACCTCGGCGACACGGTCGGAGGCGACCGAGGCCCGCGGGATCATCGACACGAGGAACGTCGCCATCACGACGGCGAAGAGGATCTGGGTGAGATACGAGATGTAGGCGATCAGCGAGCCGATCTGCAGCTCGCCCTCACCGACGAGGTCGCCGCCGAGCCACAGCACCGCGATGCTGGACACGTTGATGATCAGCAGCACGGTCGGGAACATCGCCGCCATCAGGTGCCCGGTGCGCAACGACGTTGCCGTCAGTTCGGCGTTGGCCTCCGCGAAGCGCTCGGCCTCCTGCGGCTCGCGGACGAAGGCCCGCACGACCCGGATGCCGGTGATCTGCTCGCGCAGCACACCGTTGACCTTGTCGACGCGGGCCTGCATCTGTTGGAACGTGGGCACCATCCGCGACACGAGCGTGCCGAGGATGATGACCGCGGCCGGGATGGCGAACACGAGCACGATCGAGAGGTTGACGTCCTCGCGCACCGCCATGATCGTGCCGATCACCAGGGTGAGCGGGGCAGCGATCATCATCGTGGTGGCGAGCACGACGAGCATCTGGATCTGCTGGACGTCGTTGGTGATGCGGGTGATCAGCGACGGCGCCCCGAAGAGGCCGACCTCGCGGGCCGAGTAGTCGGTCACCTGGTGGAACAGGTCGCGTCGTAGGTCGCGGCCGAAGCCCATCGCGCACTTGGCGCCGTAGTAGACCGCGGCACCGGCGAACACGATCTGCACGAGGCTGAAGCCGAGCATGATCGCGCCCTCGCGCCAGATGTACGCGTTGTCGCCGGTGAGCACACCCTTGTTGATCAGGTTCGCGTTGATCGTCGGCAACGTCAGCGACGCGGCGGTCTGCACCGCCTGCAGGAACACGACGAGCCACAGCAACTTCTTGTAGGGGAAGAGATGGCTCTTCAGCAGCTGCCAGAGCTTCATGGTGCGAACTTCATAGCGGGGGTGCCAGTCAATCGGTCAACTGGCAGCACGCGTTCAGGCGTTCTTGGGGAGCTCGGCGAACGTGGCGGTCTTGTCGTTGTTGGGCTCTTTGGGGAGG
The DNA here is from genome assembly GCA_964651825.1 of uncultured Ilumatobacteraceae bacterium. GTDB lineage: Bacteria > Actinomycetota > Acidimicrobiia > Acidimicrobiales > Ilumatobacteraceae > Sva-07. Next base: position 16,281 of record CAZYWK010000048.1, on the reverse strand, counting down.
CCGAGGACGCGCTCGCCGATGATGTTGCGCTGCACCTGATCGGTGCCGCCGTAGATCGGAGGCCCCTGGGCGAACAGGGCGAGCTCGGTGACGATGCCGAGGAACGGGTTGCCGGTCGCCTCGTCGATCGCCGGGCGGTCCTTGGAGTCGTAGGCGTGGAGCATCCCGGCCGCGCCGACGATGCACAGGCCGAGATCGCGCTGCATCCGCATCATCTCGCTCATCGACAGCTTCGAGATGTTCGGCATGCCGGCGATGTCGCGCCCGGCCTCCTTCTCCGCCTTCACCCGCAGGTTGTTGAAGCGACCGATCTCGGCGAGCGTGTGGAGCTTCATCAGGCTCTGGCGGATCGTCGGATCAGCGATCGTCTCGTTGCTCTTGGCCAGGTCGATGAGCAGCTTGGCCATGCCGCCGAAGCCCGCTCCCCCGCCGCCGGAGCGGCGCTGGCCGACGAAGTCGCCGGCCCGCTTGCCGAGGTCACCGGCAACGGTGCCGGGTGTCGCCGCGCTGGCCGCCGCGCTCCCGCCGCCGGAGCCGAGGCCCGCCCGCTCGAACATCAGCGTCGTGTTGGCCACCGCCCAGCCGTTGTTCTTGTCGCTGATCATCGCCTCGTCGCCGACGCGGGCATCGGTGAGGAACACCTCGTTGAACAGCGCCCGGCCGGTCATCTCCTTCAGCGGACGGACGTCGATGCCCGGCTGGTGCATGTCGATGGCGAAGTAGCTGATGCCCTGGTGCTTGGGCACGTTCGGGTTGGTGCGGGCGATCAGCATGCCCATGTCGGCGACCTGGCCGCCGGAGGTCCACACCTTCTGGCCGTTGACGATCCACTCCTCGCCGTCCTGTTCGGCCTTGCACTGCAGGCCGGCGAGGTCGGAGCCGGCCCCCGGCTCGGAGAACAGCTGACACCATGCGCGCTGGCCGGTGACGATCGGGCGGACGTAGTCCTCCACCTGCTCGGGCGTGCCGTGCGTGGCGATGGTCGGAGCGGCGAGGAGCAGCCCCAGCCCGCCCGGGGCGCCGAGCGCTCCGTGGTCGGCGATCGCCTGCTGGACGAGCACGGCATCGCCACGCGACAACCCCTTGCCGTACGAACCGACCGGCAATGTGGGGGCTGCCCAGCCGGACGTGCCGAGCCGGTCCCACCACTCGGCGACGGTGAGGTCGGGGTCCCAGTTCTCTTCCAACCAGGCCGTCACCTCGGCCACTGCCGGGTTCTCGTGCGCAACGTCTCGAACGGTGTCAGTCATCGTCATGTCCCTCCGCCCGGGGACGGTAGCCGGGACGCTTTCGGGAACACTTGTCGAAGCGGGGGCGTTGACGGGGGCGATGGCTCCCCCCGACCCGCGACCCGACCCGCCCGCCCACGCCCGTTCCGAAATCCGCCTCTCGGTCCTCGACCTCGCCCCCGTCCCCGCCGGGACCACGGCTGCTGCGGCCTTGGCGCACTCGGTCGAGCTGGCCCAGCACGTCGAGCGTCTCGGCTACACCCGCCACTGGGTCGCCGAGCACCACAACATGGCCGGCATCGCCAGCTCGTCACCGGCGGTGCTGATCGCCCACCTCGCCACCGCCACCACTTCGCTGCGCGTCGGGGCCGGTGGTGTGATGTTGCCGAACCATGCCTCGCTCACCGTGGCCGAGCAGTTCGGCACCCTCGTGGCGTTCCATCCCGGCCGCATCGACCTCGGCCTCGGCCGGGCGCCGGGCACCGACCAGGTAACGGCGGCAGCCTTGCGCCGCAACACCCGGGAGGTCGGCGACGAGTTCCCGACCCAGCTGCGCGACCTGCTCGACTACTTCGCCGGCACGCACCCGCAGATCGTCGCCGCCACGGCCGCCGGCAACCGGCCGGAGATCTGGCTGCTCGGCTCGAGCGACTACAGCGCCCACGCCGCCGGGCTGCTCGGCCTGCCGTTCTCCTTCGCCCACCACTTCGCGTCCGGCGGTACCGCCCAGGCGCTCGACACCTACCGCGAGTCGTTCCGCCCGTCGCAGTTCCTCGAGCAGCCGTACTCGATGATCGGCGTGCCGGTGATCTGCGCCGCCACCACCGACGAGGCGACCTACCTGTCGGGGCCGAGCGCAGTGTCGTTCGTCAACCTCCGTCAGGGCCGGCCGATGCAGATGTGTTCGCCGGAAGAGGCCGCCCAGCACGAGTTCTCGCCGATGGAGCGCGAGCTCATCCGCAGCTGGCACGGCCCGCTCGTGCTCGGTGATCCGACGCAGGTCCGCACGGGGCTCGACGATCTGGTCGACCGGTTCGGCGTGAACGAGCTGATGCTCACCACGATGGTGCACGACCAGGGCGATCGGCTGCGCTCGTACGAGCTCGTGGCCGAGGCGTGGGACCTGCCACCCGCCAGGTAGCACTCGCGCTCAGCCGTCGTCGGGGACCATGTCGCTCGGCACGACGACGCCCTCGTCCGCGAGGCGCAACAGCACCTCTTGGGCGATGCTCGCGACGTGCACGCCGTCGATGCGGAACACGTCGCCGGTCACGAGGCCACGAGCGCCGGACAGGCCGTGCGAGGTCATGTCGAACCAGTGCCACTCGCTGGCGTCGGTCGGGCGGTGGAACCACACGGCGTGGTCGAGGCTCGCCCCCTGGAACCGGCCCCGGTCGGTGACGTCGCCGGTCGCTTCGGGATGCGGTGAGCGCGCCGCCCGCGATGGCGCGGCGTCGGAGACGAACGCGAGCGCGCACTGGCGGACGAACGCGTCGTCGGCGATCGGCGCATCGAGACGGATCCAGTAGCCGTAGCGGTTCACCTGACCGTCGAGCGGCATCCCGCGGCGCTGGAGCATCGCGCCCCACGAGTGCTCGGTGAGGCTCGGGTCGTCCGGGCCGAGCAGTCCCTCGGGCAGCCCGACGACCTGGACGTCGGCTTCGTCCTCGACGACCTGGAACGACACCGACACGTTGAGGATCGCGCCGGCCGACTGGCGAGCGACGACCTGGCGCGTGCTGAACGACCGGCCGTTGCGGAGCCGCTCGACCTCGTAGCGGATCGGCTCGTCGGGTGTTCCGGGGCGGATGAAGTACGAATGCAACGAGTGCGCCGGCCGGTCGACGTCGACGGTCGCCGCCGCGGCCCGCAACGCCTGCGCCACCACCTGCCCGCCGAAGATGCGCCGTCCCCACGGGTACCGGGCGGTCGTGCCGACGAAGGTGTCGGGGCCGTGCGGCTCGAGGGTCAACAGGTCGGAGAAGTCGACCTCACCGATCCGTGGTGCGCGCACGCCTGCAACGTAGCCGCGGCACCTCGATGATGATCAGGGAAGTTCACGGCTGATGCGCACAGCCATGAGTATCGGGCTCACCGCCCGGAACTGGAGTCGTCGTGACAAGGTCTTGAAGTGGCCCGGTCTCGAGTCAGCCGAACTGGTCGCGCAGTTCGCGCTTGAGCACCTTGCCGGACGCGTTGCGGGGGATGACCTCGATCGTTTCGAGCTTGGTCGGCAGCTTGAAGCGGGCGAGCTTGTCGCCGGCGAAGTCACGCAGCGCGTCGAGGGTCAGCTCCTCACCTTCCTTGACCACGGCGACCGCGGTGACGGCCTCACCCCACCGCTCGTCGGCCACGCCGATCACGGCGACCTCGACGATCGCCGGATGGTCGTACAGCACGCTTTCGACCTCGGCCGGGTACACGTTCTCGCCGCCGGTGATCACCATGTCCTTCACCCGGTCGGCGATGAACAGGAACCCGTCGGCGTCGAGATAGCCGACGTCACCGGTGTGGAACCAGCCGTTGGCGTCGATCGCCTCGGCGGTCGCCTCGGGGCGGTTCCAATACCCCTTCATGATGTTCGGGCCCTTCGTGCACACCTCGCCCTTCACGTCGGGTTCGGTGATGTCGGTGCCGTCCGGGGCGACGAGCTTGACCTCGGAGAACAGCGGCGGGCGGCCGGCCGAGCCGATCTTCTCCATCCCGAACTCGGGGGTGAGGAACGTCACCATCGGCGCCGTCTCGGTCAGCCCGTACCCCTGGTTGATCGGGATGCCGCGGCCGGCGTAGACCTTCATCAACGGTTCGGGCACCGGGGCGCCGCCGCAGATCAGCATGCGGATCGAGGTGAGATCGGCGTCGGCGAAGCCGGGGAGTTGGCTGACGAACAGGAACATCGCCGGCACGCCGAAGATCGTGGAGACGCCGTACTTCGGCACGTCGGCGAGCACCAGGTTCGGGTCGAACGTGCGATGCAGGACGAGTTCGCCGGCCTTCTGCAGCGTGAGCAGCGTGGTGACGTTGAGCCCGCCGATGTGGAACAGCGGGGCGAACACGAGCGTCACGTCGTCTTCGAGGATGTCGAGGGTGTTCGCCGCGTTGGCGTTGTTCCACCAGAAGTTGGCGTGGGTGAGCATCGCCCCCTTCGGCAGGCCGGTGGTGCCGGAGGTGTACATGATCACCGCCACGCTGTCGGGGTCGGTGGGCGGCGTGTCGCCGAGCGGCTCGGCGACCGCGTCGATCGCCGCGGCGAAGTCGTCCCAGCCGTCGCGGGTCGTCTCGACGCTCAGCCAGCGACGGACCGACACGGTGTCGCGGACCGTTTCGAGCACCTCGACGTGGTTGCTGTCGGCCACCATCGTGTGGCAGCCCGCGTCGTTGATGATGAACTCGAGCTCGGCGCCGGTGAGGCGGAAGTTGAGCGGCACGAAGATCGCGCCGAGACGGGCGGTGGCGAACATCGTCTCGAGGAACGCCGGGTGGTTGAAGCCGAGGTAGCCGACCCGGTCGCCCGAACGCACGCCGCCGTTGCGGAGCGCCACGGCGAGCAGATCGACGCGCCGCTGGAGCTCGGCATAGGTGAGGGTGGACCCTTCGAACGTGACCGCTCGGCGGGTGGGCGAACGCAGCGCCCGTTGCCGGAGCCAGTTGCCCAGGCTGACATCAGGTGACATGCGCGGATCGTAGTGGGCACGTGAATAGATCGTGATACGATCTATTCACGTGCTGAGTCCGGGCGTCATCAATCCCCTCAAGAATCCCGTCGCCCACGAGCGGCTGGTCAGATTCTTCGGGATCCAGCTGCGGATGGTGGTGCTGATCGTCGCAGTCGGGCTCGGTGGTGGCGCGATCGGCGCGGCCTACATGCGTGCGCTACAGGTGGTGATCGACGTGCTCGGCCCGGGCGCGTGGGCCGACTGGCCGCACGTCGTCGTGCTCGTGGGAGTCGGGTTGTCGATCACGTTGCTCGTGCGCTTGCTCGGCCGGCCGGCCGACGTCGAGCTGCTGGTCGGCAACATCCATGTGGCCGGCATGACCTACAACCAAGACGGCCAGCACGGGTCGGACAGCAGTGACGGGCGGCTGCGGTCGTTGATCCCGGTGTCGCTGCTGTCGGTGGGCACCGGCGGCACCCTCGGGCCCGAGGCGCCGCTCGTGACCACGACCGGCACCATCTCCACCAGGGTCGGCAACCGGTACGGCTTGCAGCCGAACGACGTGCGCACCCTCGCCATCACCGGCATGGCCGCCGGGTTCAGTGTGCTGTTCGGCGCCCCGCTCGGAGCGGCGATCTTCGCCCTCGAGATCCCCCACCGCCGTGGCCTCGAGTACTACGAGGCGCTCGTGCCGGCAGCGATCGGCGCGCTGTGCGGCTACGCGGTGTCGACGGCGTTCGGAGGGCTCGGGCTGGAACCGATCTGGACGTTGCCGATCGTCGATCGGATCGACGGCATCGACCTCGCCTGGGCGGTGCTCGCCGGCGTGCTCGGGGCGATGATCGGCGTCGTGTTCACCGTGGCGGTCGGCGTCCTCCACCGGGCGGCCGACCTGCTCCCGGCAGGCGCCCGGCCGGCGATCGGTGGCGCCGTGCTCGGGCTGTTGGCGATCGCCACGCCCTACGCGCTGACCAACGGCGAGTTCCAGATCGAGTCGATGCTCCACTCGCCGCCGGCCGTGAGCATCCTGTTGCTCGCCGGGGTGGGCAAGCTCCTCGGTGCCGCGGTCGCGTTGGTGACGGGGTGGCGCGGCGGTTTCATCATCCCGCTGTTCTTCGTCGGGTTCGTGCTCGGCTGGGCGGTCGCCGGCTGGCTGCCGATCGAACACGAGTGGGCCTTCGTCGCGGCGACGATGGTCGCCGCGAACGTGGCGGTCACGAAGACGCCGTTCGGCTCGGCCCTGGTGGTGACCGAGATGGCCGGGTTCACCGTGTTGCCGACGACGCTGATCGGCTCGCTCACCGCGCTCGTGCTCACGTCGCCGCTCGGTCTCATCGAGAGCCAGCGCCGGCGCTTCGACGCCTACGAGGAGACCCCGCAGGCCGGTGACCCGAGCCGGGCCGGGTGAGATGTCCGCGCTGAACGATGCCGAGTACCAGTCGCTCGCCGAGTTCCGCCACGCACTCCGGCGCTTCCTGGCGTTCTCGGAGCACGCGGCGCGAGAGCACGGCCTGACGCCGTCGCAGCACCAGCTGCTGCTGGCGATCCGTGGGCATCGCGGCGCCGAGGACCCGTCGACGACGGAGCTCGCCGAGGTGCTGCAGCTCAAGCTCCACTCGGTCGGTGAGCTCGCCGACCGGGCGGCCGAGAACGGCCTGGTGGTGCGCCATACCGACCCGACCGATCGGCGGCGCTCGATGCTCGCGCTCACCGACGAGGGCCGTGCCCAGCTCGACGCGCTGTCGGTGCTGCATCGCCGTGAACTCCGCCGCTTCCGCCTCGAGCTGGCGGCGATCCTCGGCGAGTTGGAGTAGCGCCGAACGTTGTCGATCGGCCGTCAACGGCCGGGCATCAGCCGAGCCACGCGGGGCGGCGGGCCCAGCCGTGCTCGACGGCGTCGAGGAACTGCGCGGCGCGCTCGCGGCCACGCGCCGCTTCGAGGGCGTGCAGTCGCCCGTACGTGAACGCCGACTCGCCGGCGGCCGTGGCGTCGGCGGCGAGTCGCAGGAGCACGGCGCGGACCACGACGGAGTCCTGCTGGTCGCCGAGCAGTTCCTGGGCCATTTCCATGCGCGCCGCGTACTTCGCCGCCCGCTCACCGAAGGCGGGCCGAACGGCCTCGGCCGCGTACCGCGCCCGCTTGATCGACTTGCGGACGTCATGGAGCTGATCCTCCGACGGCGGCCCGTCGCGCAGGGCGCGGTCGAGGCGCAGCTTCATCCGCCGGTGGGTGGCGCCGACCTCCTCGGGGAGCTGGATCGTCGCCGGCTGACCGGCACGCCTGCCCTGCACCGCGCCGGTCACGCCCGCGACGGCGGCCATCAGGTCGAGGTAGCGGCCGGAGTTGAGCTCATCCACGACACGCTGGTGCGCCTCCGCGTGGTCGCTGTTGGTCGACGCGTCGATCCGCTCGCGGACCGGGCCGACGACGAGCGCCGGCGGTTGGTCGTCCAGCACGCCGTCGAGGTAGCGGCGGATCACCTCCGCGTCGCGGACCGCGCCGAGCACGGCACCGAGCCACTTCAGTTCGTCGCGGATCGGCTCGGTCACATCGCTGTCGAGGAGCCGGTGGTACGTGGCGAGGGTGCTGCGAAGCCGGCGCGCGGCGACGCGCATCTTGTGCACCGCTCCACTGGCGTCGAGCCGAACGGCGGGATCGAGGCGGCGCATCGTGTCGACCTGCTCGGCGAGGTAGGCCGTCACGACGTCGCCCGCGGTCGCCGCCTTGCCCAGGCGCGGTCGGCGGTCGTTCGCCGCAGGATCACCGAGCGCGCGGCTCAGCTTCGACGACCAGGGTGAGGGTTCGGCACCGGCGCGGCGCAGCTGGTCGCCCACCCGCTCGAGCAGCTCGAGGTCGGCGGCTCCCCCGCCGGCGAGTTCGACCTCGAGCTCGCGCCATGCGGTGACGGCGCCGTCGGGAGTGGTGGCCGTGACGTGGTCGTCGCAGACCTCGGCGACGGGCCGGCCGTGTTCGTCGAGCAGGAGGCGGACCGTGCGGTGGTTCCGGATCCGGGCCACCGGGGCGAGCTCGGCGTCGTGGAGGTGGAGCACGAGGAGCCGCCGCAGCGACTCCGGCACGGCGGTCGGCTCCCCCACCGGCTCGTGGACCTCGATGCGGGCGCCGTCGGCCCGCTCGATCTTGGCGTGCCATCCCTCGTCGTGCCCGCCGAGCCGGCGTCGCACGACGATGCCGGCGCGGAACAGGCGGCGGTCGCCGGTGTCGAAGTACTCGGCGTCGAGGTCGTGGGCGACGGGGTCCGCCACGGACGCAACTCCGTCGATCGAAGCGAGGCCGGCGATCTCGACGTCGTCGCCGGCGTCGAACTTGCGCTCGATCTCGATCTCGGTCCGCAGCGCTCGGTGCCTGCCGGTCGAGGTCACGTCGGATACTCGCGGCTCGTCGTGTCGACGGCGTCGGCCCGCACCGGGGCCGGTGGCTCGACGCCGCGGATCCGGTACCAGATCACCTCGAGGGCGTGGGTGATCGCAGCCCGGTTGCGCCAGATGAACACCGTCACCGCCCAGACCCAGGCAAGCCGTATCCGGCGAATCAGTCGGACGATCATTGCGGACCTCGTTTCCTGCGCGGACGCTTGACGGGTGACCCTTCGTCGCCCCAGCCGTCGCCGGCGGCGAACAGCTCGGGCGGCCGACCGCCGCGGCCGGTCGAGCCGGCGCGGATCCCTGTCGGCATCACGAACGCGGCCGGAGCGGGGGTCGAGAGGCTGCGGCGGAAGTTGGCGGTGTCGAGCTCGTCGTCCCAGACCGCTTCGTACACGCGCTGGAGCTCGGTGAGCGTGAACGTCGGCCCCACGAACGCGGTCGCGAGGTCGGTGGATTCGAGGTCGGCGGCGGCCCGCTCCACGGCGTCGCGCAGGATCGTGCGGTGGTCGAAGGCCAGTTCGAGGTCGCCGTCGAGCGCGGCGGACACCGGGCACAGGCGGGCGTCGGAGGCGTCGGTGCCCGCCATGATCTCGCCGACCTCGGGTGTGACGGCGAGGTAGCCGACGGTGACGACGTTGCCGCGGGGGTCACGCTTCGGGTCGCCATAGGCGCCGAACTGGGCCAGGTGCTTGGGCGCCTCGACACCGGTCTCCTCACGGAGCTCGCGGCGGGCGGCCTCGTCGAGCGTCTCGTCAGGGCGTTTGAAGCCGCCGGGAAGTGCCCAACGCTGCTTGAACGGCTCGTCCTTGCGTTGGACGAGCAGGGCGAGCAGCGTGCCGTCGACGACGCTCAGGATCACGATGTCGACGGTGACGGCGAAGGCCGGGAAGTCCCGCATGTCGTAGCCGACCGGCACGTTCCTCGCCACACCGGCACGCTACCGGCCAGATCCTGTCGAGGTGACAACAACGCGAGGCGTCGGGTCCCCGATTCAGGTGTTCCAGATCACCTTGAGCTCGCTCGCCCACGGCGACCCGGCGAGGGACTCGAGGCGGTCGGTCAGCAGCGCGCGGTGCGCGGCGACGGGGACCACCAGGAACAGCCGGGTCGAGCCGCGCGAGGCGCGGACGGCGCCGATCGGCTCGACGCCGAGCTCCTCGGCCGCGTCGGCCATGCGGCGCCGGGCCTGCTCGCCGACCTTCCCCGACCGGTCGGCGTGGTGGTAGGCGACGACGCTCTGGCCACGGTCGAGGAACGGCACGAGCTCGTCGAGGTACGCGTGCTTCACCGCCTTGCGGGCGGTGCGCGGCGTCGAGTGATCGGCGCGGCGCAACCCGTTGTCGGGGTCGACGAACACGAGCCCGGCGCCGTCCATCGCGTCGTGGGCAGCCGCCACCCAGGCCGTGCGCCGCGCCGCTCGATCGGCGGTGGCACCGGCCGGCAGGTCGTCGTAGGTCAGCACGTTGCTGAAGAACTGGGTGTCGGGCAAGAACACGCCGGCGCCCTGCAGTGACGGGATCGACCGCTGGCCGGAGGCCACCATGACCGCCAGCCGGTCGTAGAGGTCGGGGTCGAGCGGGCGCAGCGCCTGACCCGACTTCCGTTCGGGATCGAGGTAGGAGACGTGCTTGCCGTCGCCGTTGTGGTCCTCGTCGGGCACCCGGTACCAGACGATCCCGAGCCGCAGTGGTGGGGCGTCGAACGACGGCCGGCACAGCCAGCGCAGCAGTCCGAAGTTCAGGTAGTCGCCGACGTCGCCGGCGTATCGATCCTGCATGTGCGTCCTCCTCGATCGGCGTCTGTGCCCGTCGATGATGCCAGCACTCGGCGACGACCGGCGGCTTCCTCCCGCTCCACGTACCGAACGGCGTGCCGGGCGGTCAGGCTTGGCTGACGAGGAACTCATGGCGGTTTGTCGGTCGGCCGGCTCGTGTACCACCCTTGGCGGATGGCTGGAGACGCCGACTGGTCAGCAGCGAGGCTGGAGTTTCCGTCAGCAGAGGTGGCGATCCATTTCGATCATGCATCGGTCGGCCCGATCTCGGCCCGGGTCGCCAGGGCAATGCAGGGCGTCGCCGGCGAGTACAGCGCGAGCGGCTTTCGGAACTCGTGGCGCGACGACATCGAGTCGGTCCGCGCGCAGGTGGCCACGTTGGTCGGCTCCACCGCCGGCAACATCGCGTTCACCCAGAACACTTCCACCGGCCTGTCGATCGCGGCCAACGGGGTCGACTGGCGTCCGGGCGACAACGTCGTGCTCGCCGAGCGTGAGTTCCCATCGAACTTCTACCCCTGGCTGAACCTCGAACCGCGCGGCGTGCACCTCAATCGCGTCCCTGCGCCCGACGGCCATGCGCCGATCGAGGCGTTCGCGGACGCGATCGACGAGCGAACACGGGTGGTCGCGGTCAGCGCCGTGCAGTTCTCGAACGGACATCGTTACGACCTCGACGCCCTCGGCGAGCTCTGCCAGAGGCACGGAGCACTGTTCGTCGTCGACGGCACCCAGTCGGTCGGCGCCCTGACGATCGACGTCTCGCGGTCCTCGATCGATGTCCTGGCGGTCAGCGCACACAAGTGGATGCTCGGCCCGTCGGGGATCGGGTTCGTGCACGTCTCGGACCGCGCCCTCGATCAGATTCGCCCCGACATCGTCGGCTGGCTCTCCGTGAGTGAGCCGTTCGCGTTCGACTACCGGCTCGACCTGCCGAGAACTGCCGACAGATACGAACCCGGCACCGAGAACGTGTTCGGCATCATCGGCCTCGGTGCAGCGGTGTCGCTGTTCCTCGAACACGGAACCCGCCAGATCGAAGAACGTGTCCTGGCGACCACCGATCGCCTGTGTACCGAGTTGGAGCGGGCAGGCCACGAGATCGCCAGTCCGCGGGCGCACGCGGAACGGTCTGGCATCGTGATCTTCCGCGCTGCCCGAACGCCTCCGGACGAGCTGCACGCCCGGCTCACGGCGGCCGGCGTCAGGTGCGCGCCGCGCGGCGGCGGTATCCGGTTCTCGCCCCACTTCTACAACGACAGCAACGACATCGACACCGCACTCGCCGCACTGGCACCCGCGTCGTAGACCCGGTCGCCGGCTCGGCGTTCACGGGTTGGTGGCGGTGACGAGCCAGATGTGGCCGGGGAGGCGGATGGCGCCGTCGACGAGGTGGGTGCGCAGTTCGGCGCGGGCTTCGTCGAGCAGTTCGGCCCAGCCGGCGGCGCCGAGCTTCGGTTCGAGCTCGGCCCGGGCCGCTCGCCCGAGCGAACCGCTGAGCGCCATTGCCAGCCGCTCCTCGACGCCGTCGCTGCCGTCGATCGAGTAGTCGAGCACCACGTCGAGCGCCTCGACGATCACCTGGGTCCAGCCGGCGACGGCGAGCACGTCACCGGCGATCTCGCTGGTGCCGAGGCCGAGCGGCCCCGGTGTGCCGACAGGTGGTGGGTCGAGCGGGATGCCCATCCGGGCCGCGAGCGGGGCGAGGCCGGACATGAACACGTCGCGCTCGTCGGCCCGCCAACAGGCGAACGCCAGCTCGGCGCCCGGTGCGCTGGCGGCGCGGATGTTGGCGAACGCACCGACGGGATCGTCGAAGAACATCACGCCGAAGCGCGACAGCACACGGTCGAACGGCGGGCCCGGCACCTCGGCGAGCAGATCGGTCGTCTGCGCGTCGGCGACCACGACGGCCGCCGCAGGAACGCGGCGCGTCGCGGCCGCGACCATCGATGGAGAGATGTCGACGCCGACCGCATCGGCTCCCGCCGCGATCGCGGCGCCGAGGAGCGTGCCGGTGCCGCATCCGATGTCGAGCACCCGTGTGGCTCCCCCGAGGTCGGCGGCGGCCACGATCGCCTCGGTCACCGGCGTGAACACCGAGTCGATGATCCGTTCGTTCTCGGCCCAGCGCTCGCCGCCTGACGCCCAGTTGTCCTTCATCGCCTCGTTTGCCATTGCCAGACCGTACCGAGGCCGGGGCGTGAGAGGTCGCTCCGGGTGCTCGGTTCAGACGATCTCGTGACCGTCGGGGTGGAAGGTGTGCCAGTGGCCGTGCTCGTCGCGCGACACCCGGAAGCCGAGCTCCTTGAGGAGGTTGTGGCGCCGGCAGAGCGGGCCACCATTTCTCGGGACGGTGGCGCCGTGGGCCTTCCAGGCGATCGAGTGGTCGGCGTCGCACCAGTCGGCGTGGGCGTCGCAGCCGACCCAGGCACAACACGTGGCCAGCAGCATCACCGCCTCGCGGGAGGCACCTTTGAAGAGTCGTTGCCGCCGCCCGAGGTCGATCACCACCTTCTGGGAGTCGTACACGACCCGACGCACGTGGGCGACCAGCGACATCCGCACCACGTCGGCCGGCAGCATCTCGTGGCCGTGCTCGGTGCGACACACCATGTCGCGGTAGCGCATCGGGTCGATCCGCTCACCGGCCAGCGTGGCGTCGTAGGTCTCGTCGTCGATCAGGTAGTTGATGGTCGGCAGGGGACGCTTCGACCACGGTGGGCACGTGGCGGCGGCGTTCGCCATCGCCAGGAGCGCATCGGCACGGCGTTGCGACTGGGTGCGGCGCAGGTCGAGCATCGTCGCCTGATCGCCGACCCGCTCGCGCGCCTCGGCCCAGTCGGCCTCCCATTCGGCCTCCACGTAGTGGCCGAAGGTGTGGGCGAACTGGGCACCGCTGATGTCGTCGAGCGAGGCGGAGACACGCCACGAGCCGTTCTTCTGCCGGGTGACGTCGGCGTCACGATTCGTCCGGTTGCGCTCGGCCCGATCGGCGGCCGACTCTGGATCGGCGAGCTGCTCCCATTTGCGGGCGTTGGCCTCGAACTCCGCGTACGGCAGGTGCTGCGCGTCGTTGAACAGCTCCCAGGCGCCCGCGTACATCGTCTCGGAATCGATCCGCGGGTTGGCCGCCACCTGGGCCATCAGTTCGGTCTGCGCCACGCCCACCTGGCCGGCCGACGACGCGGCCTGCCAGACGGGGAACTTCCCATGCATCCGGGCGGTCTGCACCCGCCGGTACGCCTCGACGCCCGACAGCTTGAGCCGGTGCTTCAGATACGCCTTGGCGGTGAGGAACCCGTCGGTGCGGAAGGGGTTGGCGGTATCGAGGTGACCCGCGATCTTCACGCCGGTGTGGTTGACCTGCTGACGGATCTGCTCGTTGGCGACCGCCCATGCCTCGATGGCCTCCTTGGTCATGATCGTCGGGTCGAGCAACTGCAGCGCCTCGACCGCCGCCGATGCCCGGCGCGCCAGCTCCTCCACGAAGTCGACCGGGAACACGTCCTCGTCACGCCCGCCGACGATCACCGCCTCGGGATCGAACCGATCGACGCCCGCGATGAGGACGGGCTCGTTCGGCCAGTCGTCGAGCTCTTGGATCTCGTCGGTTGCGGAGAATGCGGTGGCATCCATGAGTTCCAGTATGACGAGGGGGTGTCACAACGGCCGTCCGGAGGGTGCTGGACGACCACGGCCTCAGCCGGCGAGGCACGGGGACACGACCTCGGCCCACACCGCGCCGTCGTCGCCGACGGAGATCTCCACGCGGGTGCCGACGCCCCAGTCATCGGTCAAGGAGTCGAGCCATGGATCGGGGGGCGGCGAGAACGCCGGGTCGTCGAAGCCGTACACCGCGAGTTCGGCCGCGAGGGCCTCGAGCTGCGCGGTGGTCGGGACGTCGCCGTCGAGCCGATCGATGGATGCGTAGCGGTGCCAGCCCTTGCGGTTGTCGTGCTCGCACTCGATGTAGTCGACGTCCATCGGGTCCCACGTGCCCGGCATGGCCTCGTGGATCGTGGCGAGCACCGCGTCGTGCTGCTCGACGATGGCCGGCGCCGCGGCGGCCGACTCTTCCGCCCGACGTCGGTCGTCGAACGGCGGGCGGTCGGTGGCGATCCAGAACCCAAGCACCCCGCCGACGGCGACGAGCAGGATGACGATCGTGATGACCGTGGTGAACAGCCACGGTCGTCGGTACCAGAGCGGCATCGACCCAGGCAGAAGGCGTTCGACCTCCGCGCCGGTGAGGTGGCCGGACGTCGGCCGGATGCCGACGTGGCGGGCGATCTGCTCGAGCTGGGCGTCATTCCACACGGCGGCCGTCATGCGCATCGTGCGTCGCCGGCCGCGCTGGTCGGGCCCGGCGAGCACCAGCAGACGTGTCGAAGCAGTCATCGGTTGGAGGAACTCGGTGAGTACCCCGTCGGCCGTGGCGGTCGAGAAGATCCGGTGGCGCACCAACGCACCCGACCGATCGACGGACCCGGCGGTCAGGACGACGCGGGAGGTGCGGAAATGGATGGCGACCCCGGCGATGCAGACACCGATCAAGAGGGCGATCCCCACGAACCAGACGATCGCTCCGACGATCGAGCCCATGCGCAGCGCCTGGCCGAGGACCGCGATCGTGACGAATGCTCCCATCACGCGGGCTCGCTGGCGCTGTGTCAGGGTGCGGACTGGGAGGCGGTCCAGTCCCAGTGCATCTGTGCCAGGCGGTCCGGATCCGCGATGCCGATCCGATTGCATTCCTGCTGGAGCGCGTCCCTCGACTGTGCGACCGAGTCCCAGAGCGCCTGAGCGTCGGCCTCGCCCGCCATGGCGGCGGCCATCGTCGACTCGACACACGAGGCGATCTCCTCGGGCGACACCACGATCATCCCCGCCTCGGCGGCAGCCACACCCATGGGGTCGTAGTCGGTGGTGTTCGGTTCCTCACACGCCGAGGCGAGTACGCCGGCCACGACGACCAACGACACGAACGCGATTCGACCCACGTCGAGTTCATCGGGCGCGCCGGCCTCGCAGTTGAGCCCGACCAGGCCCTCCCTGATCCTCAAGACCGTCGACGCGGACGGCGATACTCCAGAGGCAACCGGCGCCGATCGCTCCCCGGGCTGCCTTCGTCATGCCGAACGACGCCCCTCCCACCTGGCCCCCGCCAGGCTCTCCCCCACGGCCTCCGTTGCCGACGATGCGGGAATCGTGGAAGCAGATGCCCCGGTGGAAACGCTGGTCGGCGTACACGCTGGTGGGGGTGGTGACCCTCGGCGCGGTCGGCGCCGTGACCGCCGACGACCCCGGGAGCGATTCGGCCGATCCGACCACCGCACCGACGTCCTCACCGGCGACGATCACCGCCAGCCCGACGACGACCGTGCCGCCGACTCAGCCACCGAGCACGATCACGACTCTCGCGACGACAGTGCCGATCGAGGCGCCTGCGCCGACGGATCCGGCGCCCACCCAGCCGCCGTCGACGCAGCCGCCCACCACCGCTGCACCCACGACGACGGTGCCGGGCTCGCTCCTCGCGCTCGACGTGTTGGCGACCATCCCGGTCGAGCGGGAGCACGCCGACGGCTACGACCGCGACCGGTTCCACTACGGAGACACCGTCGACCCGCTCGGCTGCCGCACCCGTGCCCTCGTGCTCAAGCGCGACTCGCTGACACCCGCTCAGGTCGACGCCGGCGCGTGCACGGTCATCGCGGGTGATTGGTACTCGCGATACGACGGCCTCACCTGGTCGGACCCCGCCGAGGTCCAGATCGATCACGTCGTGGCGCTGAAGGAAGCGTGGGACTCCGGCGCGTGGGCGTGGGACGATGCCCGCTTGACCGCGTTCGGCAACGACGTCGACGACGCCCGGTCGCTCGTCGTGGTCACCGGTTCGGAGAATTCGGCCAAAGGTGAAAAGGACCCGTCGAACTGGATCCCTCCGAACGCCGACGCGGTGTGCACCTACCTCGCCGACTGGACCGCGATCAAGGCGCGGTGGGGGCTGTCGATGGACGAGTCAGAGCACGGCCGCATCCGCAACCTGCTCACCGATCGGTGCCCCGGCCAGACCATCGCCCCGTGGACGCCCGTGCCGG
This sequence comes from uncultured Ilumatobacteraceae bacterium, assembly GCA_964651825.1. GTDB lineage: Bacteria > Actinomycetota > Acidimicrobiia > Acidimicrobiales > Ilumatobacteraceae > Sva-07. Next base: position 134 of record CAZYWK010000048.1, on the reverse strand, counting down.
TAGCCGTCACACCGGCACCCGAGCCCGCCCCGGCGCCCACACTCCCGGTGATCGCCGAGCCGCCGAGCAACTGCGAGCCGTCGTATCCGAGCCTGTGCATCCCGATCGGCAGCCCGGACCTCGACTGCGGCGAC
>CAZYWK010000047.1:0-30207 GCA_964651825.1 uncultured Ilumatobacteraceae bacterium | reverse complement strand
ACGTCCAGGACGTGTTCTCCAACTTCGACATCAGCGACGAGCTCATGGAAGCCGCAGCGTCATGACCCGCGCGGCGATTGCAGCGATCGAGGTCGTGATCGATGCATCGGGCGACCTGCGATGAGCATCGGTGTCGGCGACCGGGCCCCGGACTTCACGTTGCCGGGTACCGGTGGTACCGAGGTGTCGCTCCACGACTTCGCGGGCCATCCCGTGGTGCTCGTGTTCTATCCGGGCGACGACACGCCGGTGTGCACGAAGCAGCTCAACAGCTACAACGACGAGCTCGACCAGTTCACCAAGCTCGACGCGCGGGTGGTCGGGATCTCGGCCCAGGACGTGACGAGCCACGACGCCTTCGCCGGCAAGCACGGCTTCAACTTCCCGCTGCTGGCCGACACCGACAAGGCCGTCGCCGGCCTGTACGGCACGCTCGGCCCGATCGGTTTCCCGCGGCGCAGCGTGTTCATCATCGACCGCGACGGCATCATCCGCTACGCCCACCGGGCCATCGCCGGCCTCACCTACCGCCCGGTCAAAGAACTCATCGCCGAGCTCGACAAGCTGGCTTGAATCCGTCCGGCCGGCAGTTGGTGGCGTCGGTCGCGTCAATGTCGACGACTGTCGGGAGGAGCCTCCGAGCAGAGCGAGTGGCCTATGTCCCGAAGCCCGGTCGGCGCCGACGAGGGAGTGCTTGGCATCCCGGTTGATGGTGATCGTTCCGTCGCCGTTGTCGGCGAGGTCGACGAGGAGGCGCACCTCCAGAACGGCCGAGTGGTCGTTGTTGGCGAACCTGATGTACTCAGGCCGCTGAGCCGTGCGAGAGATCGATGGTTCGCCCATCGATCTCGGCTTGGATGATGAGCGTGCCGCCGAGCGCCTCGATGAGCTTGCGGAGCGTGGAGAGCTTCGGGTCGGCGGAGTGCTCGAGCTTCGAGATTCCGGCTTGGGACATTCCTAGACGCTCAGCAAGTTCGCGTTGGTCGATACCGAGGTCGCGTCGGAGCTCGGCCAACTGGTACGCGACGATCTCTCGCATGGTCTCGTCGCGATACTCAGCCACGCGTGCCGCGCGGGCGGGACTGTTGCGGATCGGTTCGGCGAGGGTGTCGAAGTTCTTGGCCATCAGGTTCGTCCTTCGGTGTCGAGTGTCGTGAGGTGATCGTCGAAGAGGTCGTCAGCGGCAGGGACCGCGGTCTCGTACCACTGGTTCCATTCACCGGACTTGTCGCCTCCCAGCAGCAGGATCGCAACACGTCGTGGGTCGAATGCAAACAATGTTCGAGTGGTGCCCGCTCGCAACTCCTTCATGTTCGGATGGCGGCTGGTGGAGATGTTGCCGACTGCCGGGCGGCCTAGAGATGGGCCGTGGCTCGACAGAAGCTGAACTGAGGCGGCGATTCGATCTTGCTCGTCTTCGGTCAGGGAGTTCCACCAGTCTTCGAACTGGTCGGTGTACTCGATCTCCCAGGCCACCAACCGATACTACCTGCAAGTTGTACATCTTGCAAGTTGTTCCTGTCGCACAGCAGGTGGGCGGTTGTTCGTATTGGATCTGTGCTCCACGAGCGCCGTCGTCGTGATCTGCGCGACGATGCCGGCGGAGAAACCGACCAGCTCCCGTAACTGAAATCGAACGGCGAATGCTCCGAGAAACCATGTCGACCGCAACGGTGTTACATGTAACATCGTCGGCATGGTTCGTCGCCAGTCATCGACACCCACCGCTGTCCGTGTTCGGGCGCACCGGCAGCGACTTCGCGACCAGGGGTTGCGGCCCATCCAGATCTGGGTTCCCGACGTGAGGTCGCCGCAGTTCGCGGCGCAGGCACACGAGCAGTCCCTCGCGATCGCGTCCAGCCGCCACGATGCCGACGACCAAGCGTTCGTCGACGCCTTGGCCGACGACGAGTGAACCGCGGCGAGATCTGGACTGCCTCGGCTGGCAGCGGCTACGTCGGCAAACCCCGGCCGGTCGTGATCGTTCAAGACGACCGGTTCGACGCCACCACGTCAGTGACGGTGTGCGCGTTCACGACCGACCCGACCGACGCGCCGCTGATCCGACCCCTCATCGAAGCTGATGACGTGAGCGGCATTCACCAGCCGAGTCGGCTGATGGTGGACAAGATCACCACCGTCCCTCGTGCCAAGTTGGGTGAACACATCGGCCATCTCAACGACGACGACATGATCCGTTTGTCACGAGCACTCGTCGTGTTCCTCGGCCTCGCCGGGAACTGACGAGGTGAACGGACGCGCGGTGAATGGAATGCCCGAACGGAGCAACCTTTCGCTGACCGTGATGGTCTAATGCGGCGTGGACTTGTCGGCGATCAGGGACGCCCAGGGGTCGGTGCCGTTGGCGGACGCCGAGTTCGTGTACGTCGTGGCGGGGGAGTTGGGGAGGCTTCGCCGTGTGGCGCGGGTACTGGTGGGCGACGCCGAACTGGCGGATGACCTCGTCGGCGAGGCGATCGCTCGCACGCTGCCACGGTGGCGCGCTGGGCGGGTCGACGATTTGGGGGCGTACACGCGTCGCGTGGTGGTGAATCTCGCGGCCCGCCGGTGGCGACGGCTGGCGCTCGGTCGACGCCGCGATCACGCCGCCTTGGACTGGTTGGGTGCCGCGCCCGACATGCCGGAGGTCGTCGTCGAGCGTGACCGTCGTTGCGGGCGGTGATGGGGTTACCGGTTCGCCGGCGTGCGGTGGTGGTGCTGCGATTCTACGAGGACCTGTCGCTGCGCGAGATCGCGTCGGTGCTCGGGGTGTCGGAGGGCACGGTGAAGTCACAGCTGTCGCGGGGCCTCGAGCAACTTCGCGGCGAGCTCGAGGGTCTGGAGGAAGCATGAGCGACGAACTCGAGGAGCGGCTGCGGCGAGACCTCTCGACGCTGGATTCGGTGTCGATCGGTGATGCGGGCCGAGTGGAGGTCGCGTCGCGTTCGGCGGCCGAGCGTGTCGGTCGGCGCCGTCGTGGAGCGGTAGCAGGCGCGTCCGTGGTGCTGATCGCAGTCGGTGCGGTCGGGGTCTGGTCGATCCGAAGCGGCCCCGACGATGTGACCACCATCGACACTGGTGCCCCGCCCACGGAGACGTCAAGCGTCGCGTCGGCGAGCCCCCCGCCGACATCGGCAGGGCAGGTGTCGTCATCGCCCGGGTGGCAGCCGATCGCCGGCGACCCCCGCGGGGCGGTGTTGTTCCCGTCGGTCGTGTGGGCCAACGGTGAAGCGATCGTGGTCGATGGCCGGGATCTCGTCGGCAACGGGGTGGCCGGCGCGGCCAGGTACACGCCGGCGACCGACAGTTGGGCGCTTGCAGCTGATCCACCGCTCGCTGCCACATCCGCGGGTCGAATCAACACGTTGTCGTTCTGGACCGGCCGTGAGGCGGTGGTGCTCGGCGGTGACCTGCCCGATGGCAGCCTGCTCGTGTCGTACGGTCTCGCTTACGACCCGGCGGCGGACGACTGGCGCGTCACGGCGACACCACCCGAGTTCGTCAATGCTCGATCGCCGTGGGGGTGGACGGGGACCGAGCTGCTGGTGTGGCCGTGGGACGCGGGCGGCTCGTCGGCAGAGATCGCACCGCTCGCCTACGACCCCGACAGCGATACGTGGCGAGAACTGCCGGTGCCGCCCGTGACACGTCGCCAACAGGCAGCGTCGGTGTGGACGGGCACCGAGTGGGTGGTCTGGGGTGGCACCGACAACGGTGTCGAGCTCGGCGACGGCGTCGCGTACGACCCGGCGAGTGACTCGTGGCGAGTTCTCGCCGAGTCCCCGCTGTCGCCGCGACGCGCCCGCGGCACCTGGACAGGCACCGAGATGATCGTGGCCGCTGGCTCGAGCGGCGGCGACCCGGTCACGGGCAACGGCGAGTTCGCACACGCCGATGGTGCCGCCTACAACCCGTCGACCGACACGTGGCGGTCGATCGCGTCTGGTCCGGCCCACCCGGGGTTCGAACCGCTCTGGACCGGCAGCCAGGTGTTGATGTTCGCCAAGGGCGGTGTCATCAGCTACGCGCCGGCATCGGATCAGTGGACGAACGATTGCTGTGGCGCCTCACCGACGACGGTTGCAGGATCGCCCGTGTGGACCGGTAGCCAGGCGTTGCTCATCGGCAGCGACGATCCCTCGATCGGCGGAGCGACCTACACCCCACCGGTCGACACGGGCGTGCAAAGCACAGGTCCGACGACCACGGGCGATCCGGTCCAGCCCGATGTCGACGAGCTCGCAGCGTCGCTCACGGCGCTCGGCGTCGACATCGCAGGTGCGCCGGCAACGGCAACGCAACTCGGTGACGCCGCGTTCTGTGGCGTCGAGCGGCAGAGTCAGGGTGCCCCGGCCGACAGAGGCCTCGACGAGCCTGCTCGTCGGTGTTTCCTGGATCACCACATCGCCGCTCAACCGGCGGTGTTCGTCGAGGAGTTCCCGACTGTCGAAGGCGACCCGATCGTCACGGTGTGGCGGACGCTTGCCGATGGCACCATCGAGCAACACGTCGATGCCACGCGCGACACGTTCGGCTCTGGAACCTGGCAGTCGATCACCTGCGGGCGACTCACGACCAGGTTCCCGCAAGCACCCGAACCACTGCCGCCGTCCTACTTCGGGTGCGATGCCGCCCCGATCGAATCGGTCGGGCGCCTTCAGGAACTGTCGGCACCGATGCCGTCTTGGTTCGAGCAACGCCAGCCACTGCCGCTGTGCGGCTACGAGGTCCGCATCAGCGACCGAGACCTCGTCCGCCGTGCGTGTTTCGCCGACGCTGTCCGAGACGGTCGTCCCGCCGAGTACGCACACGTCTCGACGGGCGACGAAAGCGAACGCTCCACGCGATGGTTCCGATCTCTCGGTGACGGAACCTTCGAGATCCTCGAATGGCAGTCCGCGGACGCGTTGGGCTCGACCAGCCGATGGCTCCGCCACCGTTGCATCACGATCACGTTCGCCGACGATCCCGGCGGAGAAGTCGATCAGCTCCCGCAACTGAACGCGAACGGTGAATGCTCCGAGATCCGATACGGCTCGATCGCGGGAACGCTCACGATGGACGGCGGCCCCGCGCCGGGGATGTCAACGGCGACGGCGGGCACGGTCACGATCAGCGACATCGAAACCGGAGCGGTGACCACCGCCTCGACTGATGCCGAGGGACACTTCGCCGCCGACGTCCCGGCGGGCACCTACACGCTCAGCGCGGCGACCCGTCGCTACAACGACGGTCAATCGAGCTGCCCTGCTCTCGAACCGATCACCGTTGCTCCGGGTGGCACATCGACCGTCGACATCTCTTGCCCGATGAAGTAGTGCAGCCCGAGTTCCGATCCGACACCATGGCAGGTCGAGGCCCGCGTGGCGGTGAGGACCAGTGGGATCCCGTTCGACGAACGACGCCTGCAGCATCGAGTTCCACGGCGAGCACGGCCCGCTGCGCTGGTGGCTGGGACCGGGTGCAGGTGATTTCATCTCCACGCGGTTGTCGTCACAATGTTGGGGTGTCGTTCCTGCGATCGGTCGAACTCGAGCACGGAGTGCCTGATCCGGGAGCCGGGCATCCGTTCGACGTGCCAGCGATAGCGGCGATGACCGCTCGCGATGTGGCGGTGCGTTTCCATCCGGCGGTGACGATGTTCGTCGGCGACAACGGCTCGGGCAAGTCGACATTGCTGGAGGCCATCGCCATCCATCAAGGTATGAACGCTGAAGGCGGCGCACGTGGGATGCAGTTCCAGACCCGTGCCAACAGCGTCTCACCACTGCATCAGCACCTTCGTGTGCTCCGCTCACACAAGCAGCCTCGCGACATGTTCTTCCTCCGTGCGGAGAGCTACTTCAACGTCGCCACCGCGATCGAAAACTACGGGCGGGAGTCGTTGGTGTTGTATGGCGGGTCACCTCACGCCCGCTCGCACGGCGAGTCGTTCATCGACCTCGTCGTCAACCGATTCCGTCCCCACAGTGTGTTCCTGTTGGACGAGCCCGAAGCCGCGCTCTCGGTCCATGGTCAGCTTCAGTTCCTGGTTCGTCTGCACGATCTCGTCGCCGAGAGCTGCCAGTTCGTCATCGCGACCCACTCACCGCTGCTCATGGCGTACCCGGACGCGTCGATCTTCGAGTTCACCGACAACGGACCGGAGTTGGTGGAGTGGGCCGACGTCGACACGGTTCGGATCACGTCCGATTTCCTTGCCCACCCGAGCGACTTCCTCAACGATCTGCTCACCGATGACCACGACCAGGGCAACGGGTGACCCTGCGTCATGGGGGACGAACTTGTCGGGTACCCGATCAGCGCGTCCCGCGGGCTCCCGCCTCCAGTGTGGTGAGGTCACCGAGGGGCGAGGTGACGAGCGCCTGATGAGGGGCATTGCCGTTGCGTCTGCGACGCCGCGAAAGGCGTCCGGCGACTGAGATTACCGTTCGGGGTGTCATCCGGGTTGGGGGTCTGGGAGTGTTCTTGATGTGTCGGAGAACGTCGTGGCGGGGTGGGTGGCGGCCCATCGTGTCGATGTCGACTTCGAGGAGTTCTACAGAGCCCAGTTCCACGTCGTCCTGCGCGTCGTGGCTGGCATCACGCGCAGCCGAGCGGTTGCGAGTGAGGTGACTCAGGAATCGTTCCTGGCGGCGCATCGGCATTGGGCGAAGGTGTCGAGCTATGACCGGCCGGAGCTCTGGGTTCGACGGGTAGCGATCAATCGTGCTCTGTCGTTCCGGCGTCGGGCTGGCAACGAGGCGGTGGCACTCGCCCGAAGCGTGCTTCGCCGAGAACCGGTCGCTGAGGCAGCGACTGTTGGCAGCGAGGTGTGGGCCGAGGTCGTCCGGTTGCCGCGACGTCAGGCCTCGATGATCGCGTTGGTCTACATCGACGACCTCTCGATCGCCGACGCGGCCGAGGTGCTCGGGATCAGTGTGCCGACCGCCAAGACCCATCTGCAGCGTGCTCGCCGGACGCTCGCTGACCGATTGAAGGAGGAACTGGAATGACCATTGACGAACGCCTCCGGGCCGCTGCCGACGAGCTGAAGGTCCAGCCCGCCGGACCGGTCCCTGAGCTGCCGGCTCGCAGTCGATCCGTTCGGATGCTCGCGATGTGGACCGTGGTGGCGTTGCTGGTCGGCGGTGGAATCTGGGCAATCGGTGAGCGCGGCAACACAGCGGGCGATACCGGTCCGGTCTCCGTCGACACCGGACCGCTGAGCTCGCTCGAACCGGTGACATCGACGGCGGTCACCGCGCCGCCGCCCACCGAGGCGCCGACGACATCGATCATCGACGCGACGACGGACGTGCCGGTCACGGAACCAACCTCGGCGGACTTGCCTCGACGGCTCGCACTCGAGGAGCTCGGTCAATGGTTCGGAACGTTCACCATGGAGCCTCAGACGGTGGACGCGGTGCTGGGCACGACCGGCACGATCACGTGGGTGCTCGCGACCACGCCATCGAGTTTCTGCATCCGCCGGGTCGACGGCGGATCCGGGTGTTCGTTCAGGGGCGACGGGTCGAACATGTTCGACGAGCCTCAAACGCTGCCTCAGATCGGAATGAACGTCCGCCATGCCGATGGCCGGTGGGCGCTGGACATTCTCGCGCCGCTCGACGTGCAGCTACGTCTGATCAGCAACGGCACACCACCGTGCGAGCTGCAACCGTTCACCCTCCAGCCCTACGCCGATGCTGCGTTGTGGGCTTGTGAGAGCACGAGCCCGGCACCGATGTGGTACACGATCGAAGGGGTCCGCGGCGACGACAGGGTCGTCTTCGACCGCGTCTCGTCGTGGAAGCCCGACGTCCACTCACGCGAGCAGATGCTCGCGGAGATGTTCGGGGCGAAGTGTCTGGAAGGAGCCGCTGGCCAACCGGTGAACTTCGTGCCGCGCACGATCGAGCTCGAACAAATCCCATCGCCGATCGAAGAGACCGGGGTTCGCATCGGGCCAATGGCCGGCCAGGACATCCCTGTCCGTCACCCGTCGGAAGCCGAGTACTGGGTCGCGGTGTCGATCGGCGATGAGATCGTCGGCTACTCGTACGTCCCCAACGGTGACCTGGACGTTGCACCCGAGGAGCTCGATCTCGACTGTCACCCCGAGATCGCGATCTACGACGAACACGGCGAGCTCATCGGCGGCTTCTACAACGGCCCGGCAGCCATCATCGACCGGCTCTGAGTACGACGGGATGCGATCGGTTCTCGTGCTCGTCGCTCGGCGGCGCATCATCGATTGCGGGTTGAGGTCGCTTCGGTCCGTCAGCGAGCCCTTGCACTTCTCCGATGACGAAAAGGAACTCAACGAGGTGACGATCAACACGACTCGCCTTGACCCAACGGAGTGGCTCGCGTCCAGCCGGTCAGGCGAACGTGTGAGGATGCTCGGCGTGGGATCCGACCAGCTCGATGACGACGACCTGGCGTTGATGCACGCGACCGCTCGGGAGCATTATCCGAGTCAGGCGCAGAGCCCGTTCAGCTTCGTACTCGTGATTTCCGATCTCTGCCGAGCGGTGGCCAAGGCCGTGTATCGGTCGGGCAAGTGGGCTTGGCGTCACCTCGTGCAGCGCAATGCGTCGGCCGACGACCCAGACTTGCCACCGCGCTCGTAGCGGTTTGTCGGGCGCCTGCTCGACCGACGATGGTTCGCAGCGGTGGTCGTCAGCGGTCTTTGAGTGCGTGGAGCGTGCGGCGCGAGATCGATATGGCAGCGGCCGCCGTGAACGCTGTGCAGACTCCCAGTCCCGCAACTGCCGTTCGCGAGGCCGCTCGGAGTCCGACGCCTATCGCGTCGAGCGCCTCGCGGTGGGCGACGACATCGACCACCGCAACTCCGGCGACGATTGCTCCCGCGCCGAGAGCGATGACAAGCATCTCGGCGAGCGTCAGCACGATGAGCCCGCGGGCGCGAAGCCCGGCGACAGCGAACACTGCGAGGTCGCTGCGCAGAATCCAGAGGCTGAACGCCCAGGTCGCTGCGATCAGAGCGGTCGCGGCGAGCCAGTACCAACGAGACTCCCTGAGCTCATACCGGTAGCGGGGTGACTCGAACCGTTCTGCGTTGGTGAGAGCCCATCGTTGACCGAAGCCGTCACCGATGGGGAAGAGTCCGGCCACGGCGGACTCGACTTGCCCGCGCCTGTCGAGGTCGGACAGCACGACGCACGTTGAGATCTCACCCTGTGGTGGGGCGAGCATCACGGCGTTGCCGGAAAAGCCGCCGCCGAAGCTGGTGAGGTTCGCTGTGAGGGCGGTGCGAGTGTCCCCGTCTCCCGACGTGCCGACGACGCGGGTGGTGAACCCGCCGACGTCGCCGTTCGCTGATCGCGCGCCCAACGCGTCCACGTCGAAGATCAGCGAGGGCGCGATCCGACGCAGGGCGTGTTCCGGGTCGGTCACGGCCAGGTAGCCGGCGACGTCACCCATTGCCTCGCGCACGGTCATGTCCGGCCCTGCCGCGTCCCACAGCCGCAACATCACCGGCTCGCGCAGCCCGACCACTGCTGGGACACCGCTGACGTGGCGCAAGGTGTCGCAGTTCGCCCAGGTGAGCTTGTCCAAGGCGCCGTCCGACTGCTCGACCAAGAGGGTCGTGTATCCGTCCCGCAGCATGGATGAGGTGTAGGCGGCGTTGGCTTGAACAGCGTCGCGTTCTGTGACGTAGACGACCAGCACCGAGGCTGACCACGCCGCGAGCACGGCAAGTGTCAAGCCGCCACGGGCGACCCGATTCCGGATCGCTTCCGAGCACAGGCGTGCCGGTCCGGCGGGCCGCGGAGGTCTAGACGGATGATCGAGAGGCGTCATGCAACCCGTTCTCGTCAAGTCGAAGCACCCGGCAACGATCCGACAGGGCCTCGTGATCGTGGGTGACGACGATCACCGCCCGTCCCTGGGCGGCGCTGTCGGTCAGAGTGGCCATCACACGCTTGGCGTTGACTCGGTCGAGTTGATTGGTGGGCTCGTCGGCGAGCACCACTGGGCGGTCGCAACTCAAAGCCCTGGCGACCGTCACCCGTTGGAGTTCACCGCCCGACAGCCGGCGGACACGCTTGTGGATGTGATCGGCCATCCCGAGATCCACGAGTTGCTGGTGCGCGGATCGGCGCGCCGCGGAACGTCGCTCCCCGTCGAGCAGGCTGTACAGGGCGGCATTGTCGAGCGCGGTTCTGGCGGCCAACGAGTTGAGGCCCTGCAGCACCCAGGCGAAACGATACGACTGCCAGTCCGTGTCGAAGCTGACGTGTCCAGACGTCGGTCGCAGCAGGCCGCCGATGAGGGCCAGGAGCGTCGACTTGCCCGTGCCGGACGGACCCTCGATCGCCACGGCTTCCCCCGGTGCCACCGCGAGGTCGATGCCTCCGAACAGGTGCCGGCCGCCCGGGAGCACGTAGCCGACGTCGCTCAAGGTCAGCACGTCGTACCTGCCGGCGGGAGGTTGCGGACAGACGTCCCCTCGGCGAGGTCGGCCTCCAACATGACCATCCCCGTCGCCGACTCGACGATCTTCACAGGCACTGTCCCGCCGGTCGCGAGCTCGACGCAGGTCGATCCGTCGGGAGCTGTCACGAGCGCAGACGGGGGCACTCCGACCAACGAGATCGGCGTGACCAGGCGCACGCTTCCTTGAATGCGGGTCGGGAGAGCGGCATCGGTGCTCTCCCGAGTCGCCGCCGCCACCTCCTCGAAGTCTCCAGCCTCTAGCGATCCGTCCCTGGACACTGGAAACTCGTTGGCTGATCCGTCGGCAGTGAACACCCAACCCGACAGATCTGGGTTGTTCCCCGTGGCAGTGAGGACGGTCGCCGACTGCAGGACGCTGTCGACTTCCAGCAAGTCAGAATCGTTCGAGACCCGATCGCCGACGTTCACCAACACTCGTGACGGTGTGATCTCCTCGCCGATGAAGATGGCATCGGACGGACGGAACACGCCGGTGACGGGCTGCCCGAGGTAGCGCTGCAAGCCTTTCCACGCGTCGGTCCGTCGTCTGCCATCGGAGCGGTCCTCCGCCGAGAGCTGACCGAGCCCGATCAGCAAGTCGGCCACTGCATCGGCGTCGGCACCCTTGGTCGTGGCCGTCACGTCTCGCCACAGCGGAACGTTCCCGCACAGTGCCCACACCACACTGCCGTCGACCGCAACGACTGGTGCACCGCACGCGAGCGGTTCGCCCGGGGCAGCGAACATGGCGGTGACCTTGCCGGCCGCATCGCCGACCTCGACCCGGCGAGCTGCACTCCACTTCAACTCGACCGACGCCGGCGCCGTACGACGCGTCGTCCGGCTGACAGCCGCAACCATCTCGTCTCGCAACAGCGGCTCGTCGGGCGTCTGGTAGTCAGCCAGCGGAAACGCGACGATCGCCAACGCCACCGAGCCGGCGCAGATCGTCAGCATCAGAACGACGCCCAAGGCAACGCCGGCGAGCCGTCTCACCGTCACGCCCCGACGCAGCGACCATCGTTGATGGCCCTGACCGCTTCGTCCATCAACGGGCCCCAGTTCTCGTCCTGATACTCGAGATCATCGGGAACCGCGACCCCGATGTGCTCCAGGCACGGTCGCAGGTTCTCGTCGAAGAACCTCATCTGCTCAGCAGGTTCCCCAGCAAGCACGGCAGGATCGGACGTCTGGAACGCGGCCTCGGTATCGCGCCACCAGCGCTCGTAGCACTCGCTGGTCCGCGATCCGGGCAGGCCCTCCTCGTAGTCGGTGATTGTGTACGTGATGACACCGGTCACCTCGTCTCGGCCGACCTCATTCCAGGAGGCGGCAACTCCTGCCTCCTCGGTGCACTTCAGGAAGAGCCCGTACGCCTCCTGGTACTCCTGAAGTGTGACCTTGCCGTCCTGGAAGTATGCGCGCTGCTCGTCAGGCAGATCGTCCTTCTCCGCGATGATCTCCACCATGTTTTCGACCACGGGCAGCGCCTGCGTTGGCGCCGGACCCTCGTCCGCAGAGGCGTCGCCTGGCGACCCGCGGCCCGTGCCGGAACACGCGGTGAGGCCGACGGCGATGAACAACAGCGCGTACGAACCTGGAAGTCGACTCATCGCTCGTTTCCTTTCGCTGTCATGGGTTCGTGGTCGCGACGATGCGGCCGTCGCTGTCGAGTGCATCGATTCGCTCGGGGGCCGAGAACGGCCCCGCCGGATCCTCCGGGAGAACCGTCAGGAAGTGCCCGTCAGCATTGACAGGGACTTCGACGGGCTCCTGCCCGGGGAACGTGAGCACGACAGCGGTGGCCTCGACATTCACGTGGCCGCCGTGGCCGACGAGCGGGGGAGGCCCGGATTGGCCTCCTCCACCGGACCATTCGATGTCCGCGGGCGGCGTCGGCGCGCACGCCGACCCTCGCCCCAGGCCGCCGGTCACCTGCCCGTCGGCGTCGACCTGCACCACGGCTTCCGACAGTCCGCCACTGCTCGTCGGAGCAACCCACCACTCGTAATCGGCGCCGCCGTACGGGTCCGCCGCGACCGCGACCCGTTCTGCTTCCGCAACGAGCACCTCGCACTGTTCATCCCCAAGCACCCCACGGAGGAAATCGACAGGCTCGCGACGTACCTCGGTCGGGGCAGGCGGAACGCTCGTGGCCGGAGCCGTGTCCTGATTCCTGGTCACAACGACTATCGCCCCGAGGCCGCCGAGCAGAAGCACCGCTGCAGCGATGCGCATGAGCGTTCGTCCCCTGCCTGGTTGGTGCCCGCTCGTCGCCTGGCGCGCAACTGAGATTGGTCGCGGCGTGGTGGCGGCGACCGCAGCGAGAGTGCGTCGAAGGTGGTCGGCAACCCGCGGGTCGACTCCGTCGTTCATGGCAACACGTCCTTCAAGTTGTCCAGCGCGCGATGAAGGGTCGACTTGACGGTGCCGACAGGCATGCCCAACACCTCCGCGATCTCTGCGAGCGACAGGTCCTCGTAGAACCTCAACACGACGACCGAGCGTTGGCGCGCTGGTAGCCGGCGCAGCTGTTGCCAGGTCTCGTCGAACTCGGGGTTCGTGGTCACCGTCTCGACCCTGCGTCCCGCGTAGCGGCGTTCGGTGGACCACCGACGTATCGCCATCCGGCTCAGATTGACCACGGTGGCGCGCAGGTAAGCCGACGGATTGTCGATCTCCGACCACCGCTGATGCACCGCCACCATCGCGTCCTGGGCGATGTCCTGCGCGACCGATGCCGACCCGGTCAACAAGTGAGCAAGACGCGCGGCGCCCCACAGGGAGTCGGCATAGAAGGCGTCGAAGCCCGGCGAGTGTTCACCCGCTGCTCCTGACGTCTCCTCCTTGTGCATGACCCCTAGTTGCCTATCGCACCGAAAAGGTTCCACGCTGATCGGGACAGCGACTCTGCCTCGTCCTCCGCTCCGTTCGGCAGCGAGTAGCCGCTCACTTGTCGTGCACGAAACGGGCGAAGTCGGAGTATCGCGACCGGTCGATTACTGCGTCGGTGACATCGCTATCGCTCTCCTTCGGTGGGGGTGCCATTCCTGCTCAACCGACGATGGCCCGCGCACAGTGCACTCCGTATGACAGGATCGCCCCGTGGTGCGGTGGGGACTCTTCGTCATGTTGGGCTCGATCACGATGCTGATAGTGACCGGATGCGGCTCGGACGGCGAGGCTGTCTGCGTATCGAATGATGTCGGCGAAGTGTGCGCTAACAGTTCCAATGGTGGAATCACGTTCAGCGGCGAGGGATTGACGCCGGGCTCGGAAGTCCAGATGATCGGGCCCGAGGACGATGCATTCGTGATCGAGGTCCGCCTTGACGGATCGTTCGAGCCCGGATCAGGAAATGTGGGTTACCTCTCCGTTGTGCCTTACACCGAGTTCGCATTCAACGTCGCGGCGATCGACTCGAACGGCGATGCGTTCGAAGGTGACATCAGCATTTCGAACTGATCCTCCGCTCGCCGGCACCGCGTCGACCGGCTCGGCGAGATCGTGATCCACGCAATGGCAGCGCGACCCAAGTACCGAAAGCTGCTCGAACCATGACGACGAACCGAACACTCACCGATTCCGAAATCGCAGCGCTCGCCGACGAGGCCGAGGCCGGGTACGAGATCGATCATCTCGTCGCACGGCGCAACAAGCGAGGGCGACCGACACTTGGGTCGGCACCGGCGTCCGTCGAGTCGGTGCGCCTCGATCCGGAGCTCAAGGATCAACTGCTGCTGCGCGCCGAACAGGATCAGACGTCACCATCTGACGTGATTCGAGAAGCGCTCCGCCGATACCTCCAACCAAGCTGAGCGTCGGAGACACTCGCTCGGCACTCAGCACGTGCCATCCCTCGAGCGGCGTCGGCTCGCACAGTATCGCGGCCCTTCCCGAGCACCCAGGTGTTCAGTCGGAGGTCGGGGCGACTTGGATGGAGGCGACGGCAGCGTCGAGGGCGGCGGAGACTTCCTCGGTGCTCGAGTTGAACATCTGAACACCGACAAGGATCGAGGTGCCGTCGGCGAGATTGGTGGTGGCGGTGAGGGTGGAGCCGTCGAGCGGGCCGATCTCGTAGAACGACCAGTCGTGTCCGCCGATCGTCTGCTGCTTGTAGCGGTCCTCGGGACGTAGCAGCGGTGTCACGTTCTGCACACCGACGCCAAGGTTGCAGCAGCCTGGGACCACCCAGTGCTGGTTGGCGACTGTGAGTTCGGACGGCTGCACTTGGTTGGGGTGTGGAAAGCCTGCGATCGGAACGAGGACACTCACTTCCCCGACGTCGTAGCGCAAGGATGTCGGCACCGTCACGGGTCCCGTCTGGTCGCTGGCTGTTGCGAGGGCGTTCACCCATCGTGCGGCGACGGCTTGGGCGTCGGTCGCGGAGAGGCCTGGGCCGACCCCGTACGCGCGAAGACAGCCGTCCGCGGTGTCGCGCAGATAGATGGTGCTGGGCCCTAACGGTAGGTCGCCGGCCGGGATCGCGACTGCCTGGATCGTGCCGTTGACGAACGCCGAGCCGTCCGCGATCGCAGCATCGAGCACCGATGGATCGCGTGCCTGGTCGAGCACCTGAGTGACCGCGAACTGGGAATGGTCGTGCGGCCATGTCGCGATCCGGTTCGTCCCGGTCGTCTCGATGTCGGGTTCGCCGGGTGCGGTCCCGTCGACCATGGTGGGAGGGGTCACCGGCTCGGTGAAACAGTCCGGCGATACCGCCGGAGCGGATGGCGTGACCGGCGGCAGCGTCTCGGCCGGAACCAACGACGCCGACGATGTCGGCACCACCGTGGTGGCCGCATCGGTATCGCCCTTGGTCGCCCCGTCGTCGGGTCGCATGGTGAGCGCGGCGACCGCGCCGAGGCCGGCGACCACCAACAATGAAGCGGCCGCGAGCATCCACCGACGTCGCGCACGCCCAGCTCGCTCAGGCGTCCATGCCTCTCCGGCGAGCGTTGAACGGAACTCGGCGAGCTGACCCTCTGTGTCAACGGTCGTGGCCCGGTCCGCGAGGGAGTCGTGAGCCATCGCGCGCAGCCGGGCGTCCAGTTCGGCGTCAGTCATTGCGACCCTCCAATCGTGTGCGCAGCGTGTCCCGTGCCTTGGACAACGCCGACTTCACCGAGTTCGGCGACAGGTCGAGCAACTCCGCGATGTCCCGTATCGACATGTCTTCGCCATAGAAGAGCGTGACGATCAACCGCTGGCGTGGTGGCAGTTCGCCCACCATCGTCGACCAGTCATCGCCCGCATCGACCACGACTGATTCATCGCCGCTGGTCCGGCTCGCCAACAACTCCATCGTGCGGTGCGCTGACGCGCGTCCACGATGCGCGTCGATCAACAGGTTCGACATCACCCGACGCAGCCACCCGCCCACGTCCTCGTAGCCGCTCACCGTGTCCCAGTGCCGATGCAGCCGCAGGAACGATTCTTGAGCCAACTCACAGGCCGTGTCCCGGCTGCCCGACATCACCTCACCGAGAGCGACGAGACGCGCGAAGTGCTCCCTGAAGCACTCATCGAAGCTGACCCCCGTCACCGGCACATCTCACTACACGAACCAACGGCGCCCGAGGTTCCCTTGTGGAACGATGCAAGATTCGGTGTGAGCTCGATGCTTGGGAGCGGGACCATCATCGGTGGGACGCGGATGGGTCACGGTTTCGGACCTTTGGCAAGCAACGCCGTGTCGACGTCGTCGCGCTGTTCCACGAGTTCTGCGATGGTCCGAAGAGCTGAAGTCTTCGCCTCGACGAGATCGCCAGCATCGACGTCGTCGGCCCAACGCTCGAGGGCATCGGCTCGCTGTGCGCGGGTCGTCGTCATGGGGTCCACCAACCTTTCAGGAACTTGGATCGGGCCAGCATCGCGTGGCGCCCGAGGTTTCCTCGCAGAAGGTGCGGACGTCTCAAGCCACCGCGGCGTTGAGCTGTCCCTTGGGTTGGTTCAGCCAATTGGCGACACGCCCTGCGCGGGCATCGATCAGGTAGTGCTGGTGTTCAGCGGTGAGTTCGGTCCGCTGGAACATCGACGTCGAGGTGAGCATGCCGACCTGGGGATCGGTTGACAGCGCCCACGTTCCGTCGGTCAGGAGCCAGAGCTGGATGCGGCTGTTCGACCACTTTCCGGGCAAGTACACCTCGAATCGCCATCCGCGACAGTCCGGTTCGCGGGCGCGGCTGAACCAGGTGCTCCGCCGTCCGCTGATCCGCTGGGGTCGCGGCGGGACACCGCGGATGTCGAGCGTCGCTGAGGCTGCTTCGGTGAACTCGGACACCGTCGTGGCGTGCAGAGTGGCAGCCGCCTTGGAGAGCGCTGCGAGGTCAGCGGGAACATCCAGGAACACCAACTCGAATGCCAACTGATCCGGAGTCCTACTCGCGTCCATCCCGAATCTTGGCCGATCGCCCACCAATCGTGAGCATGATCCGGTTGAGGGTTGGGATCGGACTGCGACTTCAGCGAACGAGTGACCGTTTCTCGTGTGCCGCACCGCTAGCCGCGGGTGAACCACGCGGCGGAGAGCCGCTGGTGCGTTCGCGTTTCACCGGCACAGGCAGAGCGTCACGTAGCAGGCGGGCCGCCCGAGCGCGGCCGGCGGTCACACACTGGCCGCCGTGCCGCCGTGGCCAGCGGTCCAGTCGTGATCGACGGTGTCGGAACCTGTGATGATGCGCCGAGTGGGTTCAGGGCAGCGCACGTGGGAACCGACGTCACAATGTCGACGTCCAACGGTCATGCGATCGCAGTGGTTGTTGATGGGTGCCGCCATGACGGTGGCGATTGTTGCCGCCGGGTGTGGAGATCCTGACTCCTCCGGCAATGCGGTGGCGTCACCGGTCGGCGCGATCGGGAGCGACGGTGTACCTCCGGCGACGCGAGTCATGGCGCCGTTGCCAGCGTCCGGCGACCGCGTGGCGGTGACGGCTGTGGACGCGAGCGAGGTCGACGAGCCATGCCCAGTCGATGCGGCCGTGGACATGAACGCAGCCGACTCGTCGGTCCTGGTCAAGGAAACCTCTCGGCTCGAACCCATGCTCGGCGTAGTGCTCTCGTACGGCAGCGGACACGCAGACGTGTTCGGCGGGTACGGGTTGCATTGGATCAGCGCCGGGGATGCCTCAGTGTTCGTGTCGTTCACCCGCGACCTTGCCGAGCATCGTGCCGCGCTTGCCGGGTTGGTCGACTATCCCGACGAGCTGATCGTGTGCCAGGCGCCGGCGAGCGAGGCGGACCGGAACATGATCCAGTCGACTCTGGTCGAGGAGTTGGCTGGGCGCTTCACCTCGATCGGCTCTGGTGGCAAGCGCGGCGCGGTGGAAGTGGTCCTCAACGCGACCGAGGAGGCGCGGGCCGCTGAGCTGGTCGAGCGGTACGGCGCCGCGGTCGACGTCAGTGTCGGCGCGTTGCGGTTTCCGCTCGACGACGCGGTGGCGGTGTGCAGGCCCGTGCTCGAACCGAGTCTCGTCGACGGGTTGGAGGTTGCAGTTCTGGACTCGACAGTGCCGGTGGCGATGACCGAAGCCGGGACGGTGAGGCTGACCGTTCGCTTGATGAACATCGGCGCCCAGCCGATCCGGTTCGACTCCGGGAACCCGGCCACGGTCATCACCGATTCGCATGGTGCACCTCGGACACTGGACACCCGAGGAATGGACGACGTCGGAATCACGATCGCACTCGATCCGGGCGCACACCAGGACTTCGATGTCGACGTCACGTTGGCTTCCTGCGATCCATCGGCCGGCTATGTCGTCCCAGCCGGCGAGCACTTCGTCGTCGTGTCGTTCTTCGACGCGCAACTCCTGTCCAACAGGAACTCCGAACCGCTCGCCATCACGATCATCGACTGATCAGCCGAGCTGCTTGCTCGCCCAGGAGCAGCAGCCCTGTCCGAGATCGAGCCGCTCCAATCGCCTGTGCACATCGTCGTTCTCGCCCGCGTGACTGCCGTCGAGCATCTCGGTGGACGCCAGCGTGATGACGACGTCGACGACCTAGACGACTGGGACCGGATCGGCGGTTACGATTCGACTGACGGCACATGGCCGGATCGGTGTTCGAGCACCCGGGAAGTCCGTGGATCGAGGAGATGACCGATGTCCGTCACCGAAGCAGAGCGCTACCGACTGTACGAATCCCTGAAGGCGTCGCTGGGGACGCCCGAAGCCGAGACCTTCATGAACCTCATGCCGCACGACGACTGGAGCGAGTTCGCGATGAAGACCGACATCGCTGAACTGCGCGCCGAGATGCGCGCCGAGTTCGCTGAGCTCCGGGCATCGCGGAAGGCCGACCTCGCTGACCTGCGGTCCGACCTGCAGCGCACCTTCGGGTCGTGGTTGTTCACGAGCCAAGCCGCAGTGATCGCCGCGGTTGCCTTGATCGTCGGCTTGCTTCGCTGAGCGGACGGGCGGCGGAGATCCCTGATCCGTACCCGCCCCGCGGCTATCCTGCGAACCTGTGTTCGACTCATCAGTGCCCTCCCGGCCGGCCGAGCGATGGCGGGTGCTGGGCATCGATCCGGGGCTCACTCGGTGCGGGTACGCGGTGCTCGATGGCGGGCGTGGGGGAGCGGTGCGGGCGGTGTCGCTCGGCGTGATCCGCACGCCGGCCTCCGACCCGTTGCCGAGCCGGCTCGCCGCGCTGCGTTTGGAGTTCGCAGCGCTGATCGCCGAGTTCCAGCCCCAGGCGGTGGCCGTCGAGCAGGTCTTCTTCCAGGTCAACGTGCGCACGGCGATGAGCGTCGGGCAGGCGAGTGGGCTCGCCCTTGCCGAGGCCGCGCTGGCCGGGTGCGAGGTCGTGCAGTACACGCCGAACCAGGTCAAAGACGCCGTCGCCGGATGGGGCGGCGCCGGAAAGGAGCAGGTGCAGAAGATGGTGCAGACCCGCCTCGGTCTGGCAACGTTGCCGAAGCCGGCCGACGCCGCCGACGCCGCTGCCTTGGCGCTGTGCCACCTCGCCACGGCGCCGATGCACCGGCGGGTCGCCGCCACCCGGAGCCTCTCATGATCGGCTCGCTGCGGGGTTCGGTGATCGAGCGGCACGCCGACGGCACCGTGTTGCTGGAAGTGGGCGGGGTGGGCTATCTCGTCACCGTGTCGCAGCGGACCATGGCCGAGCTCGAGCCGTCGTCGAGCACGTTCCTCTACGTGCACCATCACATCCGCGAAGACGCCCAGACGCTGTACGGGTTCGCCAACCGTGAGGAGCGCGGCACGTTCCAGGTGCTGATCGCCACCCACGGAGTCGGCCCTGCGCTGGCGATGGCGGTGATGGCCACCCATGCTCCGCTGGCGATCGTCGACATCGTGGCCAACAACGACGTCGCCGCGATGTCGCTCGTCCCCGGCGTCGGCAAGAAGACCGCCGAGCGCCTGATCGTCGAACTGCGCGGGCGCCTGGCGATTCCCGCCCTCGACGGCGGCAGCGCTGTTCAGGGGTCGGCGATCGCCGACGTGCGCGAGGCGCTCGCCGGGCTCGGCTACGGCACCGACGAGGTGCGTGACGTGCTGCGCGACCTGCCGGCCGACGCAGATGCATCGATCCTGCTCCGCGAGGCGCTCAAGGCGCTGGGGGCACGCCGTGCGTGACGAGTTCCTCGACCCGAACATCGGCGCCGCCGACGACCCGATCACCGCCGGCGAACTCGAGGTCGAAGCCGGGCTCCGGCCCCGCGCGTTGGAAGAGTTCATCGGCCAGCGCGAGCTCAAGGAGCACCTGACGATCGTCCTCGAAGCGGCGCGCAAGCGGAGCCAGAGCGTCGACCACCTGCTCTTCGCCGGGCCACCTGGGCTCGGCAAGACCACGCTCGCGGGCATCGTCGCCACCGAGATGGGTGTGCATCTCCACGTCACGTCCGGCCCGGCGCTCGAACGGGCCGGCGACCTGGCGGCCATCCTCACCAAGCTCGAAGACGGCGACGTGCTGTTCATCGACGAGATCCACCGCCTGTCGCGGGCGGTCGAGGAGATCCTCTATCCGGCGATGGAGGACTTTCAGATCGACATCATCGTCGGCAAGGGACCGGCGGCCTCCAGCATCCGCCTCACGATGGCGCCGTTCACGCTCGTCGGCGCCACCACCCGCACCGGGATGATCACCGGCCCACTGCGCGACCGCTTCGGACTGGTGGCGCGCCTCGATTACTACGACGCCGCCGAGCTGCAGGCGATCGTCGAGCGGGCCGCCGGCATCCTCGGGGTCACGATCGACGGCAACGGGGCCTGGGAGATCGCCCGCCGCTCGCGAGGGACCCCGCGCATCGCCAACCGTCTGCTGCGCCGCGTCCGCGACTTCGCCGAGGTGCGCGCCGACGGCGCCATCGATGCCGCGACCGCCCGCGACGGGCTGGCCCTGTTCGGCGTCGACGACCGCGGCCTCGACAAGGTCGACCGGGCGATCCTCACCGCCCTGTGCGGGCAGTTCAACGGTGGGCCCGTCGGGCTGTCGACGGTGGCGATCAGCGTCGGTGAGCAACCCGAGACCGTCGAGGACATGTACGAGCCGTTCCTCATCACCCAGGGCATGATCGCCCGCACCCCGCGGGGTCGCATCGCCCTGGCCGCGGCCTACGAGCACCTCGGCCTCGCCGTACCACGATCGGCGGCGCCGCCGGCGTCCGACAGTCTCTTCGATTGAGCCGTTAGCGTCGTGCCGATGCTGGCGAGCATCGAAACCTGGGTCACCGACGTCATCGACGCACTCGGCTACGTCGGCGTGGCCGCGCTCGTGGCACTCGAGAGCGTGTTCCCGCCCATTCCGTCCGAGGTCGTGCTGCCGCTCGCCGGCTTCGTCGCCGGGCAGGGCAACGCCAACCTGATCGGGATGATCGCGGCGGCCACGGTCGGTTCGGTCGTCGGTGCCTGGATCCTCTACGCCATCGCGGCGTGGATCGGCCGAGATCGGCTCCATGCGTTCATCGCACGCTACGGCAAGTGGTTCGGCGTGAAGCCTGACGACATCGTCAAGGCCGAAGTCTGGTTCGACCGCCGGTCGTCGTACGCGGTGCTGTTCGGCCGGTGCGTCCCCCTGATCCGTTCGCTCGTGTCGATCCCGGCCGGTTTCCGGCGCATGCCGATCGTCCGCTTCACCGTGCTGAGCGCGGCGGGCAGCGCGATCTGGAACACCGCCCTGATCTCTGCCGGCGCGCTGCTCGGCGATCGCTGGGACCAAGTCGGCGGTGTCGTCGGCGTCTTCCAGTGGGTCGTCGTGGTGACCATCGTCGGCGCAATCGCGTGGTTCCTGTGGAAGCGCGTCATCCGGCCGAAGCTGTCGGCGCGCCGCGGAGCCGGCGCCTCCGATCCGCCGCCGGCTCCGTAGCCTCGTCGGTCGTGCGGCTCGCCGACTTCGACTACCCGCTGCCGGACGAGCTGATCGCTCAGCATCCGATCGAGCCACGCGACGCGGCGCGGCTGCTCGTCGACCGAGGCAGCCAAGCGCCCGAACACCGGCATGTCCACGACCTCCCTGAGCTGCTGAGGGCCGGTGACCTGCTCGTCCTCAACGAGACGCGGGTCATTCCCGCCCGGCTGCGATTGCGGCGCCCGTCGGGCGGTCAGGCCGAGGTGCTGCTGCTCGAGGCGCAGGACCCCGACCGGCGGGTCTGGGAGGCACTCGTGCGTCCCGGCAAGAAGCTCAGGGTGGGCGAAGAGCTCGTCCCCGACGGCGCCGACCGGCCGCTCGTGCGGATGGGCGAGCGGACCGACGCGGGTGACACGTTCTACGTGGAGGTGCTCGATCCCGACGCACTGGCCGCGATCGAACGATTCGGCGAGATGCCGCTGCCGCCCTACATCACCGCACCGTTGACCGACCCGGAGCGGTACCAGACCGTCTTCTCTCGTGAGCCGGCCTCCGCGGCGGCGCCAACGGCGGGGCTGCACCTGACCGAAGGTTTGCTCGCCGAACTGGCCGAGTGCGGGATCGGCACGGCGACCGTCGAGTTGGTGGTGGGGCTCGACACGTTCCAGCCGATCTCGACGGAGGATCCGCTCGACCACGTGATGCACACCGAGCGCTACCGGGTGCCTGAGGCGACGATGGAGGCCTGCCGCGTCGCGGAGCGGGTGGTCGCCGTGGGGACCACAGCGGTGCGGGCGTTGGAGTCGGCCGCCGCGCGCGGTTCGCTGGCGGGCCGCACCGACCTGTTCATCCATCGCGGCTTCGAGTGGCAGGTCGTCGACGTGTTGATGACCAACTTCCACCTCCCGCGCACCACGCTGCTGATGATGATCGACGCGTTCGTCGGCGATCGCTGGCGGAGTCTCTACGACACCGCGATCGCCGAGCGCTACCGGATGCTGTCGTTCGGCGACGCGATGCTGCTCGACCGTCACGGCCGCTCGTAGCCTGGCCGGCTCATGCATCCGGCCATCGCCACGATCGACGCCACGGACGGTGCGGCGCGGGCGACCACCGTGTCGGTAGCGAACGGCTCTTACACGACGCCGCTGTTCATGCCCGTGGGCACGCGAGGGGCGATCAAGTATCTCAGCGCAGCCGATTACGAGCAGCTCGGCGCGCAGATCGTGCTCGGCAACACGTACCACCTGATGTTGCGGCCCGGCGCCGAGCTGATCGCACACTTCGGGGGGCTCGGCCGGTTCGCCGGTTGGCGCGGCCTCACGCTCACGGACTCTGGCGGGTTCCAGGTGTTCTCGCTCGACCCGAAGGTCGACGACGACGGGGTCACCTTCCGCAGCATCTACGACGGGTCGTCGCACCGGTTCACCCCCGAGAAGGCCGTGGAGGTCCAGCAGCAGCTCGGGGCCGACATCCAGATGGTGCTCGACGTGTGCCCGCCACTGCCGAGCGAGCCGCACGTGATCCGCTCCGCGGTCGAACGGACGAGCGCGTGGGCGGCGCGGGCCCGCGCCGCCCACACCCGCACCGACCAGTCGCTGTTCGGCATCGTCCAGGGCGGGATCAGCGAGGCGATGCGGACCGAGAGCGCCCGCCGCACGGCCGACCTCGGCTTCGACGGCTACGGCATCGGTGGGCTGTCGGTCGGGGAGACCCGGGCTGAGATGCTCCCGGCGCTCGCCGCGGCATTGGCGGAGCTGCCGACCGATCGACCGCGCTACCTGATGGGCGTCGGCGACCCGGCGTCGCTCGTCGAGTCGGTGGGGCTCGGCGTCGACCAGTTCGACTGCGTGATGCAGACCCGGCTGGGCCGGCACGGCACCGCACTGACCTCGTCAGGGAGGTTCCAGGCCAAGGCCGCCCGCAACGCCGAGCTCGACGAGCCGCTCGACCCGACCTGCGCTTGCGACGTGTGCGCGCGGCACAGCCGTGGCTACATCCGTCACCTGCTGCAGGTCGGCGAGCCGACGGCGTCGCGCCTGCTGTCGATCCACAACGTGGCCTGGACGCTCCAGCTGATGGACCGCATGCGCGAGGCGATCACGGCCGGGACCTTCGACGCGCTGCGGCGCGAGATCCTCACCGTGTGGGGGTGACCCGCCCGCCAGCGGGCTCGCACCGGACCCGCCACCGACGATCAGCACATGTCGGCGACTCACTCCCGGAAGCGATGCCGCACGATGCCGGAAGTTCGAGGGGTCCGGCCGATAGGCTCGCTCGCCGTTATGCCGACGATTCTCTCTCTGGCCCTACTCGCCTCCGGTGACGATGGTGGCGGTGGTGGTGGAGGTGCCATCGTGCAACTCGGGATCCTGCTGCTCATCCCGTTCGCGATGTACTTCTTCATGATCCGCCCCCAACGACGCCGGGCCCGCGAGCAGCAGGACCTCCAGCGCTCGATCGAGGTGGGCGACGAGATCGTCACCACGTCCGGCCTGTTCGGCCGGATCACCGGCGAGGACGGTCCGAACCGGTTCTGGCTGGAGATCGACGACGACGTCCAGATCCGGATCGCTCGGGCCGCGGTACAGGGCAAGGTGCTCGACGACGACTCCGTCGCCGAGACCGTCGACGGGGCCGACGCCGCGTCAGAATCCGACGACTGAGCATTCCGAATGCGTCGTCGTCTCTGGGCCACGCTGATCAGCACGGTCGTCATCATCGTGCTGTTGTTCGTCGGCGCGCTCGTGACCAACACCACGCCGATCCTCGGCCTCGACCTCCAGGGCGGTGTGTCCGTGATCCTGGCGCCGGTCGATCCGGCGAGCGGTGACGACCTCATCGTCATCCGCGACCTGATCCGCAGCGAGCTCGAGAACCAGGGCATCGCCGAACCGGACGTGCGGGTGCAGGGCCAGGCGATCGTCGTCGACCTGCCCGGCGTGAAGGACCAGCAACAGGCACTCGATGCCGTCGACGTGTCCGGAGTGGTCGAGCTGCGCCCGGTCGTCAACATGGCCGAGTGCGCCACCTCGACCGTGACGCCGCAGGTGACCGATTCGACGATCGTGCCCGACGATCCCACCGGCACCGAGCCGGTCACGAGCGAGCCGGCCGGCTTCCGGGGCGCGTTCCCCGCGCAGACGGTCCCGTCCGGCACCGAACCGGTGACGAGCGAACCATTGGCGATCGACCCGACCATCCTGACGCCGGCGGCGCCGTCGCCGACCGGTGCCGAGCTCCTGCCGACCCGCGACGGCACGACCGTGTGTGTCGGCCCGGCGCAGGGGACCGGCGAGGTATTCTCGCGGGGCAGCGCCAAGGCGACGCTCGACGCGGGCGGATGGGGGGTTGCGGTCGACCTGCGGGGCGACGGCCAGGCCGCCTGGAACAGCCTTGCCAGCCAGTGCTACAACGCCGCTGCCACCTGCCCCTCCACGCAACCCGGGGTCCGCGGCCAGATCGCGATCGCCCTCGACAGCATCGTGCAGTCGGCTCCCCAGGTGAACCAGCCGAGCTTCGCCGACTCCGTCGCGATCACCGGCAGCTTCTCGCGGGGCGAGGCCCAGGACCTTGCCGCCGTGCTGAACCGGGGTGCGTTCCCGGTGGAGGTGAAGGCACAGGAGGCACGCATCGTGTCGCCGTCGGCCGGCGCCGACTCGCTGAACGCGGCGATCTTCGCCGGCATCGTCGGCATCCTCCTGGTGCTGCTGATGCTCTACGCGTACTACCGGGCGATGACTTGGGTCATCGCCGTCGCCCTCGTGGTCTGGGCGCTGTTCGTGTTCGGCGTGGCATCGCTGATCTCCGGTTGGACGAACTACGCGCTGACCCTGGCCGGCGTCACCGGCATCATCGTGTCGATCGGTGTCACGGTCGACAGCTACGTCGTGTTCTTCGAACGGGTCAAGGACGAGCTTCGCAGCGGGCGCACCTTCCGCAACGCTGCGCCCCGGAGCTGGAACGCCACGTGGCGCACGATCTGGGCGGCCAACGTCGTGTCGATCATCGGCTCGGTCATCCTGTTCCTGCTCAGCGTCGGATCTGTGCGAGGCTTCGCGCTGTACCTCGGCGTCACGACGTTCTGTGACCTCGTCGTGCTGTACACGTTCACCAGACCGTTGATGCTGCTGCTCGCCGGCAGCGCGTTCATGCGCACCCGATCGGTGTTCGGAATCAAGCCGGTGACCTCATGACCTCCAACACGACGGGTCCCGACACGGTGATCGCAGACCAGCAGATCTCCAAGAGCGCCTTCGGACGGCTGCTCAACGGGCAGACGGCGATCGACTTCTACCAGAAGCGAACCTTCGGCTTCGTCACCGCCGTCGTCATCGTGGTCATCACCGTGATCTCGTTGTGGGCCCAGGGGCTCAACCTCGGCATCGACTTCGAGGGCGGCAACGCCTGGGATGTGCCGGCCAGCGCCACGTTCGACATCGGCGAGGCCGAGCAGGTGCTCAACGACCAGGACATCGACACCTCCGGCGCACGCATCCAGCGCCGGACGTCGGAGGCCGCCGACGTCGTCACGGTGGAGATCGAGGAGGTCTCCAACGAGAAGTCGGCCGAGATCACGACGGCACTCGCCGAGGCGGCCGGTGTCGACGTCTCGGCGGTCAGCGTGTCGTTCACCAGCTCCACGTGGGGCGCCGAGATCACCGAGAAGGCCGTCCGCGCGCTGATCGTGTTCTTCATCGCCGTGTCGCTGTTCATCAGCGTGCGCTTCGAGTGGCGAATGGCCGTCGCCGCGTTCGCGGCCATGGTGCATGACGTGATCGTCGTAGTCGGCGTGTACTCGGTGTTCCAGTTCTCGGTCACTCCCGAGACGGTCGTCGCGTTCCTGACGATCCTCGGGTACTCGCTCTACGACACGATCGTGGTGTTCGACCGCGTGAAGGAGAACCAGGCGAAGTTCTCCTCGATCCGCACTCCGTACGCCGACATCGTGAACATCTCGATGAACCAGGTGCTGATGCGGTCGTTGAACACCAGCATCGCGTCGATCCTGCCGGTGATGTCGCTGCTCGTCATCGGGTGGGGGCTTCTCGGCGCCGTGGCGCTCCAGGAGTTCGCTCTCGCCCTCTTCATCGGCATGGTGTCCGGCGTCTACTCGTCGATCTTCGTCGCCACGCCGTTGCTCGCTTCGATGCGCCCGCACGGCGACGTCAAGATCCGCCGCGAACGCTTGCGCGGCGAGGACCTGCGGGCGGCTGTGGTCGGGACGGCTGCAGCAGCACGGCTCGCCAACACGAGGGTGGTCGACGCCCCGCTCGACCGGGACGGTTCCGACGCCGCCCGCGGTGGAGTGGCCACTGCCACCCGGCCGGCGGCGACGGGCGCGACGCCCGATCAGCTCCTCAACCACCCACCCCGACCGCGCAAGAAGAAGCGTCACTGACCGGCGCCCAGTCGGGCTCGAGGGAGGTCGCGCGGCCGTCGTGCGGGCCCCCCGGGGAGGAGCCGGACCGGTATCCTCGGGTCATGGCAGGTGAGCACGGAACGTTGCGAGGGTTCGTCAGAGACATCGGCGACTACCCCGTCGACGGGGTGACGTTCCGCGACATCACGCCGTTGTTGGGTGACGGTGCGGCGTTCGCCACCTCGATCAATGCGCTCGTCGAGCAGTTCGACGGCGTCCCGGTCGATCGTGTGGTCGGCGTCGAGTCGCGAGGGTTCATCTTCGCCGCTGCCGTCGCGTATCGCATCGGTGCCGGGTTCGTTCCGGTGCGCAAGGCCGGCAAGCTTCCGTGGGCGGTCGTGCGTGAGGAGTATGCGCTCGAGTACGGCACGGACAAGCTCGAGATCCACCGCGACGCGATCCACCCCGGTGAGCGCATCCTGATCATCGACGACGTGCTGGCCACGGGCGGCACGGCCGCGGCCACCTCCACCCTCGTCGAGACGCTCGGCGGCGTGATCGCCGGGCTCGGCTTCGTGATCGAGCTGGGCGCGCTCGGCGGGCGCAGCCGGCTCGGTGAACGACCCGTGAGGACACTGCTGCACTACTGATCATGGGCACTGTCGATCGCGTCCTTCCCTGGCGGCGGCATCAAGCGTCGCTGTCGGCGGTCGAGCTCGCCCCGTTGCTGGCCGCATACCGTCGGCGGCACCCGAAGGCGCCGGTCACCACGATCAACCGGGCCTACCAAGTGGCCGCGCAGGCTCATCAGAGCCAGCTCCGCTCGAGTGGCGAGAGCTACATCAACCATCCACTCGCTGTCGCGTACATCGTCGCCGACATCGGCCTCGACGAGGTGTCGGTCACCGCGGCTCTCCTGCACGATGCGGTGGAAGACACCGAGCTCACCGTCGCCGATGTCGAGCGCGACTTCGGCCAGGACGTCGCGGCGATCGTCGACGGCGTCACCAAGCTCGAACGGATCCGCTTCGACTCCCGTGAGGAGCAACAGGCCGCCACGATGCGCAAGATGCTCGTGGCGATGGCCAAGGACCTGCGGGTGCTGGTCATCAAGCTGGCCGACCGGCTGCACAACATGCGCACCATCGCCGCGATGCCGCTCGACAAGCAACAGCGCATCGCCCAGGAGACTCTCGACATCTACGCGCCGCTGGCGCATCGCCTCGGCATGCAGGAGCTCAAGCAGCAGCTCGAGGACCTCTCCTTCGCCGCGCTGCACCCGAAGCGCTTCGCCGAGCTGGATCATCTCGTCAGCTCGCGCACGCCGGAGCGTGACATCTACCTGGCCAAGGCGCTCGCCGAGGTGCGCGCCCGGCTCGCCGAGCTCGGGATCCAGGCCGATGTGACGGGGCGTGGAAAGCACCTGTGGAGCATCTACGAGAAGATGGTCGTGAAGGGGCGTGAGTTCGACGACATCTTCGACCTGATCGCTGTTCGCGTCGTGGTCGACTCGATGAAGGACTGCTATGCCGCGTTGGGCTGCATCCATGGTCGTTGGAGGCCTGTGGTCGGCCGATTCAAGGACTACATCGCGATGCCGAAGTTCAACCTGTACCAGAGCCTGCACACCACGGTGATCGGGCCCGCCGGCAAGCCGATCGAGGTGCAGATCCGGACCAAGGAGATGCACCAGCGCGCCGAGTGGGGTGTCGCTGCGCACTGGGCGTACAAGGGCTCGGGCGAGCAGGTCTCCGAGATCGACTGGCTGAAGCGGATCATCGACTGGCAGGAGGACATCAGCGATCCGGCCCAGTTCATGCAGAGCCTGAAGACCGACCTCGAGCAGGACGAGGTGTTCGTGTTCACGCCGAAGGGCCGCGTGATCACGTTGCCGGTCGGCTCGACCACCGTCGACTTTGCCTACGCGGTGCACACCGAGGTCGGCCATGCCTGCATCGGGGCCAAGGTCAACAACCGGCTGGTGTCGCTCGATCACGTGTTGAACAGCGGCGACAACGTCGAGATCTTCACCTCGAAGGTCGAGACGGCGGGCCCGTCGCAGGACTGGCTGGCCTTCGTGGTGTCGCCGCGGGCGCGCAACAAGATCCGTCAGTGGTTCAGCCGCGAGCGCCGGGTCGACATGATCGAGCTCGGACGCGACGATCTCACGTCCGAGCTCCGGCGCGAACGCCTGCCGGTGCAGCAGATCTGGAAATCGCCGGCGCTGAAGGAGGTCGTCACCGAGCTCAGCTACGTCGATCTCGACGCGTTGCTGGCGGCGATCGGCGAACACCACGTGTCGGCCAAGACCGTTGCACAGCGGATCGCCCGCAGCCTGCGGTCCGGCGACGAGTCCGAGCAGCTGCCAGCCACCGTCGAACGGCCCCGGCGCGAACGCCGTGACGGGAAGCGCCACCAGGTAGGGGTTCATGTCGAAGGGCTCGACGACCTCCTCGTCCACTTGGCGAGCTGTTGCACGCCGGTGCCGGGCGACGGGATCATCGGCTTCGTCACGCGGGGCCGTGGGGTGAGCGTGCACCGCTCCGACTGTGCCAACGCCGTGTCGCTGATGGCCGAGCAGGCCACGCGGATGATCGAGGTCGAGTGGGACGGTGAGGAGCAGTCGGGGGCGACGTTCGTGGCCGGCGTCGAAGTGGTGGCGCTCGACCGCTCACGCCTGCTGCGCGACGTCGCCAGCGCACTGGTCGACCATCACGTGAACATCCTGTCGTGCCAGACCCTCACGGGCGCCGACCGGGTGGCCAAGATGCGCTTCGAGTTCGAGCTGGCCAACCCCGGCCACCTCGAAGCTGTCGTGCGCACCATCAAGGGCATCGACGGCGTCTACGACGCCTACCGGCTCGTGCCCGGCGCCGCCGTCCCCGTCGCCTGAAGTCCGAACATCGGCCGAGCACATCTCCTCGTCCTGGTTCCCTCGCTACGCGTCGGACGATCGGGCGTCGGGTGCGAGCTCGACGGTCGCCATCTGCCGCACCGACGCGGGTCATCGGCACCTGCTCACGGCACCGGACCACCGAGCGTCCGGTCGGGAGGGTCTAGGTTTGCGACCGACCGGAGGAGACGAGATG
>CAZYWK010000046.1:16150-30361 GCA_964651825.1 uncultured Ilumatobacteraceae bacterium | reverse complement strand
GAAGGGCACGGAGGAGCGGTCAGTCGACGTCGCCTCGCAGCAAGTCACCGAGGCCGGCAGCCAACGCCTGGTCGGCCGCCGCGAACGCGTGGGCGTAGACGCGAAGTGTCATCGCCGGGTTGGAGTGACCGAGTCGACCAGCGACCGTTCGCACGTCGTGGCCCTGGCCGATCGAGACGGTGGCCGACCAGTGGCGCAGATCGTGGAGACGCCACTTCATGTCGATGCCCGAGTTCTTGCGGGCTCGGGTCCACCACCAGCCGATGTGATCGGGCGGGACGAGGTCGGGTCCGACGCCGAACATCCACGGCCCATACGGTTCGCGCTGTCGACGCAGCGACCAGATCGTGTTGAGCGTGTCGGCGTCCAGCGTCAGCCGACGAGCGTTGCCAGTCTTCGTCGGCGCGTCGCGCAGCTCGCGCGCTTCGCCGGGGTGACGGATCACCTCGATGGCCGAGTCGATCGTGAGCATCCCGTCCTGGTCGACGTCTGTCCATCGCGAGGCAGCGAGTTCGGCCCGGCGCGACCCGGTCATGGCGGCGAGGCGCAACGCCAGCGCGGCCGCGGGGTCGAACTCCTCCGCTGCGGCGATCACGGCGCGGACGTCGTCGAGCGACATCACTCCCCTTGGCGGCTTCTTGCTCGTCTTCCGTTGGGCCAGCGCCGCGACGTTCTGGCTCGCCCACGCCCAGCGCACTGCCTGGTTGAGTGCCGCGCTCAGCGCGCCGTGCTGGTTGCGGATGCCGGCATCCTGCATGCCCGCCCGTCGCAGGCGTGTGTGCCAGCGCTCCACGTCGGCGATCGACAACTGCGCGATCGGGATGTCGGCGATCTTGTCCTGCTTCATCGACCGCACGCGACTCTGCTGATCGCGCGCCGACGACG
Source organism: uncultured Ilumatobacteraceae bacterium (assembly GCA_964651825.1). Taxonomy (GTDB): domain Bacteria; phylum Actinomycetota; class Acidimicrobiia; order Acidimicrobiales; family Ilumatobacteraceae; genus Sva-07. The sequence goes on along the minus strand of CAZYWK010000046.1, from coordinate 29,476 downwards.
GCGCCCACGTGTCGAGGTTCTGATCGATCCATGCGTCGAGGACGTCGACCACCTTGCGGCCGGCCGCCGAAGCACTCCCCGGGCCGACCTCCAACGATGCCGCCAAGCGCTGAGCCTCGCGCTTGCCGCCACGCACCGTTCGCGAGATCTGCGTCGGCCGACCGCGGGCATCGGTGCCGGTGAAAACCCGCACCTCCCACACGCCCGGCTTCTTCTCGCGCAGCGTTGCCACGTCGACAACAGTACGCGGTTGACGGCGCGTGCGCCAGGAAAACCCTAGGGATGATTCTAGGGATAGCCAGATCTGATCAACTCGGCATCAGTGCGCCGAACTGACGAATCACTCGATACGCAGGCCCGATATGGCTCTGGAGATGACCAGCTGCTGGATCTCGCTGGTGCCTTCGAAGATCGTGTGGATCTTGGCATCGCGATGCCAACGCTCGACGGGGTACTCGCGGGTGTAGCCATAGCCGCCGAGGATCTGGATGGCGTCCTCAGTGACGCGCACCGCGGTCTCCGACGCCTTCCACTTCGACATCGAGCCCTCGCCGTTCTTGAACGTGCCGTTCTTCGACAGCCAGGCAGCCCGCCAGATGAGCAGGCGGGAGGCGTCGATCTCGGTCGCCATGCTGGCGAGCTTGAACGCGATCGCCTGGTTCATGATGATCGGCTTGCCGAACGCGTGACGCTCCTTCGCGTACTCCAACGAGTACTCGTACGCAGCGCGGGCCACGCCGAGAGCCTGCGCGCCAACGGTCGGGCGGGTCGCCTCGAACGTGGCCATCGCCGGCTGCTTGCCGCTCGACTTCTTGTCGCGGGCACGGGCCAGCTTCTCGTCGAAGCGCTCCTTGCCTCCGAGCAGGCACGAGCCCGGCACCTTCACATCGTCGAGCACGACCTCGGAGGTGTGGCTCGCACGGATGCCGTGCTTCTTGTACTTCTGGCCCATCGACAGGCCCGGCGTGTTCGGCGGGATGATGAAGCTCGCCTGGCCCTTCGACTTCAGCTCGGGGTCGACCGCCGCCACGACGACGTGGACGTTGGCGATGCCGCCGTTGGTGATCCACGCCTTCGTGCCGTTGAGCGTCCACTCGTCCTTGGCCTCGTCGTACACGGCGCGGGTGCGCAGGCTGGAGACGTCGGACCCGGCGTCGGGCTCGCTCACGCAGAACGCGCCGAGCTTGACGTCATCCGCGGTGCCGTAGCACTGCGGCACCCATTCCATGATCTGCTCGGGTGTGCCGTTGCCCGCGATGCCCGCGGCGGCGAGGCCCGAGCCCATGATCGCCATGCCGATGCCGGCGTCGCCCCAGAAGATCTCCTCGACGGCCACAGGCAGCGTGAGGCCGGTCGGGTCGGCCATCGCGTTCATGATGAAGTCGAGCCCGTACAGGCCGATCTGGGCGGCCTCCTCGACGACGGGCCACGGAAACTCCTCGCGCTCGTCCCACTCGTGGGCGGCGGGGCGGATCACGTTGTCGGCGAAGTCGTGGCACCACTTCTGGAGCTGCAGTTGGTCTTCGTTCAGGGCGAGAGAGAAGTCGGACATGACTCCAAGTTACCGACCGGTAACCCCATTGTCTACTCGGGTCCACCCCGCGGCAACCCCTGGCATCGAACCGTCGATCGCGAGCGGAGTACGGTCCCGCCTCATGGGACATCGAGGGGGAATCCAGCGGATGGTCGCGATCGCCGCGGCGGGGGCGATGCTCCTCGCCGCCTGCAGCGGCAGCGACGACGGAGCCGACGACACCACGACCGACACGTCGACGGCCTCGAGCACCGCTGACACCGCGGGGACCACCGAGGTCGCCGACGCGACGCCGGCGACCGACCCGCCCGCGCCGACGACCACCGATCTCCCGGCCACTCCGGCCGACGCCGCGACGGTTGCCGCGATCGGCGAGGCGCTCGCCGCCGGCCCGGACGGCTGCGATCCGCTCGACACCCGCCAGTGCGTGCTCCCCTTCCCGAGCAACGCCTACCTCACCGACGATCCGGCCACCGCCAGCGGATTCCGGGTCGCGTTCCCCGATGGGGCATTGCCGACCAACGCGCAGGGCGTACCGGTCGACGTCACCCGGTGGAACCTCGAGGACGGCTTCAGCGCGAACGCGTCGCTCCTCACCTACGTCGCCGACCTCGACCCCGCCGGGCTGCCGGCCTGGACCGACCTCGGCGCGTCGCTCGCCGACGCCGCCACCGTCGTCCTCGTCGACACCTCCACCGGCGAACGTGTCGCGCTGTGGGCCGAGCCCGACGTGGGCGCCGAGGCGCCCGAGGACCGGTTGCTCGTCATCCACCCGGCGGTCAGCCTCGAGCCGGCGACCACGTACGCGGTCGGTCTCCAAGGTCTCACCACCACCGGCGGCGAGCCGATCGCCGTGTCACCCGTGTTCACCGCGTACCGCGATCGGCTCACCACCGAGATCCCGGAGATCGAGGATCGGCGCGACGCGATGGAGGCGACGTTCGACGCGCTGACCTCGGCCGGGATCACCCGCGACGATCTCCAACTCGCCTGGGGCTTCACGACGGCGAGCACCGAGAACACCACGGCCGGCATCTTGAAGATGCGCGACGAGACGATGGAGGCGCTCGGCGACTTCACGCCCGAGTTTCAGATCACCTCGGCCAGCGACGATCCCGAAGCCGACGGGCTCGCGCGCTTCGTCGAAGGCACCTACAGCGTGCCGAACTACCTGACGGGCGACGGCTCACCCGGGAGCGCCCTCAACGTCGGTCCCGACGGCCTGCCCGAGCAGAACCCTGACGTGTCGACGATCCTCGCGCCGTTCGCCTGCGGGATCTCCGAATCGACCATGGCCGGGACCGAACGGGCCCACATCGTCCAGTACGGGCACGGGCTCCTCGGGTCGAACCTGGAGGTCGACGCCGGCAACATCGTGGCGATGTCCAACGAGCACAACACGGTCTACTGCGCAACCAAGTGGGCCGGCTTCAGCGAGGACGACATCGGCACCGCCGCCGCCGCCCTCGGCGACATGAGCCTGTTCCCCACGTTCGTCGACCGGATGTCGCAGGGGCTGCTGAACCAACTCGTCCTCGGGCGGCTGATGCTCGCCGGCAACGGGTTGATCTCCGAGCCCGCGTTCGCGTGGCCCGACGGCACACCGCTGATCGACAACAGCACGCTCGTGTACGACGGGAACAGCCAGGGCGGCATCATGGGCCTGGCGCTCGCCGGGATCTCGCAGGACTTCGATCGTGCGGTGCTCGGCGTCGTCGGGCAGAACTATTCGACGCTGCTCCCCCGCTCGGTCGACTTCGACGAGTACGAAGCCGTGTTCATCCCCGCCTATCCCAACGCACTCGATCGCGAGCTGCTGCTGTCGGCGGTACAGATGTTGTGGGACCGCGCGGAGGGGTCGGGTTACCTGCACCACATCGTCGACGACGCGCTGCCCGGTACGCCGGCCAAGACCGTGCTGCTGCACGTGGCGTTCGGGGACTGGCAGGTGAGCGAGCTGACGGCGATGATCGCCGCCCGCACGATGGGCGTGCCGATCCACCGGCCGGTCACCGCGGAGGGACGCAGCGGCGAGGTCGAGCCCGGTTGGGGGATCGACACGCTCGAGTACCCGTCCGACGGTTCGGGCCTCGTCATCTGGGACTCGGGCTCGGACCCGATCCCGTTCGAGCAGGTCGCGCCGTCGACGTCGCGCGATCCGCACGGCGACCCGCGCAACGACGCCAACGTGCGCGTGCAGAAGGCGAGCTTCCTGTTCGACGGCGAACTGATCGACGTCTGCGACGCCGCCGCCTGCACCGCCGCCGCCCGCTGACCCCACCTCGTTCATCCGGCCCCGTCCCCGACGCACGGGGTGCCGCGTCAGGGGGTGGCGGCGAGGGAGAGGAGCTGGGGGGTGATCGTGTCGAGGATCAGATGCGACGCCGGTTCCCACGGGTGCACGCCGTCCCAGCGGTACGCCTCGTTGGTGGCGATCGCCTCGTCGTTGCACCACTCGGTCGGGCCGTCGAGCAGCACGACGTCGGCCCGGTCGTAGGAGTCGACGACCTGGGCGAGGAGGTCGTTGACGTGAGCGACCCTGGCATCGTCGCCACGTTCGGGCAGCGCGAGGTTGTCCATCACCTGGATCGGCCGCATGCACGCCACCGGCAACAGCGCGACGTTCGTCCCCGTCGCCAGCAGTGCGTCGATCCCCGACGTCAACCGGGTGATCCAGTCGGCGTCGGCCTCAGGAGTGCCGAACGCGTAGACGGTGCCGTCGACATTGACGTCGAACACGTCCCATGCCCCGAGCATGACGAGGGTGACGTCGCTGCCGCCGGCCGACTCCGCCCACTCCTCCTGCCAGCCCTGGCACATCGAGAAGTCGGTGCGGAAGTCGACCGCGGTGAGCGGGTAGCCCTCGTCGTAGATGCCACAACCCATGATGCTGCCATCGACGACCGACGGGTAGGTCGCCGCGACGTCGTCGGGCAGGTTGATGGCGAAGGCGTGGCCGACCGAATCGCCGACGACGGCGAGGGTCGCCGATGTGGCCGGCGCGATCGTCGTGGCCAACACGAGCGTGGTTCCCGGAGTCGCGCCACCGCCGGCCGCGGCCGCTGCGGCCGACGTGTTCGAGCCGTCACCCGGTGCGACGCTCGCCGCCGGTCCGTCGATCGCGACGACGTCGCCCGTGCTGTCGGCCGAGTCCAGCCGCTCGGCCACCACCTGGCCACTGCCCTTGAACGGGTCGAACTGCTCGACGCCCGCGTAGAACACCGCCAGCGCGCCGACCACCAGGGCGCCGCCGGCAACCGCGCCGTACGCCACCTGTGGACGATTCGCCCACTGCTCGGCCCACCACCGTCCGGTGGCGCCGGTGCGCACCGGGGTCTCCAGCCACCGGTACGACGCCTCGGTCAGCGCGACGGTGACCACCATCGCCAGCAGGAAGTTGGTGACCGAGCCGTCGGTGGCGTCGAAGATCACGAAGATCGGCCAGCTCCACAGGTACAGCCCGTAGCTCCTCCGACCGATCTCGACCAGCGGCGCCCACGACAGGATGCGCCGCATGCCCACCGCCGCCGGGTGCACTGCGACCATGATCGCGACCAGCGAAAGGATCGACACGAGCGGGAGGAGCCACTGGTACACGTAGCCAGCGGTCACGTGCGCCACGACGGCGGCGCAGGCGATCATCGTCAGCGTGGCGGCCCCGATCGGATCGAGTAGGCGGCCGATGGGCGCCGTCTTGGCGTTCGACCAGCGCCAGGGGCGCCACCAGAACGCGGCGCCGGCGCCGAGCAGCAGGCCGCCGGCGCGGGTGATCGTCGACAGGTACAAGAAGTTCGTGCGGTTCAAACCTTCGAACATCGACGGCGGGCCACCGAGCGGTGTGGGTGATCCGGAGTGCATCCAGAACATCAGCGCGAACACGACGAAACCGGCCGCGACGACGGCGATCCCCTTCGCCCGCGTGGAGATCCCCAGCCCGACGACGCCGACGAACACGAGCGGCCAGAGCAGATACCACTGCTCTTCCACCGCCAGGCTCCACAGGTGCCGGAGGAGCGCCGGCTCGCCGGCGAAGTACGGCACGTCGCCGAGGATCTGGCCCCAGTTGCTCACGTAGAAGACCGACCACGGAATGTCACGCCGCAGCTGTGACTGCTGCTCGGCCGACCCGGCGACCGCCGCCCAGACGGCCACGGCGCCGAGCACGGCGAACAGCGCTGGCAACAGCCGGCGGGCGCGGCGGGTCCAGAAGCCGCGGAACGAGACGCCACCGAAGCGATCGTGCTCCTCGATCAGCAGCGACGTGATGAGGAACCCGGACACGACGAAGAACACCTCGACGCCGAAGAAACCTCCGTGCATCCAGGAGAAGCCGGCGTGGTAGAGGATCACGATGCCCACCGACAGCGCGCGCAGCCCGTCGAGCGCCGGCTGGTACCCCATTCGTGGCGGGTGCGATGCCGCGGCACGGGGCGATCGGGACGTGACCGCAGCCGTCGGCCGTGGCGGCGGCGACCCCTCGTGCGACCCCGGTTCGCCCGACACCACTTCGGGTGGGGTCCGTTCCGGAGGCGTGAGGGTGTCGGTCACCGGCGGATCGTCGTGCCGTCTTTGGTGGTCTCGACCGTCCAGCCCGCGGCGTGGAGCTCGGCCCGGATCGTGTCGGCGCGCTCGTAGTCGCGCTCGGCTCGCGCGTCGTCGAGCGCCCTGGCGGCGGCGAGCGCCTCGGCCGGGATGTCGACGAGCCCGGCGAGGCTGAGGCCGAGCGCGCTGCAGATCTCGCGCACCGCCGCTGCCAGTGCCGCCGCGCTCTCGTCACCCGCGTCGAGTGCGGCGTTGGCGCGGCGGACGGTGTCGAACACCAGCGCCATCGCTCTTGGCGTGTCGAGGTCGTCGTCCATCGCCGAACGGAAGCTCTCGATGACGCCTGGATCGGGCGCCGCGGCGGCCAGACCGTGCGTGCGAGACGAGAACGAATCGAGCCCGGCCAGCGACGACACGGCCGCATCGATCGTCTGCTGACCGATCGCGATCGGGCTGCGGTAGTGGGCCTGGAGGAGGATGAGCCGGTAGGCGCGCGGGTCGTACTGGTCGATCAGGTCGAGGAGGTTCGACACGTTGCCCAGGCTCTTCGACATCTTCTCGCCCTCGGCGTCGACGATGAACCCGTTGTGCATCCAGTGGTTGGCGAACGTCTTGCCGAGCGCCACCGCCTGGGCCCGTTCGTTCTCGTGGTGCGGGAAGCGCAGATCCTGGCCACCGCAGTGCAGGTCGAAGCCCTCGCCGAGCAGGTCGAGGCTCATCACGACGCACTCGGAGTGCCAACCGGGACGGCCATCGCCCCACGGCGACGGCCACGACGGCTCGCCGGGCTTGGAGAACTTCCACAGCACGAAGTCGGCGGGGTGACGCTTCTGGTCGGCTCCGAACACCTCGCGGTCGCCGCCACCGGCGCGCATCTCGTCGAGCGACTGGTGGGCGAGCAGGCCGTAGTCGTCGACCGTCTCCACGTCGAGGTACACCCCGTCGTCGGTCGTGTACGCCTTGTCGAGTGCCACCAGCTCGCCGATCATCTCGACCATCTCGGCGACGTACTCGGTGGCGTGGGGGACGTCGGTGGGGCGCTGCACACCGATGCCCGCCATCGCCTCGAACCACACGGCCTCGCACTTCGTCGTGATGTCCTGCCACGGACGGTCTTCACGCCGCGCACGTTCGATGATCGTGTCGTCGATGTCGGTGATGTTCGACACCAGGCGGACCTCGATCCCCGACCATTCGAGGTAGCGGCGCAGGATGTCGTACGACAAGGTCGCCCGGCCGTGCCCGAGGTGGGGCGGCCCGTAGACCGTCGGGCCGCAGAGGTAGATGCTCGCTGTCCCCGGCTCGCGCAGAGCCAACTCACGCACGGAGCGAGTAGCGGTGTCGTAGAGGTTGAGCACGGCCAACCATCCTACGAGCCACCCCTCGCCCACCCCCGGCAAGTTGAACCCCGGCGCACCCACCCTGCTGCACCCCACCCGGCCGATCGGGCCCTGAAATCTACGTTTGCGTCGGGATTCGGGTACGCCTGTCGGTGCCAGATCTCGACGCAAACGTAGATCTGGCACCGCGAAGTGGGTCGGTAGCCTCGTACCTCTATGGCGAACATCCCGGACCGGCCCACGCTCGATGGCATCGAGGCGCGCTGGGCCGAGGTATGGGCCGCCGACGGGATCTACGCCTTCGACCGCACCGCCGAGCGGGCCGACGTGTTCTCGATCGACACGCCGCCACCCACCGTGAGCGGCTCGCTGCACGTCGGCCACGTGTTCAGCTACACCCACACCGACGCTGTCGCCCGCCACCAACGGATGACCGGCAAGGCCGTGTTCTACCCGATGGGCTGGGACGACAACGGCCTGCCGACCGAGCGGCGCGTGCAGAACTTCTACGGCGTGCGCTGCGACCCGAGCCAGCCCTACGTCGAGAACTTCGAGCCGCCGTTCCGCGGCGACCCACCGAAGAACCACCACGCCGTGGCCATCTCGCGGCCGAACTTCCTCGAGCTGTGCGACGAACTCGTCGAGACCGACGAGCGGATCTTCGAGGAGCTGTTCACCCGGCTCGGCCTGTCGGTCGACTGGAGCCTGAAGTACGCCACGATCGACGAGCGCTCGCGCCGTGCCAGCCAGCGGGCGTTCCTGCGCAACGTCGAGCGCGGCGAGGCCTACAGCCAGGAAGCGCCCACGATGTGGGACATCGACTTCCGCACCGCCGTCGCCCAGGCCGAGATGGAAGATCGCGATCGCCCGGGCGCGTACCACAAGCTCGCCTTCCCCCGTACCGACGGCGCCGGAAACGAGGTGGGAAGCACGATCGAGATCGACACCACCCGCCCCGAGCTGCTCGCGGCGTGCGTCGCGCTCGTCGCCCACCCCGACGACGAGCGCTACCAGCCGCTGTTCGGTACCACGGTGATCACGCCGCTGTACGGCGTCGAGGTGCCGGTGGTGGCTCACGAGCTCGCCCAGCCCGACAAGGGCACCGGCATCGCCATGATCTGCACGTTCGGCGACACCAGCGACGTCACGTGGTGGCGCGAGCTGAACCTGCCGCTACGGGCGATCATCGGCCGCGACGGGCGGATCCTCGCCGACGCGCCCGCTGGCGTCGACTCGCCCGCCGCCGTGGAGGCGTACGCCGCCATTGCCGGGCTCACCATCAAGCAGGCGCAGGCCAAGGTGGTCGAGCAGTTGACCGGCTCGGGCGCGCTGCTCGGCGAGCCACGTCCGCTCCAGCATCCGGTGAAGTTCTACGAGAAGGGCGACCGCCCCCTCGAGATCGTCACGTCGCGCCAGTGGTACATCCGCAACGGCGGGCGCGACACCGACCTGCGCGCCGCACTCGTCGCCCGGGCCGACGAGCTCACCTGGCACCCGGCCCACATGCAGCACCGCTACGTCAACTGGGTCGAGGGTCTCAACGGCGACTGGCTCGTCAGCCGCCAGCGGTTCTTCGGCGTGCCGGTGCCGGTCTGGTACCCGCTCGACGCGGCCGGCGACCCGGTCTACGACGAGCCGCTGCTGCCCGACGAGAAGCTCCTGCCGATCGACCCGTCGACCGACGTGCCCGACGGCTACGACGCCGCCCAGCGCGACCAGCCGAACGGCTTCACCGGCGACCCCGACATCTTCGATACGTGGGCCACGTCGTCGCTCACCCCCGAGATCGCCGGCCAGTGGGAGGACGACGCCGATCTGTTCGGCCGCATCTTCCCGATGGACATGCGGCCGCAGGGTCACGACATCATCCGCACCTGGCTGTTCTCCACGATGGTGCGCAGCCACCACGAGTTCGGTGTCGCCCCGTGGAGCAACGCGGCGATGTCGGGCTGGATCCTCGACCCCGACCGCAAGAAGATGTCGAAGTCGAAGGGCAACGTCGTCACGCCGATGGGCCTGTTCGAGGAGTACGGCACCGACGCCGTGCGCTACTGGGCGGCCTCGGCCCGGCCCGGCGTCGACACGGCCTTCAGCGAGGACCAGATGAAGGTGGGTCGCAAGCTCGCCACCAAGCTGCTCAACGTCACCAAGTTCGTGCTCAGCTTCGGCGACGTGAGCGGCGAAGCCGACCTGGCCACCTGCGTGACCAACGCCCTGGATCGTTCGATGCTGGCCAAGCTCGATGCCACGATCGCCGAGGCGACCGCCGGCTTCGACGGGTTCGACTACGCCCGCGCCCTCGAACGTACCGAAGCGTTCTTCTGGTGGTTCTGCGACGACTACGTCGAACTCGTGAAAGGCCGCGCCTACAACTCCCAGGGCGACGACCAGGCCGCGTCGGCCCGCACCGCGCTGCACGCCGCGCTGAGCTCGATCCAGCGTTTGCTGGCCCCGATCCTCCCGTTCGCCACCGAGGAGGCGTGGAGCTGGTGGAACGACGGCAGCGTCCATCGTGCGACGTGGCCGACGCCGACGGGCCTCGACGGCGACCCGTCACTCATCGATCCGACGGTCGAGGTCCTCACGCTCGTGCGCCGAACGAAGACCGAGGCCAAGCAGAGCCAGCGCGCCAGGGTGGCCTCGCTCACCATCGCGGCACCGGTGGCGCTGCGCGAGGCGATCGAACACGGTCGGGCCGACCTCGTCGACGCCGGTTCGATCACCGAGGTGTCGCTGATCGACGGCGACCAGCTCGTCTGCGAAGCGGTCCTGGCGCCCGCCGAGTGATCGCCACTACCCTCGCGCCGATGGCTGCGAAGTTCGGCGCGCGCACAGCCGTCGTCACGACCCTGTTGCTGACCCTCATCAGCGCGCCCGCGGTCGCCGACGATACGACCTCCACCACCGAGAGCAGCACCACGGTCGAGAGCAGCACCACGGTCGAGAGCAGCACCACCGTCGAGAGCAGCACCACGATCGAGCCGACCATCACCGTCGAGCCCGCGACCACCGCTGCGGCCACGACGACGACGACCACGACGGTCGCACCGAGTGGGCCGGTGCTCAACGCAGGCGCCAGCGCCACACCCGCCGTCCCGATCGCCGGACCGGCCACCGCGAGCGGAGCCACACCTACTCGCGGCACGCAGTACCAGTTCGAACCTCCCCCACCGCCGCCGACCATCCCCCCGGAGGAGATGCTCCCTGCCAACTCCGGCCACGGACGGCGGGCGGTCTACTCGAAGTCGCTGCAACGCGTGTGGGCCGTCGACGAGTTCGAGAACGTGTTGCTCAACGTCCGGGTTTCCGGCAAGCAGACCCCCCTCGACCCGGCACCGGGCGTGTACACGGTGTGGTCGCGGTCGCTGCGGACGAACTCGATCGCCAACCCGTCGATCACGTGGAGCTACATGGTGCGCTTCGCGAAGGGTGCGCGCGGCGGGAACATCGGGTTCCACGAGATTCCGTACCAGTACGGCCGACCGGTGCAGACCGTCGATCAGCTGGGCGATGCGCTGTCGGGCGGTTGTGTGCGAATGGCCCCGGCCGACGCGATCTGGATGTGGGAGTGGGCGCAACTGGGAACGGTCGTGGTGGTACTGCCCTGAACCATCCACTGCGCACGTGATCTCTCGGCGCCGGCTGATCGCAGCCGGTGTCGCCGCGGCCACGGCATCGGTCCTGCGCGTGCCAGCGCCCGTCGCGGCACGCGACCCCGACCAGCCGACCGGCGACGATCACACCACGCACGCGCGCACCATCCAGGCACGACGGCTGTCGCTACCTGCCCCTCACCGAACCTGGACCAACGAATCGATCGGGACGTCGACCGGTGGCCGACCGATCGAGTGCTGGTCGAGCAACGCACCGGCCGCCAGCGGAAGCGACCGCGCCACGCGCGTGCTGATCGTCGGCGGGATCCACGGCAACGAACACGCCACGTACGCCATCGCCAGCGGAATCGCGCACACCAGCCTGCCCGACGACGTGTCGATCTGCATCGTCCCCGGCCTCAATCCCGACGGCCTCGCCGCGTCCACGAGACGCAACGCCCACGGGGTCGACCTCAACCGCAACTTCCCGTGGCGGTGGTCGCCGGGCGACGGCGGCCACTTCGCCGGATCGGCGCCCGAGGCGCAGGCCATCATGCAAAGGGTGCTGACCACCCCGTTCGACTTCGCGGCGTGGATCCACCAGCCGCTCGACTACATCGCGCCGATCGGGGCGTGCCCCCGCGAGTACGCCGACGCGTGGCGCTCGGAGGTCGGTGGCCGCCGGCGCGACGACATCGATCAGCACGGCGGCGGCGAGACGTGGTGCGCGAAGGTCGCCGGGATCCCGACCGTCCTCGTCGAGGTGCGCTCGTGGAACCCCGGGCAAGCCCTGATCGACCAGCATGTGCGCGGTTTCACCACCTGTCTCGACGAGGTGAGGAGACGCCGGTGACCTGCACCTCCTGCAGCCGACCGGGCCGGTAGGGGCGGTAGCGTCAGCCCGCAATGTCCACCCCCAACGCTCCCAGCGGGGCGACCGACAGCAAGCGCCCGAAGGCCAGGCGCACGTGGCCGCAACGGCTCACGATCGCCGGCGCACTGCTGTGCGCGCTCGCCACCTTCACCGCCGCCGGCGCGCTCTACGCGGGTCAGCGCGTGGTCGAGGATCGCAACCTCGCGCCCGCGATCATCGATCCGAGTGCGACCACTGCCGCACCCGTGGTCGACACCACCGCTGATGGCAACGAGACCGCCGACGACGCGCCGCCACCCACCACGCCGACAACCTTCCCGCAGGCCGAACCCCAGGCGCAGAACTTCCTCATCACCGGGGCCGACAACAACTCCTGCGTCGATCCGGACTCGCCGTTCTACAACGCGTTCGGCGACCGGTCGAGCATGGGCGAACGCAGCGACACGATCATGATGTGGCGGGTCAACCCGGCCACCTCCCAGGTGGCCGTGCTGTCGTTCCCGCGCGACCTGTGGGTGACGATCTCGGGCCGGTCGAGCCACCAACGCATCAACACCGCCTACAAGCGCGACAACCCACAACTGCTGATCGACACGCTGTTCGAAAACTTCGGGATCGGCACCGATCACTTCGTACAGGTCGACTTCTGCGCGTTCAAGCGGCTCGTCGATGCCGTCGGCGGGGTCACCGTCCCCTTCGCCACCCCGATCAAGGATCCGAACACGGGCCTCGACGTTCCGGAGGCCGGCTGCTACACCTTCAACGGCGACCACGCCCTCGCCTACGTGCGCTCGCGCAAGCTCCAGTACCAGACACCCGACGGTGAGTGGCACACCGATGGCACCTCCGACCTCGGCCGGATCTCCCGCCAGCAGGACTTCCTGCGTCGCATGGTCGCTCGCCTCCTCGACAAGGGTGCGTTCAACCCCGACGTCGCCGGTGGCCTCATCGAGACGGTCGACGATTACATCGTCACCGACCCGTCGCTCACCCCGCGCAAGATGCTGGAGTTCGCCGGGGTGCTGAGCAAGGTCGATCCGACCCAGATCACCACGTACCAGATCGAGGCGCGCGGCACGACCATCCAGGGCAACTCGGTGCTGATCCCGGACATCGACGGCGACAACATGCAGGCGATCCTGGCGTTGTTCCGTGGATGGGCGACGCTCGCCGATGCCCCCGAGCAGATGTTCGAGACGGAGCCCGACGGCACCACCCCCACCACCGACGAGACGACGCCGTCGATCGACGTGCCGGCAGCGGAAGTGCCGTCGAGCGCGGCGCCCACGGGCGACACGCTGCCGACCGTCGAGGCCGACGAGAACCAGAAGGGCATCTTCCCGGACCCCACCGCCACCTGCCCGTGACCTGACGAATCTGCTGCCCTCCGGGATTTGGGGCAGACGATCTGACGACGGGTCGGCCGATCGACTGCCACAAACT
>CAZYWK010000046.1:0-16050 GCA_964651825.1 uncultured Ilumatobacteraceae bacterium | reverse complement strand
TGCGGGTTGCGGTTACAGGTCGAGCGCGCGGGTGAGGCTGGCGGCGGCGTCGGAGGGGCCCGATACGGTCGTGACGCGGGCCCCGGTGCGGCGGGCGAGCTCGAGGGCCTCCTCCGCGTCGGACTCGGGGGCGATGATCACCAGCTCGTCGAGCGTCGATGCGGCGGCGACCGCGTCGCCCGGCACGGTGGCCCGGCAGTCCGACAGGAGCACGGTCACCTTGCGGCCGGCGCGCGACCGGGCGAGCTGCTCGCCGGCGGCGCGGAGCGCGCCGGCGACGTCGGTGGTGCCGAACCCACGCAGCGCGAGCACGGCGTCGACGACCCCTTCGTTCGGCTTGGGAACGTCCTGCGACTTCGCGGCGATCACGTCCTTGCCGAACGACAGCACGGAGTAGTCGTCGGGCGCCTGCCACGCCACCGCCGATGCGGTCACGGCAGCGGTCGCCAGCGGCTTGCCGCCCATCGACCCACTGCGGTCGACGAGGAGGCAGATCGCGGTGCCGGGCTTGGCCCAGGCGCGGATGCGCAGGTCGTCCGGATCGACCACCCGTTCGCCGATCAGGGCCGCCACGACCGCGTCGAGGCTGGCGTCGACATCGAGGTCGCCCCCGTCGGGTCGGTAGCGCTGCGTGCGCAGTTGCCCGACGCCGCGGGGCTTGGCCGGCCCGCGTCTGGCCAGGTCGAGGAACAGTTGGGCGGCCAGCCGGCGGGCGAGCTCGCGCAGCTTCTCATCGGTCGCGCCGGTCAGGTCGGCGAGCAGCGCCAGCGTGTCGTCGGGATCATCTTCGAGCGCGTCGGCGAGCGCTTGCTCGTCGATCATGCCGACCTCCGGCGAGATCTCGTCGAAGCCGTCGTTGCGGGCGAGGTCGCGCCGCGACGTGGTCTTCTTGCGGCTCTTGGCCACCTCCTGGTCGGCCTCGTCGCCCTCCTTGGTGTTCGACGGCGGGGATTTCAGTGGGAGGTCGTGGCCCCAGTCGGGGCGCCAGCTTTTCCCTCCTCACCCTGCCCGGTGTGCACGGTGGCGAACACCGAGCCCCACAGCTCGCGGATGATGTCGTCGGCGGTGCGGGTGGTGCCCTCCCGCAGCCGCACCCGTCCCGACAGCGCGACCAGCGCGGCGTCGAGCGACACGTCACGCGCAGCCGGCGGCTCCCCGCGCACCACGGCCAACGACGACGCGACCGCGCACATGTCGATGGCTCCCCGCACCGACGACCCGACGCGCAGGTCGGGATGCGTGCGGGTGAGCCGGACCAATTCGACGACCTTGCCGATCCAGGCCGGATCGAGCTGGGCCGGATCGAGCGAAGCGGGATCGAGCTCGTCGTGGAGCCCGTCGCGGATCGAGATCGCCCGTTGCGTGATCGACGTCTCGTCGGACGCCGACTGGTACCCGACGGCGAGCCGGCACACCCGGTCGTACACGGCGCCGGAGATGCGCGCCGTGCCGATCGCGTCGAACGGGTTCATCGCCGCCACGAGCCGGAACCCCGGCGCGGCGGCGAGGCGACCGAGGCGCGGGATGTGCAGCTCGCCCTCGCTCATCACCGTGATCAGCACGTTGAGCGTCTCCTCGGGGACACGGTTGATCTCCTCGACGTACAGCAGCGAGCCCTCCCGCAGTGCAGCGGCGAGGGGGCCGTCGACGAACACCTCGGGGTCGTACCCCTCGGCGAGCACCCTGGCCGGGTCGAAGTGGCCGACGAGCCGCGCTGGTGTGAGCTCGGCGTTGCCCTCGACGAACTCGAAGCCGACCCCGAGCTCCTGGGCCACCGAACGCAACAACGTCGACTTGCCGGTGCCCGGGGGGCCTTCGATGAGGATGTGGCGATCGGCGACGAGCGCCGCCACCACCAGTTCGATCTCACGCGTGCGACCGACCACGGACGCGGCGATCCGCGACACGAGACCGTGCAGATCGGCGACCCCGGTCGAGTTCGGTCCGCTCGGATCCACCATCCCGATCAGGAACCGTGGACGATCACACCGCGGATGTTCTCGCCGTCGCGCATCGCCTGGTAGCCGACGTTGATGTCGTCGAGCGAGTAGCGGTTGGTGATCAGCTCATCGAGCTTGAGCTGCCCCTCACGGTAGAGGCCGAGGAGCTTGGGGATGTCGGCGCGCGGGTTGAGCGAGCCGAAGATCGTGCCCTTGATCTCCTTGTTGTACATCGCCATCTCGAAGAGGTTGACCGACGACTCGGTCTGGGTCATCGGTGCGATGGCGGTGACGACGATCGTGCCGCCCTTGCCGGCGAGCTGGGTGCCGAGCGCCATCATGTCGCCGTAGAGGACACCTGGCGTCATGATCACCTTGTCGGCCATCTGACCCCACGACAGCTCCATGACCGCGGGGAGCGCTTCCTCCATCGACGAGAACGTGTGCGTGGCACCGAACTCCATCGCCTTCTCCCGCTTGAACTCCACGGGGTCGACGGCGATCACGTGGCGGGCGCCGGCCATCGCCGCGCCCTGCACCGCGTTGATGCCGATGCCGCCGATGCCGACCACCACGACCGTGTCGCCCGCGGACACGTCGGCCCGCTTGGTGGCCGATCCCCATCCGGTCGCCACGCCGCACGACACGAGGGCGACCGCATCGAAGGGCAGGTCCGGCTCGACCTTGATCACCTGCGACTCGGCGACGCAGGAGTACTGCGAGAACGTCCCGAGCTTGGCGAACAGCATCACGTCGGTCCCGTCGCCGAGGCGGTGCCGGCTCGTGCCGTCGGTGATCATCCCCGGCAGGAACGCTCCGGCCCCGTCGTCGCAGAGGTTCTGGCGACCGGTGGAGCAGTAGCGGCAGCGGCCGCACGACGGGATGAACGACGCCGACACGTGGTCGCCGACCGCGACGCTGCGCACACCGGGCCCGACTTCCGCGATCACGCCGGCACCTTCGTGGCCGCCGATGATCGGGAACAGATCGGGGATGCCGCCCATCATCTCGCGCATCTCTGGTGTGGGCACCATGTCGCCGGTGACGAGATGCTCGTCGCTGTGGCACATGCCCGCCACCTTCCACTCGACCAGCACCTCACCGGCCTTCGGTGGGTCGACGTCGACGTCGACGACCTCCCACTGCTGGTCGATGCCTCGAACAACCCCTGCCTTGCTCTTCATTCGGTCATTCCCCTCATTCCGTCGACCCCTTCGATCATCGTTTGCGTCGGGCTTTCGGCACGCCTGTCGGTGCAGAATCCCGACGCAAACGAAGAGTGGGGTCAGCTGTAGATCATCACGCCGCGGATGTTCTTGCCGGCCCGCATGTCGTCGTAACCGTCGTTCACGCCGTCGAGGGTGTAGGTCTTGGTGACGAGGCCGTCGAGGTCGAGCTGGCCCTCGCGGTAGAGGTGGAGCAGCTTGGGGATGTCGGCACGCGGGTTGCCCGAGCCGAACAGCGAGCCGACGACCTGCTTCTCCATGAGCGTGAGGTCGAGGAGGCTGACGTTGGCCGACATCTCCATCGCCGGATGGATGTTCGTGACGACCACACGGCCGCGCTTCGACGCCAGCGCGAGCGCTTCGATCAGCACCTCGCCGGAACCGACACCCATGGTCATGATGACCTTGTTGGCCATCGTGCCCCACGACGCGGCGCCGAGCGGCTCCATCGCCTCGGCCATCGAGGCCGCGGTGTGGGTGGCGCCGAACTCCATGGCCTTCTCGCGCTTGTACTCGACGGGGTCGATCGCCCAGATCTGCTTGGCGCCGGCGAGCTTGGCGCCCTGGATGGCGTTGGCGCCGATGCCACCGACACCGACGACAGCGACGATGTCTCCCGGGCCGACCTCGGCCGCATAGACGCTCGAGCCCCAGCCGGTGACGACGCCACAACCGAGCAGGCAGGCCTTGTCGAGCGGCACGTCGTTCTCGATCTTGATGCAGCTCGCCTCGTTGACCACGGTGTGATGGGCGAACGTGCCGAGCAGGCACATCAGACCGAGATCCTTGCCCTGGGCGTGGTGGCGCGACGTGCCGTCGGTGATCTGCATCCCGACGCCCATCAGCGCGCCGAGATCACACAGGTTCTGGTGGCCGGTCGAACAGCTCGGGCAGCGTCCGCACGAGGGGATGAAGCCGAACACGACGTGGTCGCCCGGGGCGAGCCAACTGACGTTCTCGCCGACCTCCTCGACGATGCCGGCGCCCTCGTGCCCACCGATGATCGGCAGCGCGAAGGGCAGGTCGCCCGTGACGAGGTGTTCGTCGGAATGGCACATGCCGGAGGCCGCGAGTTTGACGCGAACCTCGCCCGGTCCCGGGGCGTCGAGCTCGATGTCTTCGACGCTCCACGGCTGGCTCGTTTCCCAGAGGATTGCGGCTTTCGTCTGCATACCCGGACTGTACGACAGCGCCGGAGCGTCACACCCATCGGACAGACTGCATCCCGTGAGCACTCCACCGTCCGCTGCGCGACCTCCATCGCGACCTCGATCTCGCACCGGGCCCGACCCGTTCGTGGGTGATCCGGATGCGGTCGTGCGCCAGGTTCGCGCCCTCGGCGACGACGAGCTCCACAACCTCGCCGAGGTGGTCCGCCAGGTGCAGATCGAGCGGGCGATCGGCAACGGCGACCACGACGCGATCATCGCCGCCGCCTTCGAGACCGGCTTCGGCCGTGACGGCCTCGGGGTGCTGCCGTGGGTCGAGGGCAACGTCGTCGTGTGCCCGGGCGGGCTGGTGTCGAAGTCGAAGACGAGCCACCGCTGCCGCTTCGTGTCGGTCGACGACGTGTGGGTGTGGGACTCCGGCCTGCTGCTGCGAGAGGACAAGCGGTCGGCGCCGGGCGTGGAGGAAGGCTTCCGCGCGATCGCGCTCGTACCGCTCGTCGACGGCACCGAGATCGACGTCGTGAGCGGCAAGGCCCGCAGCGGCCAACACTCCGTCGACCACGTGATCAGCTACGAGATCCGCAACGGCATCCTCGTCGAGGTCAGCCAGCGCAACGTCGCCGCCGCCAACATGCGCTGACCGCTACTCACTCGCGGGCGAACACCGGCGCCGGCGGCCCCTTGCCAGGTCAGCGCGGAGTGACGGTGATGGTGATGTACTGGTCGACGGTGAGCCAGGCCGCGAGGTAGCCAGTGATCGCGGCCAGGTCGAGGTCGTCGACCATCGTGTACTGGTCGAGGTAGTCCCGGAACGAGGGGTTGCCGGCGGGATCGGTGAGCACATCGAGGACCTCGTCGTTGACCTGCTCGTTCGACACGAGATCGAGCGTCTGGCGGACGGTCTCGATGGCGCTGTCGTGCTCGGTCTGGGTCGGTCCGTTGGCTCGCAGGTCACCGAGCTCACCGAGGATCCCCTGCTTCACCGACTCGATCAGCTCGGCCGAGGTGCTCGTCGACAGGTACGTCTCGGCGTTGGGTGCCGGCCCGGCGGCGACCTGAACCATGGCGTACGGGGAGTACGACTCGCCCAGCTTCTCCCGGATCACATCGGTCAGGCGGGCGGTGACGATCTCCTGCACCACCTGCGCCGCGACGTCGTCGTGGCGGTCGGTCGAAGCCGGGGCCGTGAACAGGAACGACACATTGGCCTGGGCGCTGGTACCGCCCGCCACGGTCTCGTCGACGACACCGGTGGGCGGCGGCGGTTCGGCGTAGGTGACGGGCTCGACGCGCCCGCTGGCGGGCAACGTGGCGAGGTAGTGCTCGGCCAGCTCGGCGACCTCGTCGACGTCGAGGTCGCCGCTGAATGCGAAGCTCCAGTCGGAGGCGTCGCCGAAGCGGTCGCGAACGACGCGGTCGATGTCGTCGGCCGTCACGGTCGACAGCGACTCGACGGTGGGCAGCAAGAACCGCGGGTCGTCGTAGCGGGCGTCGAGCAGTGCCACGAACTCGGCGTAGCCGGCGTCGATCGACGGATCGGAGGCGTACGGCATCTCGTCGTCGATGTAACGGTCGACCGCCAGTGGGTCGACGCGGGGTGCGCTCATCTGGAGATGGATGAGCTGGAACAGCGTCTCGAGGTCGTCGCTCGACGAGTACCCGTAGAGCCCCTCGGTGAACGCGTCGATGCTCAGCTGCAGCTCGACGCTCTTGTCGGACAGGAACGCGTCGAGGCTCACCGGGTCGTAGGTCGCGACGCCGCTGTCGGCGACCACCGCTGACGCCGCATCCGCCGCCGGCACGTCCTCGTCGGCGAGCACGGCCAGCCCGCCCGGGCTGCGGCCTTCGAAGGCGACCGCACCCTCGGCGATCGGAGTCTCGTTGATCGACACCCGCACCCCGTTGGGGAACGTGAGCAGCACCGGATCGGCATACATCCCGGCGCCGGCTTCCTCGAGCGGCTCGCGAGAGCTCGGTTCGACGGGATCGGGGGCGACCATCAACGCGTCCTCGATCGCCCCGTCGTCGTCGAGCGGTTCGAGCTCACGATCGCGGGCGTTGAGCGCCTGGTCGACGAACACCCGCTCGGCGGGCACGTCGGCCGCCTCCGACGTCGGTGCCATCACCACGATCTGGGCCTTGGCGGTGTCGAGCCGAGCGACGAGCCCCCAAGCGACGGTCGCCGGGGTCGCCCGGTCGAGCACGGCGGTGACGAAGTCGTACTCGTCATCGGGGTCGGGCACCGGATCGGCGAGCAACAGGTGGTCGACGTACTGGTCGGCGAGCGCAGCGTCCTGGCGGGAGTCGCGCCCGGCGTAGGCGTCGTCGGCCCCGGCGCGATACGTCGCGACCGCACGGGCGACCTCGGCCTGGCTGAAGCCGTAGCGGCGCACCCGCTCGAGCTCGTCGAACACGGCCTGGGTCGACGCTTCGAGGTCCGCGGCGTGCGCCGACACGACCACCTCGGGTGAGTCCAGCCAGCGGACGATCGGGCTGGCGTCGACGTAGGCGTCGTCGAACGGCGCGTCACCGCGCAGCGCGGCGTTGCCGAGCCGTGTCTCGACGATGCCGAACGCCAACGCGTCGAGGATCGCCAGTTGGGCGGCCTCCTCGTCGCTCGCCGCGCCATCGGGGCCCGCCTCGACCAGCGGCAGATCGATCGCGGCTGCGCCCTCGGGCACGTCGGGGTCGGCGAGCACGGCGGCCGCGGCGTGTTCGGGTTCCTCGGCCCGCACCGCCGGCCGCTCCGGGAGCGTGCCCTCGGCGACGATCGGCGAGAACTCGCTGTCGATCAGTGCCACGATCTCGTCGGCATCGATGTCACCGACCACCACGACCGCCGCGTTGTCCGGCCGGTACCACGTGTCGTAGAACGCGGCGAGCGGTTCGCGGGTCATCGCCGAGATCGCCGCCTCGGCGCCGATCGGGTCACGACCCTCGTACGCGGATCCGTCGAGCAGGAGGGCTTCGAACTCGTCGTAGATCCTCCCCGACACGTTGGTCGCCGAGCCGCGCCATTCGTCGAGCACCACGCCGCGCTCGGCCTCGACCTGGCCCGGGTCGATCGTCGCCGCCGTCAGCCACTGTTCGAGGATGCGCACGCCCGTCTCCACCACGGCCGGGTCCTGGGTCGGCATCGTGAGCTCGTAGACCGTCTCGTCGTAGCTCGTGTAGGCGTTGACGTCGGCGCCGAAGCTCGCCCCGAAGCTGCGCAGTGTGGCGACGAGCTCGTTCTCGGGGAACTCCTCGGTGCCGTTGAACAGCATGTGCTCGAGGAAGTGGGCGACGCCGGACTGTTCGGCGGTCTCGTCGACGGAACCGGCGTCGATCACCAGGCGCATCGACACCCGCGCGCCGGGGTTGTCGTTCTCCCGCACGACGTAGCGGAGCCCGTTGTCGAGCGTGCCCTCGACGATGTCGTCGTCGGGCTCGCTGATCGACGGGAGCCCGCCGGCGTCCGGCTCGGTGACGGTTCCCGGTTCGGCGTCCGCGCCCGGGTCGGTGGCCGGCTCGGTGGCCGGGGTCTCGTCGGCCGTCTCGGTGGCGACCGGTTCGTGGGTGATCGTGCACGCCGACAGGCCGACACAGCACACGGCGGCCAGCCACCCGGCGAGGTGGCGCTTCACGTGTGGTCTCATCCGGTCTCGTCGCCGCCCAGCACGCGCAGGATCATGGCCGACCAGTCCACCTGTTCGGTGGATCCGCCACTCGCCCGCACCGCCGCCCGGGCGGCAGCGAGCTCCTCGGCGAGCGCGGCGACCTCGCCGGTGAGCACGGTGGCGAAGCGGTCACGAAGCGCCTTGGCGAGCGCCGGGCTGGCGCCGTCGGTACTGACCGCCACGCTCACCCGGCCGGCGCGCGCGATCGCGGGCAGGATGAAGTCGCAGTCGACCGGTTGGTCCGCGGCGTTCACCCAGATCCCCTGCGCCCGGGCGACGGCCGACACAGCGGCGTCGACGACGGGGTCGCCGGTGGCGGTGATCACGAGTCGCACCCCGTCCAGATCGTCGGGTTCGAACGGGCGCTCGCAGACCTCGGCACAGCGGCGGCGGTCGAGCGCCGCGCCGACCTGTGTGGCGACAACGCGGACCAGCGCACCGGCATCGGCCAGCGCCGCGGCCTTGCGCGCACCGACCGGGCCCGCGCCGACGACCAGCACGTTCAGGTCGTGGAGGTCGACGAAGACGGGGTAGCCGAACCGCGCGGGCTCCGGAACGTCGGGGAGATGTGCCATGTGGCCTGGTCCGGGGCTTATTCCCTACAAAGTTGATCTGTTTGGTCGGAATTGATTGAATGCGGGATGTGAATCACTCGATCGTGCGTCCAGCGGAGACCGTCGACCCGATCGCCGACGCGCATGCGATCATGCGGTGGGCCCACGACACCTACGGTGACGGGCTGTGTGTCACCGCCAGCTTCGGCGACGCGACGCTCGTGCACGTGGCCAACGTAGCGGTGCCGGGCATCGAGATCACCCTGCTCGACACGGGCTACCTCTTCGCGGAGACCGAGTGGTACGCCGACGACCTGCGTCGTCGTTTCGATCTGAACCTCCGAGTGATGTATCCCGCCGCCGACACCGAGGCCGACGTCTGGCAGTACGACACCGACGCGTGCTGCGCCGCTCGCAAGGTCGAGCCGCTGAACCGCGCCCTCGCCGGCCGCTCGGCGTGGGTCACCGGCCTGCGCCGCGCCGACTCGCTGTCTCGTCGCCGCACGCCGATCGTCCACGAAGACCTGCTCAAGGGTGTGATGAAGGTCAACCCGCTCGCCGGCTGGACCGACGACGACGTCGCCGCCTACGCCGCCGCGCACTCGCTGCCCGAGCACCCGCTCGTCGACCGCGGGTACGCGTCGATCGGCTGCTGGCCCTGCACCCGGCCGGTCGAAGCCGGAGAGGACGCCCGCGACGGCCGTTGGGCGGGCAGCGACAAATCCGAGTGCGGGCTCCACACGTGACCGCGGAGGACGTCAAGGTCGCGAGCCGGTACCTCGCCGGAACCATCGGTGAGGAACTGACCAACGACCGGGCGGACTTCGAACACGACGCCGAGCTGCTCCTCAAGTTCCACGGGATCTACCAGCAGGACGACCGCGACGTCCGCCGCGCCCGCACGCAGGAGAAGCTCCCGCTCGACTATTCGTGCATGGTGCGGGCATCGGTGCCCGGTGGGATCATCAGCCCGCAGCAGTGGCTGGCCCTCGACGACGTCGCCGAGCTCGCCGACGGGAAGCTGCGCCTGACCACCCGTCAGGGCGTGCAGTACCACCTCGTGCACAAGACCGAACTGCGCGAGCTGGTCGCCGGCATCAACGCCGCGCTGCTCACCACGCTGGCCGCGTGCGGCGACGTCGTCCGCAACGTGATGGCGTGCCCGCTCCCCGACCCGCGGCGGCACGCCGTCCTGGCGCCGGTCGTCGAGGAGATGGTCGCCCGGTTCCGGCCCCGCACCGAGAGCTACTGGGAGCTGTGGGTCGACGGCGACAAGGCGGTCACCGCCGAGCCGCATCCGGAACGTCCCAGCGTGCAGGCCCGGCCTGCGGCCCTCGCTCCCATCGACGACGTCGAGCCGATCTACGGCGAGTCGTACCTGCCGCGCAAGTTCAAGATCGGCATCGCCTGGCCGGGCGACAACTGCATCGACGTGTACTCGAACGACGTCGGCATCGTGCCGACGCTCAGCGAGGGCACCGACGGTGAGCTCACCGGATTCGTCGTGCTGGCCGGCGGCGGCATGGGCATGAGCCACAGCCGCCCCGACGACACCTACCCCCTGCTCGCCCTGCCGGTGGCGTGGGTGCCGCCGGCGCAGCTCGGCGACGTCGTCGAGGCGATCATCACCACCCAGCGCGACCACGGCAACCGCGACGACCGCAACCGGGCCCGCCTCAAGTACCTGCTCGAGGCGAAGGGCGTCGACTGGCTGCGAGCCCAGATCGTGGAGCGCACGGGGTTCGAGCTCGCGCCGCCGGTCGACCTGCCGACGTTCCACGACGATGGCCACCTCGGCTGGCACGAGATCGACGGGGTCGGCACACTCGGCGTCCCCGTCCCGTCGGGCAAGGTCATCGACGGGTTGCGCACTGCGTTGCGTGAGCTCGTCGCCGACGGTCACGTCACCGAACTGCGGGTCACGGCTCGCCAGGACGTCCTGCTCGTCGGCGTCCGCGACCGGGCCGAGGTCGAGGCCGTCCTGCGCGCCCACGGTGTCGCGCTGGCGGGCGACCAGAGCCCCATCCGCAACCTGTCGATCGCCTGCGTCGCCCTGCCGACGTGCAGCAAGGCGCTCGGCGAGGCCGAACGGGTGCTGCCCGACGTCGTCGGCGACCTCGAGCAGGTGCTCGCCGACACCGGCAACACCGGCCTGCCGATCCGGCTCAACATGACGGGTTGTCCGAACGGCTGTGCCAGGCCGTACAACGCCGAGCTCGGCATCGTCGGACGGACGAAGAAGAACTACGACGTCTACATCGGTGGCTCCGAATCCGGCGACCGCCTGGCCGAGCTGCTCCGCCCCGACGTGCCCCTCACCGACGTCGCCGCCCTCCTGCGCCCCCTCCTCGACCGCTACGCAGCGTCGAAAGTTCCGGGTGACGCGAGCACTCAGCGCACCGATGCCCCAGACTCTCGGGGTGAGCGAGTGGGGTTCGGGGACTGGTGCGCGACACAGGACCTCGCCGAGCTCCAGGCGCTGCTGCCGGCGCCGACCGGCCGGCGCCGTGGTGCTCGCGCCGTCGCGGTCGCCAACGCCGATTGACCGCCGGGTGACCTCATGACCGTGTGGCTCGTGGGTGCTGGACCAGGCGACCCGGAGCTGCTGACCGTGCGGGCGGCGCGGCTGATCGCCGAGGCCGACGTCGTCGTCCACGACGCGCTCGTCGGCGACGGGGTGCTGGCGCTCGTGCCGGACGGAGTGGAACTGATCGACGTCGGCAAGCGGCCGGGGAGCGCCGTGCCGCAGGAGGAGATCTCTGCGCTCCTGGTGCAGCTCGGCCGGCAGGACAAGCGGGTCGTCCGCCTCAAGGGTGGTGACCCGTTCGTGTTCGGGCGCGGCGGCGAGGAGGCGTTGGCGCTGCGCGCCGCGGGCGTCCCGTTCGGGGTCGTCCCCGGCGTGACCTCGGTCGCCTCGGCACCGATGGTGGCGGGAGTGCCGGTCACGCACCGCGGTGTGTCGGCCTCGTTCACCGTCGTCACCGGCCACCGCCGCGCCGACGAGCCGGCGATCGACTGGCGCTCGCTCGCCAACGTCGGTGGCACGATCGTGATCCTGATGGGCGTCACGCGGCGGGCGTCGATCGCGGGCGAGCTGATGGCGGGCGGTCTCGACCCTTCGACACCCGTCGCCGCGATCCACTCGGCCACCACCGTCGACGAGATCGTCATCCGTTGCCGGCTCGATGCGCTCGGCGACACGCCCGTCGAGTCGCCGTCCGTGATCGTCGTGGGCCCCGTCGCCGCGTTCGACCTCCGCTCGACGCCAGGCATCGGGTGACCGTCGAGCGACCGCAGTATCGTGACGTCCATGAGCGACACCATCGGCGAAGCGACCATCGAAGTGATCGACCCCGGTACCGGCGCGGCCGCCTCCGAGGCGTCGACCGCGTTCACGCCGATCGACGAACTGCTCGACGACGAAGAGCTCGTCGAGGAGATCTCGATCGACGGGATGTGCGGCGTCTACTGACGTGCCCGGCGCCGACACGATCGAGGCAACCCTGCTCGACCGTCAGCTGACCCTGCACTCGCAGGTGGCGCTGCGGCCCGAGCCGTTCGGCGCGCTCGCCTACCACTACGGCAACCGCAAGCTCGTGTTCCTCAAGCACCCCGACGTGGTCCGTGTCGTGCACGCGCTCGACGGCCACGCCACACTCGCCGACACGTTGCGCACCTGCGGCATCGCCGAAGCCCGCTGGCCGGCGTTCGAACGCGCCCTGTCGTCCCTCGCCGAATCGGAGATGCTCCATGACCGAACGGAGTGAGCAGTGAGCGCGTCGCAGCTGGTCGAGCAACTCAAGGGTGGGCTCGATGCCCCCATCTGTCTCACGTGGGAGCTCACCTACGCCTGCAACCTCGAGTGCGTGCACTGCCTGTCGTCGTCGGGCCGCCGCGACCCCCGCGAGCTGACCACGGCCGAAGCCAAGGCGGTGCTCGACGAGCTGCGCGACCTCCAGGTGTTCTACATCAACATCGGCGGCGGCGAGCCGATGATCCGCCGCGACTTCTTCGAGCTGCTGGAGTACTCGATCGGTCTCGGCATCGGCGTCAAGTTCTCCACCAACGGCGCGTTCATCGACGCCGACAAGGCCCGGCGGCTCGCGGCGATGGACTACCTCGACATCCAGATCAGCCTCGACGGCACCGACGCGGCCACCAACGACGCGGTCCGCGGCACGGGGTCGTACGACACGGCGATCCGGGCGATGGAGCACCTGCGTGACGCCGGGTTCGGCCCGTTCAAGATCTCGGTCGTCGTCACGCGTCACAACGTCGACCAGCTCGACGAGTTCAAGGCGCTCGCCGACTCGTTCGGCGCCCAGCTGCGCGTCACCCGGCTGCGCCCGTCCGGGCGCGGCGCCGACTCGTGGCACGACCTCCACCCCACCAACGCCCAACAGCGCCAGATCTTCGAGTGGTTGCTCGCCCACGGCCACGACGTGCTCACCGGCGACTCGTTCTTCCACCTCAACGCCATCGGCCAGGAGACCGGCCAGGGATCGCTCGAAGGGCTCAACATGTGCGGCGCTGGCCGGGTCGTGTGCCTGATCGACCCGATCGGCGATGTGTACGCCTGCCCGTTCGTGATCCACGACCAGTTCAAGGCCGGCTCGGTCCGCGACCTCGGCGGCTTCGCCGAGGTGTGGAAGCACAGCGAGCTCTTCACCGGGCTGCGCGAGCCGCAGTCGGCTGGCGCGTGCGCCTCGTGCGGCAGTTACGACGCGTGCCAGGGCGGCTGCATGGCGGCCAAGTTCTTCACCGGCCTGCCGCTCGACGGGCCCGACCCCGAATGCGTCAGCGGCCACGGCGAAGCGGCGCTGCTCGCGGCGTCCTCGCTCTCGGTGCCGCGGCCGATGATGGACCATTCCAAGCCCGCTCGGGCGAGCGCACCGGAGCGTGTTCCGGTCACCATCGGCCGTCGCTGAGACGGTCGCCGTACGACCGGTCGCGACACCATGACGGCCGCGATCGCCGTCGTGGCGGCCTATCTGCTCGGCACGTTCCCCAGCGCGATCCTCATCGCCCGGGCCAACGGGGTCGACATCGCGACGTTCGGATCCGGCAATCCCGGCGCGTCCAACGTCACCCGCGCCCTCGGCTGGCGCAAGGGGATCTGGGTCTATGCGCTCGACGCGCTGAAGGGAGGGCTCGGCGCCGGGATCGGGTTGTGGCTCGGCGACCGGCCGCTCGCCTACGTGTGCGGAGCGGCGGCGATCCTCGGCCACATGTTCCCGGCGACCCGCCGGTTCCACGGCGGCAAGGGCGTGGCCACGGGGTCGGGGGTGCTGTTCGTGCTCTACCCGATCATCGCCCCGCTCTCGGTGGCGGTGTGGTTCGTGATCTCCAAGCTGACCGGCAAGGCGGCGCTCGGCTCGGTCGTCGCCGTCGCCCTCGTGCCGGCCGCTCTGCTCATCGACGGGGCACCGGCGTGGGAGTTCGCTGCCGGCGCCGGGCTGTGCCTGCTGATCGTGATGAAGCACACCGGCAACATCAAGCGGATGATTCGGCGGGAGGAACCCTCGCTGAGCAAGATGTGAGCGAGATCGCGATGCACCTGCTCACCCCACTCCCGTTCGGGTCACGGACGGCGCCGAACAGCGTCGTGTTCGGGCCACACGTCACGAACCTCGGCAGCGACGATCGCACGTTCACGGCTCGCCACGTGGGCTACTACCAGCGCCGGGCGCGGGGCGGGTGCGGCACGATCGTGGTCGAGGGAGCCTCGGTGCACCCGTCGGACTGGCCGTACGAGCGGGCGCCGCTCGCTGAGCGCGGCATGGCGGGTTGGCGATCGATCGTCGATGCGTGCCGGCCGCACGGGTCGATCGTGTTCGCCTCGCTCGACCACGCCGGCGGTCAGGGATCGTCCGCCTACAGCCAGGCGCCGCTGTGGGCACCGTCGCGAGTCCCCGAGGTCAACACCCGCGAAGTGCCGAAGTGGATGGAGGCCGACGACATCGCCGCCGTGGTGGCCGGCTTCGCGCACGCCGCCGAGCTCGCCGGCGAAGCCGACCTCGACGGTGTGGAGATCAACGCCGGCCAGCACAGCCTGGTGCGGCAGTTCCTCAGCGGGCTGACCAACCAACGCGACGACGAGTGGGGACACGATCGAACGCTGTTCGCCCGCCAGACGATCGAAGCGGTGCGCGGATCGATCGGCGCCGATCGAGTCGTCGGGCTGCGACTCTCGTGCGACGAGCTGGCGCCGTGGGCCGGCATCACGCCGGAGATGGCGCCCGATCTCGCTCGAAGCCTCGCGGCTGCCGGGCTCGACTATCTCGTGGTCACCAGGGGTTCGATCTTCTCCGCCGAGAAGACCCGGCCCGACTTCCACGAACCGAGCGGCTTCAACGTCGAGGTGTGCCGCGCCGTACGCGAGGCGATCGACATCCCGGTGATCCTCCAGGGCTCGATCGTCGAGTGGGGGCAGGCGGAGTGGGCGCTCGGAGGCTTCGACGATCCCGCATCGTGCGACGGCGTGGAGATGACGCGGGCCCAGATCGCCGATCCGGACCTGGTGGTCAAGCTCGCCCGTGGCGAGGGTGAGCGGATCCGGCCGTGTACCCGCTGCAACCAGACGTGCCAGGTCCGCGACGCCCGCAACCCGATCGTGACGTGCGTCGGCGAGCCGTCGAGTGGCCGCGAGCTCGAGGATCCCGACTGGTACGTGCCCACCCGGTCCCCGCGCTCGGTGACCGTCGTCGGGGGCGGCCCTGCCGGGATGGAGGCAGCCCGTGTGGCGACGTTGCGCGGCCACACCGTGACCGTGCTCGAACGGTCCGACGCACTCGGGGGGATGGCCCGCGTCGCCGGCCCGCACGGCCCGCTCGTCGAGTGGTGGACCGGTGAGCTCGAACGGCTCGGGGTCGCGGTGCGGCTGGGTGTGAACGGTGCCGTCGCCGGCGCCGAGGTCGACCGCGACGAGATCGTGGTGCAGTGCACCGGCGGAGTTCCGGGTCCACGCCCGTTCGTGGAGGATGACGATGCGCTCGTGGTCGACATCGCCGAGCTCCGCCAAGGCGTCGCGACGCTTCCCGACACGGGCGCCGTCGTCGTCTTCGATCCGATCGGCGGGCCGATCGGGGTGGCGATCGCGGAAGAGCTCGGCTCGCGAGCGGTACTCGTGACCCAGGACAACATCGCCGGCAACGAGCTCGCCCGCACCGGCGACCTCGCGCCGGCCAACACGCGGCTGGCCCAGGCAGGCGTGACGATCGAGCGGCGCTCGCTGCTGCGGGCGGCGCACGCGTCGGGCGTCGATGTGGAGGACCGGTACTCGGGCATCGTCCGCTCGATCGACTGCGTGGCCATTGTCGACTGTGGCTTTCGCATCCCGTCCGAGCCCTCAGCGGGCGCAGCCGCCCAAGCCGGCGACGCCGTCGCTCCCCGCACCGTGCACGAAGCCGTCCTCGAAGCCCGCCGCGTCGCCCTCTCCCTCTGACCCCGTTCGTTCCGGCCCCGTCCCCAAACGCACGACCCGTTCGTTCCGGCCCCGTCCC
>CAZYWK010000045.1:25433-30706 GCA_964651825.1 uncultured Ilumatobacteraceae bacterium | reverse complement strand
CGCCACGACGCCAACCTCGGCTACGGCGGCAATCAGAAGGCCGGCTACCGGTACGCGATCGAGCACGGCTGGGACGTCGTCGTGCTGCTGCACGGCGACGGCCAGTACGCGCCCGAGAAGATGCCCGACCTGCTCGCCCCGTTCACCGACGATGGGGCAGGCACGCCGGTCGACGCGGTGTTCGGGTCGAGGATGATCGATCCGGGCGGCGCTCGTCGCGGCGGGATGCCGCTGTACAAGTACGTCGGCAACCGCATCCTCACCCGCACCCAGAACCTGATCGCCGGCGTGAAGCTGAGCGAGTGGCACTCCGGCTACCGCGCCTACCGGGTCTCCGCGCTGGCCGAGCTGCCGTTCGTCGGCAACAGCGACGGCTTCGACTTCGACACCGAGATCATCCTCCAGCTGCTCGGCCAGAACCGGCGCATCGTCGAGGTGCCGATCCCGACGTACTACGGCGAGGAGATCTCGCGGGTCAACGGCATCGCCTACGCCCGCGACATCGTGATCGACACCGTCCGCCACCGCCTCGGCCAGGCCGGCTTCGGGCGCGGCGATCTCGGCCACAAGGACGAGCCGTACGAGTACAAGCCGTCGCCCGACAGCTCCCACGGGATCGTGCTCGACCTCGCCCCGAACGGCGGCGACCTGCGGGTGCTCGACGTCGGCTGCGGACCCGGGTGGGTGGCCGCCGAGCTGCGGCGGCGGGGCCAGCACGTGACCGGCGTCGACCTGATCGCCGATCCCGACATCGCCGAGCGCACCGATCGCTTCTTCGAGGCGAACGTCGAAGCCGGCCTGCCCGACGACGTCGGCGGCGGCTACGACGTGGTGATCGCGGCCGACGTGATCGAGCACGTCCGCAACCCCGACGAGCTGCTCACCGACCTCGCCGACCGGATGGCGCGCACGGGCACGATCATCGCCAGCGTGCCGAACTTCGGGCACTGGTATCCGCGCCTGCGCACGGCGGCCGGGCTGTTCGACTACGACCAGCGCGGCATCCTCGACCGGACCCACGTGCGGTTCTTCACGCGGCGGAGCTTCCGGCGGGCGGTGGCCAACACCGGGCTCGTCACCACGGCGGAGGAGTATGCGGGCCTGCCGCTCGACGTGCTCGGTGTCGGCGGCCCGCTCGGCCGGCTCGTGACGCTCGCCGATCGGGTGCTGCGCAGGGTGTGGCCGACGATGTTCGCCTACCAGTTCGTCGTGAAGCTCGAGACCGCGCCGGCGCTGCTCGACCCACCCGAATCGTGACCGCGACAGCGTCGCGTCGCGGCCTGTCGACCGCGGCGGTCGTCAACATCGTCACAGCGGTGGCGGTGGTGTTGTTCTGGCTCGTGTCGACGTCGTGGCAGCCGTGGAACCTCCTCGCCCGGGCGGGGTTCAGCGCCGACTTCTACGACGAGCAGGCGCGAGTGTTCCTCCGCGGCCGGCTGGCGGTCGACCCGCTCGTGCCGGGCCCCGAGGGCTTCCTGATCGACGGGAAGACGTACCTCTACTACGGCCCCTTCCTCTCGGTTGTGCGGGTGCCGTTCCAGCTCTTCGGCGACCTGTTCACCTCGCGGCTCGTGCGGCTGTCGATGCTCGTGGCCGTCGTCGTGCTGTGCCGCTGGTCGGCCCGCCTCGCCCGCGCCGCGAACCGTACCGTCACCGCGGAACCCCGTTCGTTCCGGCCCCGTCCCCAAACGCACGAGGTTGCCGACGAGCGGTGGGTGGTGGGGCTGTTCACCGCAGCGGTGGCGTTTTCGCCGGCGATCTTCGCCGCCGGGTGGATCAGCGTCTACAACGAGACCGAGCTGTGGGCCTTCACGCTCGCGCTGATCTCGGCCACGTTGATCCTGGAGTGGGCCGCGACGCAGTTCACGGCGACGAAGACGCTGCTGGGGGCAATCGCGGCCGCGCTCGGTGCGACCCTGACGAGGGCACCGATCGGGCTCGGTGTGGCCTTCGCCATCGGCGTCTGCGGACTGGTTCTGGCGTGTCGAAACCGTGCCGAGCGGCGATCGGCCGGGATGCGGGTGGCCGGGATCGCGATCGCCGGCGGACTGGTCCCGTTGCTCGCCCACGCGGCGGTCAACTTCGCCAAGTTCGGCACGCTGTTCTCCGTCCCCGGGGGCCGCCAGCTGCTGTCGCTCCAGGATCCGTGGCGGGCCGACTGGTTCGCCGGCAACAACGACAGCTTCTTCTCACCCCAGTTCCTCACCACCACGCTCGTGCAGTACCTGCGCCCCGACGCGATCCGCTTCGAGCGGCTCGTGCCGGGCATCCGCTTCGGGCCGGTCGCCGCGAACCGAGCGGACTACCCGCTGCTCGGCAACACGCCGTCGTCGTCGCTGACGCTGACCGCCACGCTGCTGCTGATCCTCGCCGTGGTCGGCGCGATCTGGATCGTGCGCCGGCGGGCGCTCACGTGGGGCCTCGTGGTCGTGTGCACCGCCGGGGGAGCGCTGCCGACGTTCCTCATCGGGTTCCTCGCCCAGCGCTACCTGATCGACATGCTGCCGCCGCTCACGGTCGCCGGTGCCGTCGGGGCGTGGGTGATCGGCGGCTGGGCGGCCGGGCGCTCATGGGCGCGCTGGATCGCCGTGGGCGGCTTGGTGCTCGTCGTGTGGGGCGCCTGGGCGAACCTGTCGCTCGCTACCTGGACGCTCGACCAGAAGTCGGCCTGGTTCACCGAGCTGCGCTACCGGGTCGACGACGCGCTCTTCCCGGCGCCATCGCCCGGTCTCGTCGAGGTCCAGCCCGGCGATCCGGTCGGCCGCGACGGGCTGACCGCGATCCACGTCGATCCCGACCTCGGCTGCACCGGCGTGTACACCGCCGAGCAGGGAGTCTGGGTCGCCATCGAGCGGGGCGGCGCCCGCCAGGTGACCCAGACCATCACCGCCGATCGCATCCCGACACCGCTCGCCGGCGCGGACACCTGGACGGTCGACCTCGACCTGTCCGATCCCGCGGCCGCACAGGTGATCGTCACCGATGGGGCGGGCACGGTGGTGAGCGATCAGCCGGTGCCCGGGTGGACGCCACTCGGTGACGGCGAGGAACGGGAGGTCACCGTCATCGTCGACCCAGTCACCGGCACGTCCACGATCACCGTCGAGCTCCGCGATGGGCGCAACATCATGCTTTTCCTCCCCGGCGACCTGCTCACGGCCGGCTCGCTCCGCCCACCCGCCGCCGAGTCGACCCCCAGCCCCCTCTGTGAGCAGCTCAACGCTCGTCTCTGAACCGGCACCGGTGCTCGTGCACTGTCAGAGGGTTTGTCAGAGGATCTGGGAGAGGAAGCGGCGGGTGCGTTCCTCTTGGGGGGAGGTGAAGAAGTGCTCGGGGGTGCCGACCTCGACGATCTGGCCGGCTTCCATGAACACCACACGATCGGCGACCTCGCGGGCGAAGCCCATCTCGTGGGTCACCACGACCATCGTCATGCCGCCGAGCGCGAGATCCTTCATCGTGTCGAGCACCTCGTTGATCATCTCGGGATCGAGCGCCGAGGTCGGCTCGTCGAACAGCATCACCTTCGGCCGCATCGCCAACGCCCGGGCGATCGCCACGCGCTGCTGCTGACCGCCGGAGAGCTGGCCCGGGTACTTGCGCGCCTGTTCGGGGATCTTCACCTGCTCGAGCAGTTCCATGCCCCACGCCTCGGCCTTCGCCTTGGGCATCTTGCGCACCTTGCGCGGAGCGAGCGTGATGTTGTCGAGCACGCTGAGGTGGGGGAACAGGTTGAAGCTCTGGAACACCATGCCGGTCTCGCGGCGAATCTCGGCGATGTTGCGGATGTCGTTGGACAACTCGGTGCCATCGACCACGATGCGGCCGGCGTCGTGCTCCTCGAGGCGATTGATGCAGCGGATCATCGTCGACTTGCCCGAACCCGACGGCCCGATGACCACGACGACCTCCTTGGCCGCCACCTTCAGGTTGATGTCCTTCAACGCCTGGAACTCGCCGAAGAACTTGTCGACGTGTTCGAGCTCGATCATCGCCGCGCCGTCGCCCGACATCTCGGTGGCGTCGCTGAACACGGCACCGGTCCCGGTGTCGGCACCCGTCGGTTCGGTCGTGTCGCTCATCTCACTCCGCTCATCTCGTGCCTACGCCGAGGCGTTGCTCGAGGCGCTGGCTCTCCCGGCTCATCGTGTACGACACGATCCAGAACATCAACGCCGCGAACGTGATCGTCTCGCCGATCAATCCTTGCCCACGGAACGCCTCCTGGGCGGTGATCGCCTCCGACACGTTCAGCAGCTCGAACAGGCCCATCGCGATCCCGGCCAGCGTCGTGTCCTTGAACAGCGAGATCAGCTGGCCGATCTGGGCCGGGATCACGTTGCGCAACGCCTGCGGCAGCACCACGTACCACGTCTGGCGTACGGGCGACAGCCCGACCGCCTTGGCCGCCTCGATCTGACCGCGCGGGATCGACTGCAAGCCACCGCGCACGATCTCGGCCATGTAGCCGGCGGTGAACAGGGTGAACACGACGATCGCACGGGTCGCCTTCTCCGGCGCCAAGCTCGTCGGCACGAAGAAGCCGAGCGCGACGTTGGCCAGCAGGAGCAGGACGAACAGGGGAGCACCCCGGATCAACTCGATGTACACCGTGCACATCCACCGCACGAGCGGCAGCCCGGACCGGCGCCCCAGGGCCAGCAGCACACCGAGCGGGAAGCACAGGATGATCGAGCACACGGCGAGGAAGAGGTTGAGCAGGAAGCCACCCCACCGGTCGAAGCCGACGGCGGTCACGACGTACAGGTAGAGCGCGACCGGCACCGCGGCGAGGACGAGCACCAGCGCCGCGCCCGCGGCCCCGTCGAGCCGCCCACGACCGACCCATCCTCCGGCGAGCCGCATGACAGCAGCGGACACGAGCGCCAACCCGACCATGATCCACGGCCCGGATGTGCCGGCGAGCACGAGCAGGTACAGCACGACGAGCACGAGCGCCCAGAACCGCCCCAGCAGGTCGAGGCCGCGCTCGGCGGGCCGCACAGGCCGTACGTTGCCGGCGCGCGCCCGTCGGCCCGCGATGATCCCGGCGACGAAGCCGGCCCACGCGGCGAGCCCGACGATGCAGACGGCGAGGCGCAGGACGTGCGCGGAAGGGAAGCGCCCGATCATCAGGAGCTGGAGGTTGACGCGGATGATCTCCCACCGGCCGGTGACGAAGACGAACGTGACGGCCTTGTACAGCACGACGATCGCGATCGCGCCGAACACGACGGTCAACACCCCGTCGATTGGGGTGCGGAAGAGGTTGC
>CAZYWK010000045.1:15723-25333 GCA_964651825.1 uncultured Ilumatobacteraceae bacterium | reverse complement strand
GTCACGAGCGACAACACGACGTAGACGAGCATCGTCAGCGCGAACACGGGCACCGCCGGCGACCCATTGCCGACCGTGGTCTTGGCCACGAGCGTGAGGTCGTAGTAACCGATCGCCGCGCCGAGCGACGAGTTCTTGATCAGGTTGAGGTACTGGTTGCCGAGCGGCGGGATGGCGATGCGGAACGCCTGCGGCAGCACGACGAACCACATCTTCTGGAACCCGCTCAGGGCGACGGCGTCGGCGGCTTCGGCCTGACCACGCGGCACGGCCTGGATCGAGCCGCGCACGATCTCGGCGATGTGGCTCGCGGTGTAGATGACGAGGGCGAAGAACAGGGCGAAGAACGACGGATCGACCCGCATCCCACCGGCGGTGGCGCGACCCTCGATCTTCGGGATGCTCCACGAGTAGCCGAACGCGAACCACCCGACGAGCACGACGACCAGGAACGCCAACCCGCCCCAGAGGCCAGAACGCGCCGGCTGGCCGGTGCGGTTGGACACCGATCGGCGCCACCACGCCACCGCCCACCACACGAGGCCGGCAACGAGCAGGATGAGCAACAGCCCGCGCCCGCTGCCGCCGCCGTACCACGGCACGGCCAGGCCGCGGTTCGACAGGATGACCAACCCCAGGAAGTCCCAAGCGTCGTTGATGTTCGGGAACACACCGAGCACGATCACGAGCAGGCCGGCCACGAGAAAGAGCGCGAGCGGGATGTTGCGCACGACCTCGACGTACACCGTCGCGATCTTGCGCACGATCCAGTTGCGCGACAGCCTCCCGATCCCCACGAGGGTCCCGAGGATCGTGGCCGCGATGACCCCGGCGACACACACCCGCAACGTGTTGAGCAGGCCCTGGTACATGGCCTGTCTCACGGAAGCGTTCTGCGACAGGGTGTTGCCCGTGATCTGGAACGACGCCGGGTTGTCGAGGAATTTGAAGTTCGTCGGGATGTTCGCCCGAGATGCGTTCGTCGTGTAGTTGCCGTACAGCCAGACGACGATCGTCGCCACCGCGGCGACGATCGCCACCTGGATGACCCACCGGATGACCCGGACGTCGCGCCACAGGGGCACGCGCCGGGTCATCGTCGGGGTGACGGTGGAGCTCAGCGGTACGGCGGCGAGTACATCAGGCCGCCATCGGTCCAGAGCGCGTTGACGCCCCGCTCGAGACCGAGGGGAGCCAGGTGCTCGTCGAAGATCTCGCCGTAGTTCCCGACCTGGGACACCACTTGGTAGGCGAAGTCCGTCGGCAGGCCGAGACCCGGATCGAGCACCGCCTCACCTTCGACGTTCAGGCCGAGGAACCGCTGGATGCTGATGTCGGTGGTATCGGCGAACGTGTCGACGTTCTCGGAGGTGATCCCGAGCTCCTCGGCCTGGATGGTGGCGAGGATCGCCCAGTTGACCGCCTGGGCCCACTGGCTGTCGCCATCGGCGACGGCCGGTGCGAGCGGCTCCTTGGAGAACACCTCGGGCAGGATCGTCAACGCGTCGGGGCCGTCCGGATAGGTCGACCGCAGACCGGTGAGCTGGCTGGTGTCGGACGACCAACCGTCGCACTGACCGGCGACGAAGGCCTCCTGGATCAGGTCGACGTCGTCGAAGGCCCGGATCTCCCAGCTCACACCGAGCCGGGCGGCTTCGGCTGCCGCGTTGCCCTCGGTGGTGGTGCCCTGGGCGACGCACACGATCACGCCGTCCATGTCCTCGACGGAGGCGAAACCGCTGTCGGCGGCCACCATCATCCCCTGGCCGTCGTAGAACGTCGGCTGGAGGAAGGTGGCACCTTCGCCACCGTCACGTGATGCGGTGAAGGTCGTGTTGCGGACGAGGGCGTCGATCTCGCCGGACTGCAGTGCCGTGAAGCGGTCGTCGGTCGCCACGTCGACCATGTCGACCGCTGTGGCGTCGCCGAGCACGGCGGCCGCGATGACACGGCAGAAATCGGAGTCGAATCCGACGTGTTCGCCGCTGGAGTCGACGGTGGCGAAGCCGGGCAGGTCGTCACGGGTGCCGCACTTGAACGTGCCGGCTGCCTTGACGGCGTCGAGCGTCGATCCGGACGACTGCACCTCCTCGACGGTGTCACCCGGCGCGGCGCTGCCGGCGGTGGTGTCAGCGGTCGAGTCGCCGGGCGCCTCGGATGCCGGAGCACTGCTGTCGCCGGCGTCGCCGCCGGAGTCGTCGCTCGTGCACGCTGCGGCGCCGAGCATCGCAATCACGACGAGTGGCAGCATCGATCGTGTGATGACGGATCGTGTGACGGACCTGTTCATTTGCCTCCCCTTCCTGGCGCCTC
This sequence comes from uncultured Ilumatobacteraceae bacterium, assembly GCA_964651825.1. Taxonomy (GTDB): domain Bacteria; phylum Actinomycetota; class Acidimicrobiia; order Acidimicrobiales; family Ilumatobacteraceae; genus Sva-07. The sequence goes on along the minus strand of CAZYWK010000045.1, from coordinate 23,020 downwards.
GCGACGCACTGGTTGCACGGCGACCTGACAGTCGCCTGGCCAAGACCCTAGGTGCAGGTGCCCTCGCGGGCAACCGCGTCGGTGCCCGGCCCCGGATCGTGCCCCCGTCTCGCGTGGTCGGCAACGGCCGGGACGCGTGTCGCGTACGAGCTCTCCGTGCCCGGACGGCGCAGTGTGACGACGCCGATCAACCGCCCTGCGTCGTCGATGACCGGCGAGCCGCTGTCGCCGGGCTCGACGAGCACCCCCATCTCCAGGGCTCGCCGCTCGTGGACCACACCGGCGCTCACGTCGTCGACCCGCAGCGTCACGACGCGCTCGACAGCGGTGGGCCGTGATGCGTCCGCTCCCACGATCGTCACCGCCGCCGGCGCCACCACGGTGACCGGCGCAGTGTGCTCGATCGTGTCGAACCAGCCACGGGCGTCGCGCACCGCGGCGGCCGGCGCCCCGTCCGACGCGACGAGTGCCAGATCCGTGGCTGGCGAACTGGCGACCACGCTGGCGGCGACGCCATCGACCTCCAGGCGGCGGAGCTCGCCGTCGACCACGTGCGCCGCGGTGAGCACGACCCCGTCGGCCACCAATGTGCCGACGCCGAAGCGCGGCTGCGGGCGCGTACAGCGCTGTGACTCGATCGACACGACGACCGGCAGCGTGGCCATCGGCAGATCCGTGTCGGAGCCAGAGCACGACGCGATGACCGCTGCCGCCGCAGCGAGGACCAGGCTGACTGTCAGCGGGCGCGGGATCATCGTCACAGGACGATGATCGCGAACGCCGCCACGGTCAGGGTCGCCGCCAGCCAACCGATGGCTACGGTCCGATTCGGGAGCGCAGCTCGGCGGATGGGTTGTTCGACGAGCAGGTGCAACGCAGCCGCAACGACCCCCGCCGCGGCGACCTTGATCGCGACGAGCCCCCACGACGACACCCCGACACGTTCGGAGGTGAGGATGAGGATCACCGGCCAGTGGACGAGATAGATCGAGTAGCTGGCCACACCGACCGCCGCCAGCGGACGCCACCCCAGCGCGTTGGTGAGACGATTCGGCACGAGCAACGACAGGACCAGCGCAGCGCTCACCAGCGACAACGCGCTGTACCCGCCGCGCAGGAGCCACGGCGGGTCGTAGTCGTTGGTCAGCGCGATCACGACGATCGCAGCGAGCGCGAGACACCCGGCCGGAGCGGCCCATCGCCTCCACCGCTCGGCCAGCTCAGGGTGCCGATGCAAGGCGATGGCCAGCCCACACCCCGCGAGGATCTCCCCGCCGCGCGTGTCGGTGCCGAACTCGAGCCGGTACTGCGGCCCGCTGATCAACAGCTGGGCAGCGAGCGATCCGAACCAGCCGGCCACCACTGCGACGGTGAGCCACCGCAGCGGCCGCCGGGTGCGCCAACAGATCAGCACAGTGATCGTGAGCAGTACGTAGAACTGCTCCTCGATGGCGAGGGACCAGAACGGCCCGAGCGGCCCCACGATCGTTCGGAGGAGCTCGTCGGCGCCCGACCAGATCACGTACCAGTTCGTGTACCCGTAGACCCCGGCGATGGCATCGGAGGCGAACATGCCCGGCCACGCCCACGAGGCCAGCGCCACGGCGGCGACGATCACGACCAGCGAGGCCGGCCACAGGCGCTTGAGCCGCCGCGCCCAGAACCGACCGAAGTCGATCGACCCGATCCGGCCGGCGGGTGCTCCCTCGCGCAGCAGGATCGTGGTGACGAGGTATCCCGAGACGGTGAAGAACACCGACACGCCGATGAAACCGCCAGGTGCGAGGCCGGGGAGCTCTGAGGTCGCTCCGGCGTGGAACAACACGACCAGCGTGACGGCGATCGCGCGCAGCCCGTCGAGCGACGGGTGATGGCGCAGCAGCGCGTTCACGCCGCTCGCCGCGAGCGCCGCGACATCAGCGCCGAACAGGTCAGCAGCACCACTCCGAGCAGCGTCCACGGGTGGATCCACTCGAACCGCGCCGGGAAGCCCGCGTTCGGATAGGGGCGGTCCTGACGGACGACGACGACCACGACGCACTGGGCGGCCACGACGATGGCCAGGCCGACGAGTCCGAGCAGTCGCCGGCGACGTGTGAACCACACCGCCGCGCACACCGCTCCGGCGACCGCCGCCCAGACCCAACCGATCAGCAGCGCGCTGGCCACCGTGGTGACGGCGACGGTGGGAATCCCGAGTGGATCGTCCGCCCACCGGCTCGGCGGATCGAGCAGGGGCGGTGCTGCCGGAACGAGTGCGTCGCCGTCGCGGCGGCGATCGAGCACCACGATGGCCAGCGCAGCGATCACGGCGAGCATCGAGGCGAGCAGTGCGACGGTCAGTGTCCGTTGCGCGGTCCAGGTGAAGGTGACGACGGTCGGTTCGTCGGTCGGGGAGATCCACCAGCCGTTGGCGTTGCCGTCGACCAGCATCGGCTCGCCGAGCGATCCTTCGTCGGTCGATGCCGTCCATGCGGGGTTGTAGCCCTCGCCGAGCACGACCCAGCAACCGTTCGGGCAGGGCGCGACCTCTGCGATACGGCCAGTACGCGACTGCGAGGTGACGGTCACCGCCGGCGCCGTGCTGTCAGCCGGCCGCACCGGCTCGGTGAACACGAGCCGATCGATGCCGAACCCGGTGATCGTGCCGGCCGTGGACGCGACCCTGTGGGTGCCGGCCGCCAGGTTGACCGTGCCCGCCTGACCGGTGGCCCCGCTGCACAGCGTGGCGTCGATCGAGGCCCCGGACACGATGTCGTCCGCCATCGCCTCGAAGCTGACCCCGACGGGCTCACCGTCGATCGTCAGCAGGTCGGTGCGGCAGTCGGCCGTCACACCGGTGCGCGGCGTGACGGCGGGGGAGCGGCCGTCGAAGGTGATCTCGGCGATCGCGGCCGGGAGCGTGACCGTCTCGCCGAAGCGACGATCGAGCGTCGTGCGTTCTTCGACGGCGAGGATCTGGATCGTCGTGTCGGTGAGGTCGATCGGGCGCGCGAGTGCGAGCTCGATCGCAGTGCCGGGCTCCACCGGCGGCACCGTCACGTCGAACGACCCGCTGGGGTCTGACACCCGCAGCTCGGTGATCGGCGAGAACGTGCCCGCCTGCTGGGTGATCGCGATCGTCGAAGCGGTGCTGTCCAGCGCGACGTGCACGGCCTGGCCCGCCGGGTCGCCGAACGGAGTGATCCACGCCGTACTCACGTCGTCGTCGAACGCGGCGGCCCCGCGGGCGCTCGGGGTGCCCGTGAGGTGGGCCGTCGCCTCGACCGGCTCACCGAGCAGCGCGGCCAGCATGTCGTCGCCGGCCCGACGGTCGGCCCGGACGACGAGTTCGGCGTCGAGCGTGGCATCGTGGGGGAGCTCGAACTCCCGCTGCAGCGACGGCTCGGGGTCGGAGCGCCAACGATCGGTGGGGTCGGTGCGCAGCCGCGACATGACGATCGCGATCGGTGTGCTTCCGTCGATCGCGGCGTCGGATTCGGCGGCCGCGTCGGTCGCATCGACGGGCAGGCGGATGATCTCGGTCGTCGGCGCAAGCCCGACGTCGACGGAACGGAAACCGACTCCGCCGATCGCCGCGCCGACCGGTGCGACCTCGAACCCCGTTCGTTGGGGACGGGGCCGGATGAACGAGGTGTCGGTGGCGGTGATGCGGATCGTGATGCGGCTGGCGCTCGTGGTCGGCTCGATGTCGACCCGCTGACCGTCGCCTTCCAACGAGGTGGCATCGAGTGCGACGGCGATCGGATCGGCGTCATCGACGATGATCTCGATGCCGGTGATCCGCCGCTGACCGTCGGCGGTGTCAGGCTGGCGCAACGTCAGGTGGTCGATCGGCTCGCTGACGTCGAGGACCAGGTAGTCGCCGATCGCCTCGCCCCGATCGCCCACGGTCCAGCTCGTCGCCGGATCGCCGTCGATCGCCATCACCGGGCGGTGCTCGGGCAGGTAGGCGAACGGTTCCCCGTAGGCGCTCGCGGTGGCGGTGACGGGGCCGTCCTGGATCGACACCGTCTGCGTCGTGGAGTCGGTCGTTGCGAACACCGGCAGGCGCTGATCGGCCGATTCGTCGCGCAGCACGCCGTCGTCGTCACCGGCCTCGGTGTATCCGGTGACGTCCTGTGAACTGCGCCAATGATGCGCACGATCCCGGTTGGAGTCGGTCACGACGAGCCGGGTCGCACCACCGAGCGCGTCGATCAGGGCGTCGCCGCTCAGCGACGCGCTGTAGAAGATGAGCTCCGATCCGTCGATGACACCCGCCGCGGCGGCGTCGACGAGGCCGTCGCCGCTGCCGGAGAGCACGACGACACGGTCCTTGGCCCGGATCGTCGCCACCGGTGCATCGACGCCCACCAGCGACACCGTCGCCAACGGTTGGCCGACGCGGGGATCGCCCACCGACTGCTCGTCGACGACGTCGATCGCTCCGATGTTCGGTGTCTCGTCGCCGAAGCGTTCGGCCGGCAGGAGCCCGGCCGCGGCCGCGTCCGAGCCGGTCAGCAGGTCGTCGACGATCTCGGGCCGGGCGAGACGGAAGCGGTCGAACGCGACGTCGTCGGCCACCCAGATCGTGTCGACGCCGAGCAGTCGTGCGATGGGAGCGACGGCCTCGACGTCGAGCACACCGTCCTGGATCCGGTCGTCGAGGGCGAACACGAGGTCCATCGAGGCGGCACTGCCGAGCGGCAAGAGATCACGGGTGAGCAGCGCACGTTCCGTGAGCGCCGGCAGCGGCTGGTCGACCGTGTAGCCCCAGCGGAACGCCCCGAACTCGCCGCCCGGCACCTGCAGCACCCGGTAGCCGGCCGGCAGGGCATCGAGGGCCGCCGCGGCGTCGAGCCACGCCTCGGGCGGATCCTGGTCGCGCTCCAGCTGGGGGTCGACGAACCCCCCGTTGCGCAACACCGGCAGGTAGCCGATCGACAGCAGTGCGATGACCACCGCCACCACCACGCCGAGGTCCCACACATGTCGCACGGGGTCAGGCGCTTCGCGACATGTGCGCAACCGTCGGCCGAGCGGCACCCTCCCGGACGCCGCCACCAGTGACGCCGCGCTCAACGCCAGCCCGAGCACGAGCACCGGCACCGCCCGCGTGCTGCTCCGCAACGCCAGGGCCAACCCGCCGTCCTGCCCACCAGCACCGTCGCCGACCAGGATCGACACCAGCGGCGACGGGTCGTCGATCGGATGGACACCCACGGCGAGCACGAGCCCCGACCCGATCAGCAGCGCCACGTACCGCCGGTGCTTCCACGTCGTGAACACCAGCCCGCACAGCGTGATCGCCACCACGGCGACGCCGAGCGCGATCACCTTCAGCGAGGCCAGGTAGTCGAGCGAGGCGGTCGTGGTCGCGCCGAACGCGTCACGGATGTAGAACAACCAGTAGCCGAGCCCGCGGAGCACTTCGGTCGACGTCGACGTGAACGACACCGACTCGAGCGACTCGGAGTACGCGAGCACGTCGGCGCCGTACCTGCCCTGGATCACGAGCATCGCGATCCACCACAACGACACGACCGTGGAGAGCAGGGCCACCTTGCCGGCGGTGGCGAACGCGCGCCGCCACGTGATCGAGCCGTCCCAGGCGGCGTGGACGAGCCAGAGTGCCGGCGCCGGGATGATCATCGCCAACGCGGTGGCGTTGACCGACCCGATGGTCAGCACGACCAACGCGACACCGGCCGCGAAGCGCCACCGGCCCCGTTGGGCGGCGAGGATCGTCAGGCCGACGATCCAGCCCAGCCCGGCGTAGGGGAGCAGCAGGATCGAGGTCCGCGACACATAGGGCAGCAGATAGGGCGAGAGCTGGTACACCAACGCCGCGACGAGCGCGGCGGTCGGCCCGAGGCCGAGCAGGCGGGCGGTCCAGCGGACCCCGAGCCCGGCGGCGAACAAGAGCGTGCCGACCCACAACCGGTGAGCGACCCAATCGGGCACCCCGATCGCGTCGAAGATCCAGAACCACGGCCCCATCGGCCAGAGGTAGGCGATGTGTTGGTGCGGGACCCAGCCACCGAACTGGCGCGGGTCGAACGTGAACAGGTTGTCGCCGAGGAAGCGGCCGGGGTTCAGATAGACGTACAGCTTCGAGTCCGACGGCATCCGCCCCGGCGCCGCAGTGAGGGCGGGGACGTAGGCGAGCAGCGCCAACACCACGACCGACACGGCCACTTGCCGCCGGGCGAGCCAGTGGCGGAACCGGTTCAACGCGCCTCGGGCAGCACGCTCGAACAACGCTTGACGAGCGACAGCACCCCCTGGCGAGCGCTACGCCGATGGTGCGATGCGGCGGCATCGTCGACGCCGGCCCGGTTCGCCAGGAACCAGTCGTAGCTCTGGGCGAACATGTCGGCGGTCGACCACACCGGGCGCCACGCCAGGCTGCGCTCGAGGTGGTCGAGATCGAACCACATCGACTTGGAGTACATCAGCCAGTGGTAGGGAGCGAACGGCGAGATCCCGAGCGCCGCGCTGAGCCGCATGCCGAGCGCGGCCGGCCCGGCGGGCAGCGACCGGACCCTCGCTCCGGTGCCGGCGTACTCGCACAGGTCGGCCACCGTGTCGCGCATCGTGCCGAAGCGGTCGGTGCCGACGTTGAAGATGTCGGGCCCCTCGACTTCGGCGGCGCGCACGCACGCCTCGGCGAGGTCGTCGGAATGGACGAACTGGTAGCGGTTACTGCCGTCGCCGAGCACGATCGGGTCGTGCCCGTCGGCGATCCAGTCGAACAGGATCCCGAAGATCCCGAGCCGCCCGTGGCCGAGGATCGTCCGCGGCCGCACGATCGTCACGTCGAGTCCGTCACGTGCAGCAGCAAGGCAGGCCCACTCGGCGGCCAGCTTGGCGTGACCGTAGGCCTCCATCGGCGACGGCACCGTCGAGGGCATCACCGGATTCGACGTCGGGACGCCGAACACCGCACTCGACGACGTGTGGACGACCTTGGCGACCCCGGCGGCCGCGCTCGCCGCCAGCAGGTTCACCGTTCCGTCGACGTTGACCGTGCGCAGCAGGTCGTGATCGCGCGCCAGCGGCACCTGGGCCACGTTGTTCATCACCACGTCGATCCCGTCGACCGCGCGGCGCACGACCGACGCGTCGCGGACGTCGCCGCGCACGAACTCGACCGTGGCCGGCCGGTCGGCGGCGTCGTTCAGGTCGAGCACCCGCACGCGGTTGCCCGGAGTCGCCAGCCGGGCGACGAGCAGCGAGCCGAAGTACCCGCTTCCCCCGGTCACCAGATAGCTCGTCACCGTTCACCGCCGTTCACAGTTGGATGCCGTTCACA
>CAZYWK010000045.1:0-15623 GCA_964651825.1 uncultured Ilumatobacteraceae bacterium | reverse complement strand
CCCTGGTCGAGGCACCATCGGATGCTGCGGCGCATGCCGTCGTACAGTTCGACGGCGGGCTCGTAGCCGAGGTCGCGCCGGGCGGCAGAGATGTCGACGGCGATCGTCTTGTTCATCTCCCCGAGCACGTGGAGTTGCTGCACGTACCGTCCGGAGCCCTGCAGGAGGCCGTCGAGCCGCTCCGCGATGTCGCCGGTGAACTCGGGAAGCCGGAGGCGGTTGCGTTTCACGTCGTCGAAGCCTTCGTCGCTCAGCGCACGCCCGACGGTGTCGACGATCTCGGCGACCGTGTAGGCGCGAGCATCCGCGATCCACCAGCCGAGACCCGGGTCGGTAGGCGTGAGCTCGGCACGGACGATTCCGTCGACCAGGTTGTCGATGTACACCATCGACCGGCGCTGACCACCATCGCCGAACACCGGGAAGCGACCCGTGCGGACCAGCGTGAAGAACGTCGTCTGCCGGGCCGGCTGGTACGGGCCGTAGAACCAGGGCGGCCGTACCATCACCACGTTCAGCCCCCGGTCGGCCGCTTCGAGCACGCGCAGTTCCGCCTGCATCTTCGACGCGCCGTAGCCGAGGTACGGGTGATAGGGCTCGTCGTTGCGGAACGTGTCGCGCCGTTCGGGGTTCGTGCCGAACGGGCTGTTCGAGGACACGTGGACCATCCGCCGGACGCCGGCCCGTTCGGCGGAGGCGAGCACGTTGGCGGTCCCGCGGTGGTTGACGTGGTCGAACTCGTCGATCGATCCCGGATGGATGACACCGGCGGTGTGCACGACGTCGACGATGCCGACCGTGCCGTCGAACAGCCGATCGACGACGGTCGGGTCGCCGATGTCGCCGACGACGACGTCGATTCGATCGCTGAGCGCAGCGAGGCGGCGCTCGTCGTCCGGGTCGCGCACGAGCAGCCGCACCCGACCCGAACGCGCCCGTTCACCATCACCGACGAACGCGGACACGAGCCCCGTGCCGAGCCAGCCCCCAGCGCCGGTGACGACCGTCGTGTCGGGGAGGCCGATCATCGCAAGGTCGCTCATGGCAGCCTGCGATCGGCGAACCGGCGGGCGTTGCGGATGGCGACGGCCATCACCGACGCCTGCGGGTTGACGCCGGGCGCTTCGGGCAGCAGGGAGGCGTCGTTGACGTACACGTTCGTCGAGCCGCGCACCTTGCCGAAGCTGTCTGCGGCGCAGCGGCGGTCGTGCTCACCCATCGGCACGGTCGAGCAGAGATGGACCGTCATCACGCTGGCCGTCGACGCGGTGAACGACGACGTCATCGCCGCGAGATCCGCCCGGGTGCGCACGCTGGGAGCGTTCCGGAACGACGGGTAGACCTCGACGGCGTCGGCTTCGAGCATCAGCAGCGCCAGCCGGGAGAGGCCCTGACCGAGGAGGTGACGGTCTCGCCTGGTCAGCCGGTAGGTGACGATCGGGTCGCGCAGGCCGGGCACCGCCTGCACCCACCCGCGGCCCTGGCTGGTGATCGCCGCGTAGTACACGGCGATCTCGGGCCACTCGGCGATCGCGGACCCGAACGCTCGCCAGTTGTCGCTGAGCGCGAGGGCGATTAGGCCCGGGTGGCTGGCCGACCCGCCGAAGGAGATGTCGGGAGCGAACTCCTTCACCTGATGCACCGGCACGTCGTCGGGGACGTTCATCTCGCTGGCGAACCGGGCCGCCAACTTGACCGTCGGATGCACCGCCAACGTGCGGCCGACCCGGTGGCGGAATCCGGCGCGCTGCAGGATCGCCGGCGTTTGGATGGCACCGGCGCACACGATGACGTCGCGGAACCCGATCGTGACGGCGATCGGCTCGTCGCTGCCGGTATCGGTGAGGCGCGCCTCGGTCGCTCGCCCACCGTCGGTCACCAGGCGATCGAGCCGATGTTCGACCAGCACCCGTGCGCCTGCCCGTTGCGCCCGCGGCAGATAGGTGACCGTCATGCTCTGGCGGCGACCGTCGACGGCGTTGCCACGGTCGGGGTAGGCCATCCAGCGGGGGATCTCGTCGTGTTGCCAGCCCAGTCGTTGCGCGCCCAGCCGGAGCTTCTCGCTCGGGGCCGTGTGCTCGCCGGGCACCGTCTGCACGCTGATGGTCTGTTCGACCTCGTCGCAGATCGCTTCGAGGTCGTCGGACGCGAACTCGGCGATCTGGTAGCTCTGCCGCCAGCGTTCGAGGGTCTCGGCCGGCGGTCGCCGGTACAAGCCGCTGTTGACCTCGGTGCCGCCACCGGCGCAGCGTCCTTCGGTGTACGCGATCGACGGGAGGCCGAGGGCCACGGTGACGCCGCCGGAGCGATACTGACGGTCCATCTGTTCGAGCGAGAACGGCACCACCGAACCCTGCTCGACCCACGGCCCCTCCTCGACGACGATGACGTCGAGACCGGCTTCGGCGAGCACCGCCGCGGTCGTCGCACCACCGGCTCCCGAGCCGACGATGAGGACGTCGCACTCGTAGCGGACCGTCACGCTCATGAGGTTCCACCGGTGGACGTCGTCGACGGCCAGGTCTCCCACACGTACGCGTACGCGAGCGACCGGACGAGGCGCGGGTACTCGGCCAGGAGGGGGAGTGGCCGGGCGGCGACGAAGCGGACGACCCGGTCGAGACCGGCGACCCGGCTCACCGCATCGAGTGTCCAGGCGATCACCGTGACACCGAAACGGGTGAACGACGGCAGGACCGCGACGCGGCGTTCGATGAAGCCGACGACGGTCGCGCGACGTATCGGGTCGAGGTCGGGGAGATCGATCGAGAGCAGTGCTTCGGCGAAGCGCCCCACCGGTGGAGTGATCGACGACGGCAGGCGCATGGGGTTCCGAATCGTAGCAATCAGGCGTCCTCGACCGTCCGGTAGGCCCGGCGGCGGCGCTTCAGGCTGACCATGTCGGTGACGCCCCACAGCGTGACGAGCCGGAACGCCTCGGCGATGATCGCCAGGCCCATCTTCGAGGTGCCCGCCACGCGGTCGGTGAAGGCGATCGGCACCTCGACGACGCTCAGCCCGGCACGCACCACGCGGTAGGTCATCTCCACCTGGAAGCCGTACCCGCTCGCCTGTACGCCGTCGAGGCCGATCCGGCGCAGCGTGTCGGCCCGGTAGACGCGATAGCCCGCGGTCGCGTCGTTGATCGCCAGCCCCAGCATGATCGCGACGTAACGGTTGCCCCACCGCGACAGCCAGGTGCGCCGGCGCGGCCAGCCGCTGACGGTGCCGCCCGGGATGTAGCGCGACCCGATGACGAGCGCGATCCCCCGCTCCGCGACGTCGAGCATCAAGGGCAGCACGGTCGGGTCGTGCGAGCAGTCGGCGTCGATCTGGACCACCGCTTCGTACCCGTCGTCGAGGGCCTCCCTGAACGCGTGCAGGTAGGCGTCGCCGAGGCCCCACTTGCCAGGCCGCTCGATGATCCGCAGCGCCGGATCGTCGGCTGCCAGGCGGCGCACGATGACTCGCGTGTCGTCGCTCGACGCGTCGTCGACCACGACGATGTCGGTGCCCGGCAGCGTTGCCCGGACATCGCCGAGCAACCGCTCGATGTTCGCCGCCTCGTTGTGGGTCGGAACCACGACGAGCGCCCGGATCATCGGCCCGACCCGATCACGGGATGGCCCCGAACACGGCGTACAACCCGGTCAGGGTGGCGATCCCTGCGCCGCCGATGACCATCGCCATGTCCCAGCCGGTCGTCGCCATGTCCAGCCGGTCGTCCGGCTCGCTCCCATCCGCGGCGGGTGTGCGGGCGAGCGATCGCTGCGGCCACCACGCGGCCACGGCGATCAACAGCGGGAAGGCCGTGATCAAGAAGCGCGGCCGGGCGGTGACGGTCTCGGGGATCAGCATCAGCGCGACCACGACGGCGCTGTACGCGGCGAGTACGAGGTTCAACCGCACCTTCCACGCGCACCAGACCATGCCGATGAGCGCGAGCATCGACAGGGCCGTGAGCGCGTCGGTCGGCGACGAGAGGGGATGGGTCAGGAACTCGAGGGTGTTGGTCACCGCTGTCGCACCGAAGCTCGTGCCCTCCGACCAGGCCTCGCTCTGCACGCGGAACCAGGCGCCCCGTTCACCTGCGGTGTGATCGACGTACCACTGGAACCCGACGAAGCCGATCGGCGACAACACGACCGCGACGAGCGACATCCAATCGCGCGAGCGCCGGATGGCGAGGAAGCTGGCGACGACACAGGCTGCGACGAGGGCGACACCGTTGGGTCGGGTGCCGGTGCCGATCATCGCAGCGATGCCGGCGAGCCACCACTGCTCGCGAACGAGGAACAGGAGGCAGGCGGTGGCGAACACGATGAGGGTCGCCTCGGAGTACGTGAACGACAGCACGAAGCTGCCCGGGAACACGACGTAGACGATCATTGCGCGGGCCGCGATCCGGGTGTCGTAGAGCTCTCGTGCGAGCAGGCCGATCAACACGACCGACACCGCGCCGAGCACGACGTTCACCGTGATCGCCGCCAGGGTGTCGCCGCCGGGCACTACGAAGTCGGCGGCCCGGGCGATCCACGGGTACACGGGGAAGAAGGCGGCGCGTGCTTCGAGCTGTTCGTAGGTGATGTTCGGTGGGATCGAGCCCGGATAGCCATGGCGGATGATCTCCAGGTACCACCGCCCGTCCCACGACGTGAGCACCTCGGTGATCGTGGAGACGGCGCTCGGTTCGTCGGGCGTGGTGCCGGCCAGCTCGGCCAGTTTGCGGGAGTCGACGACCATCTGCGAGGCGCGGACGGCGGCGCCGGCCAGCACGCACAGCCGGGTGATCGCGTAGGCGATGAGGCCGACGATCACGGCGCGGTGCCACTCGCTCAACCGTTCGGTTCGCGTGCCGGCCGGACCGGGTGGGTCGGTCGGTGTGGCGGGGAGGGTCGTGGTCGATGGGTCGGTTGTCATGTGGTCCAGGGATGGTCGTCGCGGTGAGGTTTCGTTCCGTGTGTCGTTCACCAGCGCTGCATGGGCAGGATCCGCTGGCGCGGACCGAACTTGGGGGCTCGGTGGCCGTCACGGAGCAGCGCCCGGATCACCCGGCCGCGCTGGCCCGAGTATGGCCGCAGGAGCTCCAGCATCCGCTCATCGGTCGCGCGCGCCTCGCCGGCGAGCGCCTGGCCGATCACGTTCTTCAGGTGGTAGTCGCCGACAGGGACCGCATCGGGGTCGCCCAGCGCCGAGCCGAGCACGGTGCCGACCGTCCAGACGCCGATGCCGGGCAGCAGCCGCAGCCGGGCTCCGGCGTCGCGGGGTGTCAGCAGCGACCAGTCCCACAGTCGCGCCGCGTGTCGGCCCGCGGTGCGCAGCGCGTCGGCCCGCTTGCGCTCGATGCCGAGGGGATGGAACCACCACGACGGCCGGGTCGCGAGGTCGTCGGGATGCGGCGGGAGCCTCAGGTCCGGGAACGGGCCGGGCGCCCCTTCCCCGAGCCGGCGGCACAACGCGGCCCACTGCCGGTGGGCCTCGTGGCCGGTGATGCGCTGCTCGACGATGGTCGGCAGCAGCTCGTGGTAGAGGTTGCCGCTGGCGCCGATCGCGACATGGCGAGCGTTGGCGAGCGCGGAGGTGACGACCGGTGCCCAGCCACTGATGTCGGCGCCGTCGAGCCCGCGGTCGGTGCCGCCGAGCATGAACGGGGCTCGCGCCGCCAACCAGTCGGCACCTGGACCGAAGGCATCGATGTCACGGCGCGCTCCCGCCCAACGGATGCACAGGGTGCCGGCGCCCTGCGGTGTGTGCGTGGCGTGGAGGAACGACCCCGACGCCCCGGGACCCGACCCCACGGCGTGCACGACGGTCGTGGGGTCGGAACGACCGTGGCGAAACGGTCGCAGCGTGGCCGCGACATCGATCCCGCCGGAGCGAGCGTCGGGCGCCGATGCATCCCCGTGCTCGAGGAGCGGCATGGCGACGGCGGGCATCGGGGCGAACGTACCAGCCCCGAATCGTCGGGCCGGGGCATCATCGGCAACGATGCGGCGATGACCGTCGTCCTGCGTGACGAACCCGTTCCGGGTGTCGTCCAGCTCACGCTCAACCGCCCCGACTCGCTCAACGCCATGACCGCTGAGATGGTCGAGGCCCTGCATCGCCACCTCGACGAGATCGCCATCGATCCGACGGCGCGGGTGGTCATCCTCACCGGTGCCGGCCGGGGATTCTGCTCCGGGCTCGACCTCGGCGGCTACGGACACGCGCCGCACACCGAGCATCTCGGCCCGACCCAGCGAGGGTTCGCCGTGCAGAAGCACATCGCCACCCTGATCCCGCACCTGCGTTCACTGCCGCAGCCCGTGATCGCCGCGGTGAACGGGCCTGCCGCCGGTGGCGGGTTCGCGCTCGTGCTCGGCTCCGACATCAGGCTCGCCGCCGCATCGGCGCGGTTCTCGGCCGCGTTCATCAAGATCGGGCTGTCGGCGTGCGACATCGGCACGTCGTGGCTGCTGCCGCGACTGGTCGGGGCCTCGAGGTCGCAGGAACTGATGTTGACGGGTCGGGTGTTCGACTCCGACGAAGCCGCCCGGATCGGCCTCGTCGTCGAACGGGTGGCCGACGACGAGTTGTTCCCGCTCGCACTGGCGAAGGCGGAACTGGTCCTGTCCAACACGCCGTTCGGGGTGGCGCTGACCAAGGAAGCGATGTGGTCGGCGCTCGAGATCCCGGGGATGCAGGCGGCGATCGACCTCGAGAACCGCCAGCAGATCATGGCATCGGCCACCGCCGACCACCGAGAGGCGATGGTGGCCTTCCTCGACAAGCGTCCACCCGAGTTCCGCAACGCCTGAGCTGACCCCGTTCATTGGGGACGGGGCCGGATGAACGAGGTTGCTCAGGTGGTGGTGGTGGTGGTGGTGAGCGTCACGGCGGTTTCGACCGGGTGGTGGCACGCCACGAAGTGACCGTCTCCCATCGAGCGGAGCTCGGGTTCGTCGCGGGTGCAGAGCTCGTCGGCGTTCGGGCAGCGGGTGTGGAACCGGCAACCCGACGGTGGGTTCACCGGCGACGGTAGTTCGCCGACCAGGTCGGCCACCGAGTGATCGGCGTCGGGATCGGGCTCGGGGATCGACTGCAACAGGACGTTCGTGTACGGATGAGCGGCCCGGGCGTAGAGGTCGTCGCTGTGGGCGACCTCGCACACCTTGCCGAGGTACATGACCATCACACGATCGCTCACGTTCTTGACGACGGCGAGGTCGTGAGCGATGAACATCAACGTCAACCCGTACTTGACCTTGAGGTCTTCGAGCAGGTTGAGGACCTGGGCCTGCACGCTCACGTCGAGCGCCGAGACCGGCTCGTCGCAGATGATCATCGTCGGATCGAGCACGAGGGCGCGGGCGACCGAGATGCGCTGGCACTGGCCACCGGAGAACTGGTGGGGACGGCTCTCGGCGGCGCGTTCGGGGTCGATGCCGACCGATTCGAGGATCTCGTCGACGAGTGTCCCGCGCTCGGCCGCGGTGCCGCGATTCCAGATCTCGAGCGGCTCGAGGACGCTCTCGCGCACGGTGCGACGCGGGTTCAGCGACGAGATCGGGTCCTGGAAGATCATCTGCACCTTGGTGCGCGCCTCGCGGAGCTCGTTCGAGGACAGCGCGGTGAGATCACGCCCCTCGAACACGATCGAACCGGACGTGGGCTTGGGGATCTGCATCACGGCCCTTCCCGTGGTGCTCTTGCCGCAGCCGGATTCGCCGACGATGCCCAGTGTTTCTCCACGGCGGACGTCGAAGCTGATCCCGGACACCGCCTTGACCGTCGCGTTACGTCCGGCCTTGAACTCGACGACCAGATCCTCGACGCGCAACACGTTGTCACCGTCGCGCAGGTGGGCCTTGCCGGTACCCGCCATCAGGACACCCCCGCGATTCCGACCGGCACCTCGCCGGTGGCGGCGAGCTGCGCGTCGCGCTCTTCGTACTCGGGGGAGCCGACCGGGTACCAGCAGGCGTACAGGTGATCGGGGCTTTCGGCGGCGATCAGCGGTGGCTCCTCGACGTGGCAGTTGTCGCGGGCGTAGGCGCAGCGCGGCGCGAAGCGGCAGCCGGCGGGTGGATGGACGAGATCCGGCGGCCGCCCGGGGATCGAGGCCAACCGGGTGTGGCTCGGGTCGGTGAGCTTCGGGATGCTGCGCATCAACGCCTTGGTGTACGGCATCTTCATGTTGGCGAACAGCGTGCGGGTAGGGGCCCGCTCGACGAGCTTGCCGCCGTACATGACCGCGATCTGGTCGGTGTGGCCGGCGACCACGCCGAGGTCGTGGGTGACGAGCACGACCGACATGTTCCGATCGCGCCGTTGCTCACCGATCAGCTCGAGGATCTGGGCTTGCACGGTGACGTCGAGGGCGGTGGTCGGCTCGTCGGCGAACAGGACGGTCGGGCCGCAGGCCAGCGCGATCGCGATCATCACCCGCTGGCGCATGCCGCCGGACAGTTCGTGCGGATACTGGTCGAGGCGGCGCTCGGCCTCCGGGATGCGGACATCACGAAGCAGCTGCGCCGCGGTGGCGCGGGCGTTGCGCTTGTCCATGTCGAGATGCAGCTTCAACGGCTCGGCGATCTGCTTGCCGATCTTCATCAGCGGGTTCAGCGAGTTCAACGGGTTCTGGAACACCATCGACATCTCGGCGCCCCACAGGTGACGCATCTGTGACGCCGGCAGGCCGAGGATCTCCTGGCCGGCGAACTTCACCGAGCCGGACATGACCGCGGTCGACGGCAGCAGGCCCATGATCGAGCGGCTGAGCACCGTCTTGCCAGACCCCGACTCACCGACGACACCGAGTGACTCGCCGCGGTTGATCGACAACGACACACCGTCGACCGCGCGGACGAGGCCGCGATCGGTCCGGAAGTGCGTCTTCAGGTCGTCGAGTACGAGCAACGGCTCGTCGGGGTGCGTCCTGGAGACACCGAGGTGCTCGCTCACACGCCCCGCGGCCGCATCGGAGCTCGGCGTCACAGTGTGATCTCCTTCACGTCGAAGTGGCTTCGCAGCCGGTCACCAGCGAAATTCAGTGACAGCACGGTGAGGAACAGCACGAGGATCGGGGCGAACGCGACCCATGGGGCATTCTCGAGCTCGCGGCGCCCGGCGCCGTTCTGGATCAGCTTGCCCCAGGTGATGCCCCGCTGGACCGACAGGCCGAGGAAGGCGAGCCCGCCCTCGGCAACGATTGCGACGGCCACGCCGAGCAGCGCGAGGGCACTCATCGGGATCACCACGTTCGGCAGGAGCTCGCGCATGATGATCCGCGGGTGCTTGGCCCCGAGGGTGCGGGCCGCGAGGACGAACTCACGGTCGGCGAAGGAGACCGTGGTGGCCCGCGACACCATGCCGACCGGAGCGATCGACAAGACACCGATCGTGAAGGAGATCGTGAAGAGACTCCGGTTGAGCAAGGAGGTGATCAGAATCGCCAGCACGAGCGCCGGGAACGAGAGCAGGATCACGAAGACGAACGAGATCACCGCGTTGAAGCGACCCCGGAAGTAGCCGGCGATCATCCCGAGCGAACCGCCGACGATCATGCCGAGCGCGATCGCGGTGAAACCTACGGTGAGCGAGATCCGGGCGCCCCAGATGGTGCGGCTGAACATGTCGCGCGACAGCTGGTCGGTGCCGAACCAGAACTCCCACGACGGCGAATACGGTGGCCGCTCGCCGGGGATCACATAGGACTTCTCCGGATCCTTGAGTGGGAGCCACGGGGCCAGGACGGCGGCGAGCACGATGACGACGATGAAGCCGACGGCGAGCCAAAAGCCCCACCCGAGGCTGCGCCCCTTCTGGGTGACGTCCTCGGCCGGGACCCCACCGAGGTCGGCGAGCACGTTCGCCTGGTCGTGCTCCATGTGGACGGAGAGATCGGTCATGAGAAGGTCACCGCCGTACCCGGGGATCGATGAGTGAATAGACGAGGTCGATGATCAGGTTGAGGAACACGAAGATCGCCGACACGATCATCACGATCGCGAGGACGACCGGGAAGTCCTCGCGCAGGACCGCCTCGACGATCGCCCGGCCGAGGCCGGGGATGAGAAAGATGCTCTCGACGACGAGGGCGCCACCGATGAGGCCGCCGGTCGTGATGCCGAACACCGTGACGAAGGAGAACAGCGACGGTCGCAACGCGTGTTTCAGCAGCACTGAGCGACGCGGCACACCCTTGGCCCGAGCGGTGAGGATGAAGTCCTCCTGGAGGGTGGTGATCAGATCGGTCCGCAGTAGCCGCTGGTACACCGCGGCGGCCGGTATCGCCAGGGTCAGCGCCGGCAGGATGAGTTGGTGGAACCGTGACACCAGCGGGTCGCCCGCCCGGTAGACGAGCGGGAACCAGCCGAGTTTGATCGACAGGAAGTACGACAGGATCACCGCGAGGGCGAAGTTCGGGATCGAGATGAACAAGAACGCGCCGACCGTGGACACCCTGTCGGACTTCGAGTTCGCTCTCGAAGCCGCCCAGAGTGCCCACGGTACGGAGATGGCAACCGCCATGATCTGGGCCATCACCAGCAACGACAAGGTCCGCGGGAGACGTTCGGCGATCAGGTCGCTGACGGGCGGTTGCCCGTCCTCGCTGAACTGAACGCCGAAGTCACCCTGGACGAATCCGCCCAACCAGATCGCGTAGCGAACGGGCAGTGGCTTGTCGAGGTTGTACTCCTCCTTGGCGGCCTCGATGAGTTTCACGCTCTCCGGGTTCTCCGTGTCGCCGGCCGTGGGGCCGAGGATGTTGAACAGCGGATCGCCGAGAACGTTCATCGCGCCGAAGGTCAGCATGCTGACCGTCAGGAGGAGCAGGATCGCTCCCGCGATCCGTATGGCCCAGTACCTCATGGCTGTGAGAGGTCCTCCGGTGACTTACGCGGAGATCCAGATGGACGAGAACCAGTTACGCCCGTTGGAGACGCATCGCAGGGGCACACCCTCGGGCGAGGTGCGGTCGCACACGCCGTGGACGTCTTCGGCGAACGCGTTCACCCACATCGTGTGGGCGAAGAACACGTAGAGGTAGTCGTCGTGGATCTTCTGGGACAGTTCCTGGTAGATCGCGGCCCGTTCGGCCGGGTCGGTGCTGGCCTGTCCGGCGAGGAGCAGCTCGTCACGAGCCGGATCGCAGAACTTCGGCCAGTTCAAGGAGATGCCGCCGACCGTGCGGCACATCAGCCACACGTTGTCGAGCGCGGGATCTTCGGCACCGAACTGACGCCACAGCACCACGTTGTACTGGCCGAGCGCGGCTTCCTGGATGTGCTCGTCCTGCGGGATCGTCTGCACGGTCACGTTGAACGAATCGCCCCAACCCTGGATCATCAGGTCGGCCGTCTGGTCGAGCACCACCGAACCGGCGGGGTACTGCAGCTCCATGTTGATCTTGCCGTTGCTGCAGTTCTCCGGCAGGTCGGCGCAGTAGGCGTCGGACAGCTCCTTGGCGGCTGCCGGGTCGTCCATGTGCATCGTGACGTCAGGGTTGTAGTACGGGCTCTCGGGGATGAAGCGCTGCGAGGCGGGGCGCAGCACGCCGAGGCCGATCAGGTTGAGGTAGTTCTCCTCCGGCGTGGCGAGCGTGAGCGCTTCGCGGGCACGGATGTCGTCGAACGGCGCCGAGCCAGAGTTGATCATGGCGAAGCCTTCTTCGCCCGTCTCGTCGACGACCATCTGCACGGTCTCGTCCTCGCGGAGCTCCAGGATCGCGCCCGGATCCGAAGTCTGGAGGGCGTTGAGATCGCCCTGCAACAACAGGTCGGCTCGGGTGGCGGCGTCGGGCACGGGCACGAACTCGACGGCGTCGAGGTAGACCTCGCCGTTCCACCAGTCGTCGTTGCGGACGAAGCGTGTCACCGAGTCGGGTGACCGGCTGTCGAACACGAACGGCCCGGAGCCCACCGGCTTCTGGTTGAGCGTCGGGTCCTCGAGGGCGGCGGCCAGCCAGGTCGGCGACGACACGTAGCCGAGCTGACCCGTCAGGGCGCCGGCGAAGTAGGCGTTCGGCTCGAGCAGGTTGAACTGGGCCGTGAAGTCGTCGATCCGGTCGACGGCACCGGTCTCGGGATAGAAGGGCTTGACGGCAAGGCCGACGAGCGGGTCCTGCCGCTGGGTCTCGAAGCCCTGGATCACGGCATCGATCGTGACCGGTGTGCCGTCGTGGAACGAGATGCCCTGGCGGATCGTGACGACCCACTTCGAGAAATCGCCCTCGGTGGCCGGCTCGACCGACTCGGCGAGGTACGGGACGGCGACGCCGTCGGCATCCCACGCCGTCAGCGTGTCGAACACCGCGTTGGCCATCATCAGGCCGGGGGCCGAGAGCGCCGACGAGGTCGGGTTGATGCCGTCGACGTCGGCCTCGAGCCCGTAGCGGAGGGTGCCGCCGGAGACAGGATCGCCGATGTCGTCGGGTTCGGTGATCTCGCTGATTTCGAGATCTTCGAGTACGGAGTCGTCGGGCGCCTCCGTACCGTCGGCCTCGGTGTCAGCGGAGCTGTCGTCGGTGGCCGCGTCGGTACCGGTCGGTGCCTGGGTGCCGTCGCTCGAGTCGTCGTCACTGCCGCCGCAGGCGGTGGCGATGAGCGAGAAGCTCACGAGTGCGGCGAGCCCGTACTTGGCCGCCCGCCGGGATGTTCTAGTTCGCATCTGTTCTCCCCCAGAATCCTTCTGTGCTGGACGCGTGACTGGCGTCACGCTGCGCGGACCTTACTCGTCGCCCTCGGCGACAGGTAAGCGGGAGCCGAGAATCTGTGTGACGGTTTGGTCTCGATTGACATTTTGTACAGTTCCGGGCAATGTCGATGCTGTTGCCCACCTCGCTCGATGAGGCGACCCGGATGCTGGCCGAGCATCCCCACGCGCTGATCCTCGCCGGCGGCACCGACCTCATGGTCGAGATCAACGACGGACACCGCCGGCCCGACGATGTGGTGATCGGCGTGGGCCGCGTCGCCGAGTTGCGTTCCTGGCGTCACGACCCGGTGACCGGAATGCTGGTCGTCGGGGCGGGGATCACCTATCGCGAGCTGCTGGCCGAACCCTTGGCGCGGTTCGCTCCGGCGCTCGCCGAGGCCTCACGCACGGTCGGTTCACCCCAGATCCGCAACGCGGGCACGCTCGCGGGGAACCTCGGCACCTGTTCGCCAGCCGGCGACGGCCTCCCGGTGCTGGCGGCGCTCGACGCCTCCGTCACGCTGATGTCGGCCACCGGCGCGAGGACGATGCCGGTGCGCGAGTTCATGATCGGCGTCAAGCGCACCGCGATCGAGCCGGGCGAGCTGATCGCGGAGATCACCTTGCCCGTCGCGCGTGGCTGGCAGGGCTACGCCAAGGTCGGTGTGCGCAACGCGATGGTGATCGCGGTGGCGACCGCCTGTCTCGTCGTCGACGAGGCCGAGCGGCGTGTCGCCGTGGCGTTGGGATCGGTCGGCCCCACGATCCTGCGCTGTCCCGAGGCGGAGGGCGTCCTCGGCGAGGCGATGGACTGGTCGTCGATGACGGCGCCCGGCGAGACGTTGACCGCGTTCGGCGACCTCGTGGCCGCCGCCGCGCGGCCCATCACCGACCATCGCGCCACGGCCGACTATCGCCGCCACGCCGTCGGCGTATTGGCGCAGCGGCTCGCCCGGCGCGCGCTCGTCGCCGGTCCGTCCGGGAAGGTGGCGGCGTGACCGACGCGGGTGCGGTGCCCACCGCTGAACACTTCGTGTTGCACGTCAACGGCGTAGATCGCGAGGTCCACGATTCGTGGCTGGGAGAGAGTCTGCTCGACGTCTTGCGCGACCGTTTAGGTCTGCTCGGGGCGAAGGGAGCGTGCGAGCAGGGCGAGTGCGGGTCGTGCAGCGTCACCGTCGACGGCGCTCTCCTGTGTTCCTGCCTCGTGATGGCTGCCGGCGCCGTCGGCCAGCCGATCGTCACGGTCGAGGGGCTCGCTCCGGTCGGGGCGCCGTCCGACGTGCAGCAGGCCTTCGTCGACGCCGGCGCTGTGCAGTGCGGGTTCTGCACGCCCGGCCTCATCGTGGCGGTGCACGATCTGCTCGACCGCCAGCCCGCTCCCACCGAGGCCGACGTCCGTGAGCAACTGGCCGGCAACGTGTGCCGCTGCACCGGCTATGGCCGCATCATCGAGGCGGTCCAACGGGTCGCCGTGTCCCGTCGCCGCGGAGAGCCGACGGTCACGGCATGACCACGATCGAGCAGCCGACCGATCTCGTGGCGACGCCGCGTGACCCCGGCGCGCGTCAGGGCACGATCGGCACCTCGATCTCCCGACCCGACGGGATCGCCAAGGTGCAGGGCACGTTCGAGTTCTCGTCCGATCTGTCAGCCGACGGCTGCCTGTGGGGAGCGACGCTGCGCTCACCCCATCCGTACGCCCGGATCGTGTCGATCGACCTGTCGGCGGCGTGGAAGATCAGCGGGGTCGAAGCGGTGATCACCGCCGACGACGTACCGGGAGTGATGACCTACGGCCTCGTCAGCCAGGACCAGCAGGTGTTCGCGTCCGACGTCGTGCGCTACGTCGGCGAGCCGGTCGCGGCCGTCGCCGCCGACCATCCCGAGACGTGCCGGCGGGCGCTCGCTGCGATCGTCGTCACCTATGAGGTGCTCGAACCGCTGCTCGACCCGGAGGCGGCGATCGACGGGAGCCATCCGCCGATCCATCCGGACGGCAACCTCATCCGCCACCAACGCATCGTGAGCGGCGACCCCGACATCGTCGGCGACGTGGTGGTCGAGGGGACCTACGAGATCGGGATGCAGGACCAGGCCTTTCTCGGTCTCGAAGCCGCGTTGGCCGTGCCCGACCCGGGCGGCAAGGGCGTCGAGCTGCACGTCGCCACGCAGTGGCTCCACGAGGACCGCCATCAGATCGCCGCCTGCCTCGGCCTGCCCGACGACGCGGTGCGGCTCGTGCTCGGCGGGGTCGGCGGCGCCTTCGGCGCCCGAGAGGACATCAGCCTCCAGGTGCACACCTGCCTGCTCGCGCTGCGGCTCGGCCGGCCGGTACGCATCGCGTACAGCCGCGGTGAGAGCTTCCTCGGCCACGTCCACCGCCATCCGGCGACGATCTGGATGCGTCATCACGCCACCGCCGACGGCGAGATCGTCAAGATCGAGGCGCGAATGGTGTTCGACGGCGGGGCGTACGCGTCCACGTCGTCGGCCGTGCTGATCAACGGCATCACGCACACCCAGGGCCCGTACCGGTGCCCGAATGCGGTGGTCGACGGCTACGCGGTGCGTACCAACCATCTTCCGTGCGGGGCGATGCGCGGGTTCGGCGTGGTGCAGGCGTGCTTCGCCCACGAATCGCAGATGGACCGCTTGGCCGAGGCGTGTGGAATCGATCCGGTCGAGATCCGGCTCCTCAACGCCATGCGCACCGGCGACGCGCTGATCACCGGCCAGCCGGTGTTGAACGTGGCGCCGGTCGAGCAGTGCATCCGCGACACCGCGGCGCTGCCGATGCCCGCTCCGGCCGACGACCACGTGATGTCGATCCCCGGCGGCGCCGGCCGCACCGCCGATGCGGGCGACATCGTGCGCGGGGTCGGGTGGGGCGTGGGGATCAAGAACCTCATGTACTCCGAGGGCTTCGACGACTACTCGAC
>CAZYWK010000044.1:16849-31131 GCA_964651825.1 uncultured Ilumatobacteraceae bacterium | reverse complement strand
GACAGCCCAGGTTGACGGCTGCTCCGGCGAGCCGTAGTGTTCACCATCTCACAAAGTCGTAGTTACGCTCGTGTCAGCACGCGGAGCGGTTGCGATCGTCGTGGATGTTGGGCAGAACGACCTCGGAGGCAGCCATGGTTGATGCAAAGGTGGAAACAGGGGCGGATCCGATCGATCCGCTGTTCGCAGCACAGATCGGATACAGCGGCACCCAGGCCGCCAAGGTGGTGGGGATCTCGTACCGCCAGCTCGACTACTGGGCACGTACCGACCTCATCCGCCCGTCGCTCACCGACGCCGCCGGCAGCGGGAGCCGGCGCCGGTACAGCTACAGCGACCTGCTCGAACTGAAGACGATCAAGAAGCTGATCGACGCGGGCATCAAGCTCGAACAGGTCCGCAAGGTGTTCGACTACCTCCGCCAACATGTCTCGACCGACATCGCGTCGGCCCACATCGTGATCGACGGCGGGAGCGTGGTGCTGTGCGACGGCGATCAACTCGTCGACGTCCTCAAGCAGGGTCAGGGAGTGCTCAACGTCTTGTCGCTGGGCGGCGTGAAGGAGGAGCTCGAGGCAGACCTCGCCGCCGACGTCGCCCCGATCCGCGGTGACGCCGCCGCCTCCACCCCCACGCACACACCCACACACACCCCGGCCCGTCGCATCGGCTGACCGGCCGTGGCGCTGCAGACCTCACCGCTCGACGCCGCGCACCGGTCACTGGGCGCGGCGATGGCCGAGTTCGGTGGCTGGGAGATGCCGATCTCCTACGCCTCGGGCACCATCGCCGAACACCTGGCATGTCGCACCTCGGCCGCTCTGTTCGACGTGTCTCACCTCGGAACGGTGCGGTTGACCGGAGCGGGCGCGATCGACGCGATCCAGAACGCGCTCACCAACGACATCACCAAGATCGGTCCCGGCCGGGCGCAGTACACCCACCTGCTCGACGACGCCGATGCCTCGGTGGTCGACGACATCATCGTGTGGTGGCACCCGGGCAGCGGCGAGCCGACGCTCGACGTGATGCCGAACGCCTCGAACACCGACGGCGTCCGCTCTGCGATCGGGGGCGACGACATCACGTCCACCCGCGCGGTCCTCGCGGTACAGGGTCCGTCGGCCAGGAGCACGCTCACCCAGGTGTTCCCGGAGGCTGCCGGCGTCGGACGGTTCCGTGTGGCGACGGCCTCCTGGAACGGGGTTGCCTGCACGGTGGCCGGCACCGGATACACCGGCGAGGAGGGCGTCGAGATCGCCGTGCCCGCAGAGGCCGCTCCCGTATTGTGGGAAGCGATCGTCGCTGCCGGTGTCACCCCGGCCGGCCTGGGTGCCCGCGACACGCTGCGGCTCGAGGCGGGTCTGCCGCTGCACGGCCACGAGCTCGGCCCTGGCATCACGTCGCTGCAGGCTGGGCTCGGCTGGGTCGTGGCGTGGGACAAGCCGGCGTTCCGCGGGAGAGCGGCCGCGCTCGCCGAGCGTTCGGCAGGCATCAGCCGCCGTCTCATGGGTCTCGCCACCGACGGTCGTCGCCCGGCACGGGCCGGCTGCGCCGTGACGATCGACGGTGCCGTGGTCGGCGAGGTGACCAGTGGCAACTACTCGCCGGTGCTCGGCCACGGGATCGCCTTCGCGTTCCTCCCGCCCGACACGGCCCAGGGCCGCCAGGTCGTGGTCGACGTGCGTGGCAAGGGCCTCGACGGGCACGTGGTCGCCACGCCGTTCGTCGGCTGAACGATCCCGCTCAGCGGCCGGTCGACCGTTTCGCCGGTACTCGCTTGGCGACAGGCTTCTTCGCCGCCGGCTTCTTGGCCGGCACCCGCTTCGCCGTCAGCTTCTTCGCCGGCTTGGCCGCCGCGGGTTCAGGCTCGGGGGCCGGCTCGACATGACCGGCACGGGTCACGACGAGATCGCGGTCGTCGTCGGCGGGTGGGGGAGCGGGCCGGGCAGGCGAGGTTCCCGGCAGACGGAAGCCGCCGAACAGGCCACCGGCCGACTCGGCGAACTGGGTGAGCGGGCCGAGACGGCGTGACATCTCGGCCATCACCTCGGTGAACTGACCGAGTTGGGCCGGGAGCTGGTTGAGCCCTGGCGTGCTGAGCACCTCGGCGAGGCGGTTCAGGCCAGGTGCGACAGCGATCGCTGGGCCGCTCACCACCTGCATCATCTCGTCGGCAAGCTTGACCGTGCGCGTCACCTGGGGGATGGCGGCGCGGATCGGTTCTTCCACCTCGGCGAGCAGCACGTTGATCCGCTCCGCGGTCTCGTTGAGGTTCTCCATCGTGCGGTTGAAGTTCTCGACCCCGCGGAGGAACTCGTCGACGCCCTTGCGGAACTGGTCGAACGAGCGGATCGTGCCGGCGAGCGGCGCCGCGAACAGGTTGATCATGTCCGAGAAGGGATCGGAGGAACGTTCGTCGCCCGGCATGGCGTCAACCTACTCTTCGGTCGGCCTCGGACTGCTCGTACGTGGATCAGAGTGACGTTGCGTAGGCCTCGAGCGGTTCGCAGTTGCACACGAGGTTGCGATCGCCGTACGCGCCGTCGATGCGCGACACCGGCGGGAAGTACTTCGAGACCCGCAGGGAGGGGAGCGGGAACGCGCCGATCTCCCGGCTGTACGGGCGGTCCCAGTCGCCCAGCAGCTCCTCGGCAGTGTGGGGGGCGTGGCGCAGCGGGCTGTCCTCGATCGGCCACTCGCCGGCGGCGACCTTGTCGATCTCGGCGGCGATCGCCAGCATCGCGTCGCAGAACCGGTCGATCTCGCGGAGCGTCTCGCTCTCGGTCGGCTCGATCATCAGCGTCCCGGCAACCGGGAAGCTCATCGTCGGCGCGTGGAAGCCGTAGTCCATCAGGCGCTTGGCGACGTCGTCGACGGTGACGCCGGTCGCCTTCGTGACCGGACGCAGGTCGATGATGCACTCGTGCGCCACTCGACCGTGCTCACCGCGGTAGAGCACGGGAAAGGCACCGTCGAGCCGGGCTGCGATGTAGTTGGCCGACAGCACGGCGACCGCGGTCGCATCGGTCAGGCCCTGTGCGCCCATCATCTCGATGTACATCCAGGGAATGGGCAGGATCCCGGCCGAGCCGTGCGGAGCTGCCGCCACAGCGCCGGCCGTGGCGGTGGCATCGAGCGGATGGCCGGGGAGGAATGGCGCAAGGTGGGCTCGAACACCCACCGGGCCGACGCCAGGACCCCCGCCACCATGGGGGATGCAGAACGTCTTGTGCAGGTTCAGATGGCTGACATCGGCGCCGAACTCACCGGGCCGGGCATGACCGACCAAGGCGTTGAGGTTGGCGCCGTCGACGTAGACCTGGCCGCCGGCGGCGTGGACAGTGTCGCACAGCTCGCGGACCTCGGCTTCGAACACACCGTGGGTGGACGGGTAGGTGATCATGATCGCCGCCAACCGGCCGCCCAGCTCGGCCACCTTGGCCCGAACATCGGCGAGGTCGACGTTGCCGCGCTCGTCGCACGCGACGACCACCACGTCCATGCCGGCCATCACGGCGCTCGCCGCATTGGTGCCGTGGGCGCTCGACGGGATGAGACACACGGTGCGGGATTCGTCGCCGCGCGAGCGGTGGTAGCCGCGGATGGCGAGCAATCCCGCGAGCTCGCCCTGGCTGCCGGCATTCGGCTGGACACTCACGCGGTCGTAGCCCGTGATGGTGGCCAACCGGCCTTCGAGGTCGGCGATCATCTCCGTGTAGCCCTCGACCTGGTCGGACGGGGCGAACGGATGGACGTCGGCGAACTCGGGCCAGGTGATCGGCGCCATCTCGGAGGTGGCGTTGAGCTTCATCGTGCACGAACCGAGCGGGATCATCGTGCGGTCGAGCGCAAGATCGCGGTCGCTCAAGCGCCGCAGGTAGCGGAGCATCTCGTGCTCGCTGTGGTAGCGGGAGAAGACGGCCTGGGTGAGGAAGTCGTCGGTACGGCGGGCCGTCACAGGGAGCCCGTCGGCCACAGCGTCGGCCTCTGCGGCGTCGAGCGGACGCCCACCGAGTGCCCCGACGACCGCGGAGACCGTGTCGAGTGTCGTGGTCTCGTCGAACGTCATGGCGACGGTCGAGGCGTCGACACGACGGATGTTGACCCCGGCGGACAGCGCCGAAGCGACCGCGGCGTCGGCGTCTCCGACCTCGACGGCCAGCGTGTCGAACCAGGTGTCGTGCACCAGTGATACGCCAGTGCGGCCCAGCCCCTCGGCGGCGATCGACGTCAGTCGCTGTACGCGCTCCGCGATGCGGCGCAGCCCGTCCGGCCCGTGCCAGGCGGCGTACAACCCGGCGATGTTGGCGAGCAGGACCTGTGCCGTACAGATGTTCGAGGTGGCCTTCTCGCGGCGGATGTGCTGCTCACGGGTCTGCAGCGCGAGGCGCAGTGCCGGGCGGCCGGCGGTGTCGGTGCTGACACCGACGATGCGGCCCGGCATCGCCCGCGCCGCTGTGTCGTGAGCGGCGAGGAACGCCGCGTGCGGGCCGCCGAAGCCCATCGGAACGCCGAAGCGCTGCGCCGATCCGATGGCGATGTCGGCGCCGAGCTGGCCCGGGGGAGTGGCGAGCACACAAGCGAGCGGGTCGGTCGCCACGACCGCGATCCCGCCACCGTCGTGGACGCGCTGGATGGGTGCCGTCCAGTCGATCACCGCTCCGGTCGAGGTGGGCAACGAGAACAGGGCGCCGAAGATGCCGTCGTCGAGCGCACCGTCGAGAACGTCCAGGTCACCGACGACGAGCTCGATGCCGATCGGCTCGGCGCGGGTGCGCAGCACGGTGAGCGTTTGAGGATGGGTGTCGTGGTGGACGAAGAACCGATCGGCCGCCTGCTTCGACAACCGTCGCGCCATCGTCATCGCCTCGGCGGCCGCCGTTCCCTCGTCGAGCAACGAGGCGTTCGCCACGTCCAGGCCGGTCAGTTCGGTGACCACCGTCTGGAAGTTGAGGATCGCTTCGAGACGACCCTGGCTGATCTCGGGCTGGTAAGGCGTGTACGCCGTGTACCAGGCGGGGTTCTCGAGCACGTTGCGGGTGATGACCGGCGGCGTGATCGTGCCCGTGTAGCCCATGCCGATCAGGCTCGTGACGGCCAGGTTGCGGCCGGCGAGCGCTCGGAGGCGCTCGAGCGCGATGTGTTCGGGCACGCCGTCGCCGAGCGCCAGGGGAGCGGCCGACCTGATGCTCGGCGGCACCGTCTCGGCGATCAGCGCCTCGAGGCTGCCCACGCCGATGGTCGACAGCATCGCCCCGATGTCGTCGCCGGACGGACCGATGTGGCGCCGCGCGAACTCGTCCGATTCGAACAGGTCACTCAGTCGAGTCGACGAACGGTCGGCGGCAACAGTCACGGGAACCTCCAGGGTGGGTGGCGAGTTCCCCGCGCTGTCATCGGTGCCTGAGAGTTTTGCCCCATCGGCGGAGAACGCAGCGATGCGGTCTCACTTTCCAGCGTGCCTCACACGGACGGTCCGGGTGCCTGAGAGATTCCGGGGAGGTTGCTCCTTCGGCGTCAGTCGCCCCCAACGGCGATCCGACTCTCCCGTTCGTGTCGAACGGCGATTCAGTTGTGACGGGTGATGGTAGCCGGGATCAGCCGCGAGCCGTGGTGTTGCTGCAGGCGTCGGCCGGCTTGATGATGGGGTACGGGTTGACCGCACCGCCTCCGGAGGGGTGGACCTCGAAGTGCAGGTGGGGCGTCGCCGCGTTGCCGGTCTCGCCGACGTAACCGATCAGCTGGCCGGCCTTGACCGGCACGCCGACCCCGATGCCGTCGGCGAAGGCGCTCATGTGCAGGTAGGTGAAGTACGTGCCGTTCGGCAGCGACACCCGCACGCCGTTCCCGGACAGTGCACCCGGATAGTCCACATACTGCTTCGTGATCGTGCCGTCGACCACCGCATAGAGCTGCTTGCCCTCCGCCGCGATGATGTCGAGGCCCTCGTGCAGCCGGCCCCCGCCACGCGGGGCGTGCCACGTGTCGCCGAACCAGCACGCGCCCTGGACGGGGAACGCCTGGATCGTGATCCCGCTCGCGCTCGGAGCGGCCGGCGCCGGGGCGGCAGCCTGGCCGAGTTTGCCGGCTGTCTGATCGTCGATCTTGCCCGTGACCGCGATTCCTTCGCGCCGCTGGAAGTCCATGATCGCCCCGGCCGTGCTCGAGCCGAAGATGCCGTCGGCGCCCCCCGGCACCTTGATGCCCGCGTTGAGCAGCGCCTGCTGCATCGTCTTGACCCGGTCGCCGCGCTCGCCGAACACCGGGTACCCCACCGTGGTGGCGATGCCCTGCGGAGTGCCCGCCCCACTCGCGCTGAGGCCGAGCAAGGTGGCGTCCTGCTCGCCGACGATGCCGGTCGGGGCGGTGCCGTTCGTCGTCTGGAACGTGATGAGCACGGCCTGGGTGGCAGCACCGAACGCGCCGTCGGCACCGCCGCGGAGTGCGAGACCGGTGTTCATGAGACCCCGCTGCAGATCCTTCACCCGGCTGCCCTGTGCTCCGATCTTCAGACCGACGTACGGGTTCGACGACGCCGCCGGCGCCGCTGCGGCCGCGCCGAGGCCGAGCTTGGTCGCGGTTGCCTCGTCGACCACGCCGTCCGCGGTCAGCCCATTGGCCGACTGGTACGAGATGAGGGCGGCCTTGGTGGCGGCACCGAATGCGCCGTCGGCGCCACCGCGCACAGCCACACCGCTGTTGATGAGCGCCTGCTGGAGCGCCTTGACCAACGCTCCTTGCGCGCCCATCTTCAGCCCCACGGAAGGATTGGATGACGCCGCGGGGGTCGCTGCGGCAGGTGCGCCGGCAGCGGGGGCGATCGCCGCGAGCTTCGCCAGCGTGGCGGAATCGGCGACGCCGGTCACGGGCAGGCCGTTCCAACGCTGGAAGCTCTTGACCGCCTTTTCGGTGGCAGCGCCGAACACACCGTCCGGACCGCCGGGCAGGTAGACGCCGGCGCCCGCCAGCGCCACTTGGAGTGCCTTGACGGCGTCTCCCTTCGCGCCGAGTGCGAGCTCACCCGAACCCGTCGACGCTGCTGGAGCGGAGCCACCACTCAGTGCCGCCGAGGTTGCCGCGTCGACTTCGCCGGACACCGCCAGGCCTTTGGCCGTCTGGAAGCTGGCGACGGCCGCTCGGGTGCTCGGACCGAACACGCCGTCGGCGCCGCCGGCCACGGTGATGCCAGCGGCGATCAACGCCTCTTGGAGCGCCTTCACATCGGCGCCCTTCGACCCCTGGTGGAGACCTACGGCGATCGTCGGCAGCGCCTGGGCCGGCATCCCCGCAAGTGGGGCGGCCGACACCGCCGAGGGTCCAAAACTCCCGACCGCCCCGACGAACAGTCCGAGGGTGAGCCCGACGGCGATGCGTCTGCTCGTGCCCCGCCGCGGCGTGCGGTGTTTGGGCGGGGCGTGGTGAATCGAAGTGGTCAAGGTTCCTCCCGGCATCGGTTCATGTATCGGCGTGCCCGCTGATTCACCCGAATCTCAACAAGAGGTTGAGTCTTGTTTGGAGGGATCTCGACCTCTTGTCGAGATGTTGGCTCGCTCCGGCCGTCCCGCTGAGCAGGGCAGACGGAAGCGAGACGACAGCTTGACACGTCCGAGAGGTCAATGTCCATCGGTTCTGGCGAGATTGACATAACGAGGATTATGGGCGTTCTGCCCGAGCGGGGCCCGGACGGCGTGCTCTGAAAGACTGGCGGCCATGGATCTTCCTGCGGCCCCGTCGCGCTCGTTCGCCAGTGACAATTCAGCCGGCGCGCACCCGGCCGTCCTTGACGCAATTCAGCGCGCCAACGTCGGCCATGCGTTGGCGTACGGCGCCGACGACGAGACGCGTGCCTGCCAGCGTCGATTCCAGGAGATCTTCGACGCGGACGTGACCGTCGAACTGACGTTCAACGGCACCGGCTCGAACATCGTTGCGCTCGCAACTGCATTGGGGTCGTTGGCTGGGCCGCACCACGGCGTCGTGTGCACCGAGTGGGCACACATCAATCTCGACGAGACCGGTGCGCCCGAGCGGGTACTGGGGGCGAAGCTGATCGACCTGCCCGCGCCGGGAGCGAAGCTCGCACCCGAACAGCTCGCCGCACTCGCCCACCTCCAGGGCGTTCAGCACCACGTGCAACCCGGCGTCGTGTCGCTCACCCAGGCGACCGAGCTCGGCACGCTCTACACCGCGGACGAGATCGCCGCCCTCTGCGACCAGGCCCACTCGATGGGCATGCTCGTCCATCTCGACGGCGCCCGGATCGCCAACGCGACCGCGGCGCTGGGCGGCACCGTGGAGGCGTTGCGTTCGTTCACGATCGATGCCGGCGTCGACGTCGTCTCGTTCGGCGGCACGAAGAACGGCCTGCTCGGCGCCGAGGCGGTGGTGTTCCTGAACCCCGCCGTGGCGATCGGCTCGGCCTACGTCCGCAAACAGGTGACGCAGCTCCCCTCCAAGATGCGCTTCGTCGCGGCTCAGTTCAACGCCATCCTCACCGACGGCCTCTGGATCGAGCTCGCCACCCACGCCAACGCCATGGCGACCGAGCTGTACGCCCGCACCTCGGTGATAGACGGCGTGAAGCTCGACGGCCCACCGGCGGTCAACAGCATCTTCCCCTGCCTTCCCCCCGAGGTCATCGACCCACTGCGCGACTGGTGCTTCTTCTGGGACTGGGACGAGCCCCGCAACCAGGTCCGGTGGATGACCGCCTGGGACACCACCCTCGACGACGTCGACCGCTTCACCGCCGGGGTCCGGACGGTTCTCGCCAACGGACGCGTGTAGACTCATTGTAGATGGCAACAACCACCGTTCGTGTCGACGCTGAGACCCACGCCCGCTTGCTCGAGTTGAGCCGGGCGAGCGGGTCGAGCATCCAGCAGACGGTCAGTGACGCTGCAGAGGCTCTCCGTCGGGAGCGTTTCGCGACCGAGGTTGTCGACGAGCTCGATCGGCTGCGCGCTGATCCCGACGCATGGGCGGACTATCTCGCGGAAGCCGACGCGACATCGGTCGTCGATGGCATCGGTTGACGACCTCTGGCTCGTCGACTTCGGAGATCCCTATCCCGGT
Organism: uncultured Ilumatobacteraceae bacterium; assembly: GCA_964651825.1. GTDB lineage: Bacteria > Actinomycetota > Acidimicrobiia > Acidimicrobiales > Ilumatobacteraceae > Sva-07. The sequence goes on along the minus strand of CAZYWK010000044.1, from coordinate 22,053 downwards.
GAGCCAGCTCACCGTCGACCCGCACTCGTCGTCGGTCCGCCGGCCGTGTTCGGCCCGTCGTTCCCCTTCGTCATCATCGTGCCGCTGACCACGACGAGACGCGGGCTGTCGTTGCACGTGGAGGTCGAGCCGACGATTCGAACGGGGTTGGATGCAGTGAGTTACATCCAGTGCGAACTGATCAGGTCGGTCACTGCCAACCGGCTCGTCCGGCGCCTCGGTTCGATCGGCGTCGACACGTCTCTGGAGGTCGGTCGGATCGTACGCACGCTGCTCGGCAACTACAGTCGCTGAGGGGCTGACTGCGCAGATCGCAGGAACCGGCCTCGAGTTGAGCGACTCTTTCGAGAGGGAGGCAGCATGACCATCTTCGAGGACCTGCGGGCCAGCCACGAAGTGCAGCGGTCTTTGACGCGCACGATGACACACGCTCGGGCGTCCGCCGAGAACCGGCGCGCGGCGTTCCTCGCGCTCGCCAACGAGCTCGACGCGCACGCCACCGCGGAGGAGCGCCATTTCTACGTCCCGCTGCTCATGGACGACGCCGGTCTGTCCGTCAGTCGCCATGCGCTGGCCGATCACCACAAGGCCGAGGAGCTCGTCGACCAGCTACGCGGCGTCGATCCGACCACCGATCACTTCGCAGAGCTGGCCAAGCAACTGTCCGCGGAGGTGCGTGACCACCTCGACGAAGAGGAGCACGGCACGTTCCAGCTCGCCGGCAAGCTGCTCTCGAAGACCCGCCAGAAGGAGCTCGCCAGCGCGTACCGCGCCGAGTACGCCAAGCGGGGCGGTCCGTACGAAACCTGACGGTACGCGCTTCGCCGCTCCGCTCTCCGCAAGGTTCGATCGCCGTCAGTCGATGAGCACGGGCTCCAGCCGGCTCGGGCTCGGAACGGGTTCACGAAATGATTGCACGATGCAATTGACCCGGCAGTCGATTCGCTCTACGCTCGGCCTCGTTCGCGAGTCGCTCCCTGTCCAGGAACGGCTCCGGGCCACCGGGGAGAACAATCCGTCACCATCCCGCTACGCACCTGGGGGCGCAATGGCTGCAATCGAACTGCCGATCGACCGAATCGCAACGGAGGAGGACTGGATGCGCGAGGGCGCGTGCCGAGGCCTCACCCACCTGTTCTTCCCACCCGCAGCTGAACGCCCCCAGGCCCGCGAGCGGCGCGAGGCCGGTGCACGCGAGGTGTGCATGGGCTGCTCGGTCCGCATCGACTGCATGGGCTTCGCCCGCGAGCATCACGAGTACGGCTTCTGGGGCGGCGAGTCCGAAGACGAACGCCACGCCGCCGGGTTCCGCCTGATCGCACCGATCGGTGTCAGGGCCCGCGCTGCCAGCTGACACCGCCGGCCGACGGTTCGACGTCGTCGTCGTCGGCAGCGCCAACCTCGACCTCGTCGTCCGGACACTGCGCATCCCGCGCCCGGGCGAGACGCTCCTCGGTTCGAGCTACGACGAGTTCCCCGGGGGCAAGGGCTTGAACCAAGCCGTTGCCGCGGCCCGCTCCGGAGCGGCAGTGGCGTTCCTCGGCGCGCTGGGTGACGACGACGCCGGACGAGTCCTGCGAGGAGTGGCCGCCGTCGACGGGATCGACGTCACCGCAGTCCCGACGATCGCCTCCACACCGACCGGCCGTGCACTGATCACCGTCGGCGGTGACGGTGAGAACACGATCGTCGTGGTGCCGGGAGCGAACTCCACCGTCACCGCTGCGGTGATCCCGCCGTGTTCGGTCGTCCTCGCCCAACTCGAGATCCCGCCGGCGACGGTGCAAGCAGCGTTTGCCGCGGCGCGCCGGATCGGCGCGATCACGGTGCTCAATCCGGCCCCCGCCGCCGCACTCACCGAACAACTGCTGGCACTGACCGACGTGATCGTCCCGAACGAGCACGAGGTCGAACTGATCGGTGGCGTCGACTCGCTCCTCGACCGCGGCGTGCCGACGGTCATCGTCACCCGCGGCGCGGCCGGAGCCGACATGTTCCGCGCGGACCGCACGAAGGGTGATGGCCCCTCCCCCACGATCACGTCCCTACCGGCGCTGGCCGTCGAGCCGGTCGACACCACCGGCGCCGGCGACTCGTTCTGTGGCGCGCTCGCAGCACGGCTTGCCGTGGGGACGCCGCTCGACGACGCAGTCCGGTGGGCCATCGTGGCCGGTGGACTCGCCACCACCGCCCACGGCGCCATCCCGTCGATCCCCACCGCCGCCGCGATCCGCGATCGGCTCGTCACCTCGCAGTGACGGACCGCCCCGGCAACGGATGCCAGAGTGTGACCGCGGCCCACCCGTCCTGGGTCGAGGTCGTCGTGACCTCCAGCGGAGCGAGGGCGTCGAGCACGTGTGCGTGTGACTCGGCGAGGATGCCGCTGATGATCAACCGGCCGTCAGGTGCGGTCAGCCGGGCCAGGTCGGCGGCCGATGCGACGAGCACCGGCGCCAGGATGTTGGCCACCACGACGTCGTAACTGCCCTCGACTGCCTCGATCGGTGCGTCGTCGACGTCGATCATCGCCAGGACGCCGTTGCGATCCGCGTTGAGTCGCGTCGCTTCCACCGCCTCGGCGGCGATGTCGATCGCCCGGACCTGGGCCGCACCGGACCGTGCGGCAACGATCGCCAGCACCCCGGTACCGCAGCCGACATCGAGCACCGACACCCCACGACCGCCCGGTCCGGTGCGGCGGTCGAGCTCGTCGCGCAGCGCCCGTGCGGTGAGCTGCGACGTCGGGTGGTCGCCGAGACCGAAGGCGCCGGCGGGCTCGATGACGACTCGGGTGACACGTGCATCGACGTCGAGCGGGATCCAGGCCGGCGTGATCACCAGGTCGTCGCTCAGCCAGTTCGGCTGCGCGTGCTCACGCCACGTGTCGGCTGGTGCCGTCGAGACCTCGACAACCCGCCAGGTCCAACCCGGCTCGAGCGTGGCGGCCGCCGCCGCGATCGCGTCGTCCTCCTGGCCGACCGACGTCCACAACTCGACCGCTCCCCCACTTCCGGTTCGCTCCTCGATCGCCCGCACACCGAGGCCCCACAGCCGATCGCCGGCAATCTCGACATCCGCTGGCGACACGGTCACGACGAACGCCCGCAGCACGGGGTTCATCCGATCCGGCGGAGCTCGGTGCGGTACTCCTTGACGCGGCTTACGTAGGCGTCGACACCGATCTGGATGTCTTCGGGCCGCGCTCTGCCGGGCTTGATGACCGCAGGTGTGCCCACCGCGAGCGCTCCCGAGGGGACGTCGGTGTCGTTGAGCACGACGGCGTTGGCGGCCACGATCGCACCACTGTGGACGACCGCACGGTGCAACACCATCGAAGCGTTGCCGATGAGCACGTTGTTCTCGATGGTGCACCCCTCGAGGTGGATCAGGTGACCGAGGACGCACTCGTCGCCGACCACCGTGTGCCAGGACGGCGTCGTGTGCAGCACCGCGTTGTCCTGGACGCTGGTGCGGTCGCCGATACGGATCTCGCCGCCGTCACCGCGCAGGACCGCACCGGGCCAGATCGACGATTGCGAGCCGATCGTGACCGCCCCGATGATGACCGCTTCCGGATGGACGAACGCATCGCTCGCGATCGTCGGCTCGAGTGACCCAAGGGCGTAGATCGGCATGCGCTGCACGGTAGCGGCGTCGATCGCTCCACGGCCGAGGCACGGGGCGGCCGTCCCGTATGGAAGTGGAGAACTTCGGGCCGGACGGATACCGTGGCTCGCCATGTCCCGCAGGATTGATATCGAGCTGACGAGCGCGCTCGCCGACGGCTCTTGGACGTGGCGCGCAGCCGGAGCCCGCAAGCCGAACGGAGTCCTCGACGGCTCCATTCTCCCCGACGGTTCGAAGGTCGGCGACGAGCTCAAGGTCGAGATGGAACAGATGCTCGACGGCGTCGAGATCCTGTCGGTCGTCAAGGGCCGCGAGAAGGCCAGCCGTGCCGACGTGATCGAGATCCTGCCGAGCAGCGAGCCGTTCGAGGCTGTCATCGAGACGCGAGCCCGTCGCAGCCGCAACGAGGGACGCGGCGACCGCGACCGGAGCGATCGCCCCCGCCGTGACCGTGACGGTCGCAACCGCAATGACCGCGATCGTGACGGGAAGGGTCGTGACGGCCGTGGCGGAGAAGGCCGTGGCGGCGAAGGTCGCGGCGAGGGTCGTGGAGATGGCCGCAACCGCGAGGACCGTCGCGAGCGTCCACCGCGTCGTGACCGCCCGCACTTCGAGGCACCGCCAGAGCTGCCCCAGCGCCCGAAGCCGAAGCGCCTGCGTCCGGGCAAGGCCCGTCGTGGCGCGCTGCTCGCCGGCATCCCCGAAGAGCAGCGACCGATCGCCGAGCTGGCCGGCCAGGGCATGGCCGCCGTCCGCGCCCGGGTCAAGGAGGAGAACGCCAAGCTCGAGGCCGCCGGCCAGCCGACGATGCCCGAGGCGAGCGTGCTGAAGATGGCCGAGGAGCTGCTGCCCAAGCTGCGCGTCGCCGACTGGCTCGACCGAGCCGAGGCCGCGCAGCGCCAGATGGAGCATCTCGACCTGCGCGACCTGCGCAGCGTCATCGCCGCCGGCGACGATTCGACGGTCGCTCGCGACGAGACCGCCCGTGCCCTCAACATCGAGCTCAAGGCCTCCCTCGTGCGCCGTCAGGAGGAGGAGCTGCAGCTGTGGATCGGTGACATCGACGCCGCACTCGGCGTGGGCCGGGTGATCCGTGCGCTCCGGCTGTCCTCGCAGCCGCCGAAGGCCGGCGTGATGTTCCCGCCCGAGCTGGCACGCCGGCTCGGCGAGGCCGCCACGCAGTCGTTGCAGCCCACCGACTCGGCCGACCGCTGGATCGCCGTGTTGGAAGCGGCGGCATTCTCGCCGGTGCGCAGCCTGGTCGTGCCGGCCGCCGGCCCCGAAGTCGTGAGCGACGACCTCCGCGCGACGACGCTGCGCCTCGGACCGGCCTTGCCGCAGATCGCGACACTGCTCGGCGTGGAGGTGCCTGCCGGCGCTCCGCAGCCCAAGCCCTTGCGGCCGAACCCGCGCCAGGACCCGAAGCGACGCGCGAACAAGCCCAGCGACGCGAAGGCCGCTCGGAACGCGCCCGACAAGCCTGCCAAGCCCACGGCCCCTGCCGAGACCACAGCGCCGGCCGAGCCACAAGTCCCCGCCGAGCCAGACGTCCCCGCCGAGCCAGACGTCCCCGCCGA
>CAZYWK010000044.1:15067-16749 GCA_964651825.1 uncultured Ilumatobacteraceae bacterium | reverse complement strand
GTCCCCGCCGAGCCAGACGTCCCCGCCGAGCCAGACGTCCCCGCCGACGCGGTCACACCGGCAGAAGCAACCGCCGAGGTGGAGCCGCCGGCCGAGGCTGTCGATCCGCCGGCGCCCGCGGACACCGAGGTGTCTTCGGAGGGCTGACGCGTTCGTCGGCCCGGGGGTGCGGGCCCTACGATCCTCGCCATGTCCGAGATCGTCGAGTACGAAGTCAAGGGGCGCGTCGCGCTCATCACCCTCAACCGTCCCGAAGCGCGCAACGCCGTCAACGGTGATGTCGCGCAGGGCATGGAGGCCGCCATCGACAAGATGGAGGACGACGACGACGTGTGGGTCGGTGTCATCCAGGCCAACACCGAGGGCCAGAACAACCCGGTGTTCTGCGCCGGCGCCGACCTGAAGGCGATCAACTCCGGCGGTGCGGCCGCGCTCAACACCAAGCGCGGCGGGTTTGCCGGGTTCACCTACCGAGAGCGCCGCAAGCCGGTGATCGTCGCGGTCGACGGCCTCGCGACCGCCGGTGGCTGCGAGATCGTGCTGGCCTGCGATCTGGCGGTGGCAACGACCCGCTCGGCGTTCGGTCTCGCCGAGGTGAAGCGCAATCTCATCGCCGGCGCGGGCGGCCTGTTCCGCCTGCCTCAGGCCATCGGCCGCGCGGCCGCCATGGAAGCGATCCTCACCGGTGAGCCGATCCCAGCCCCGCGCGCCTACGACCTCGGCCTGATCTCGCGTCTCGTCGAGCCGGGTGAGGCCACGAACGAGGCGCTGCGGCTCGCCGAGCAGATCACGGCGTCCGCCCCGCTCGCCGTGTGGGCGAGCCGCAAGGTCGTGTTGGCGTCGGCCTACGACGACGAAGACTCGCTCAAGCACCTCACCGACGTCGAGTTCATGAAGGTGATGCAGTCCGAGGACACCAAGGAAGGGCTGACCGCGTTCATCGAGAAGCGGGCCCCGAACTGGCAGGCTCGCTGACCCGGGCGGGTCAGAGCTCGCGGTAGGTCGTGATCAACCGGGCGACGATCCCGGCGCGCTCGTAGAGGTTCTTCGTCTGGCGGTCACCGGGGAGCGACTCGCCCTGGATCGCGATCGCTCCCCGCTGTCGGCCTGACGCGGTCGCTGCTGCCAGCAGCGCGTCTCCGAAGCCGACCTCACGCGCCTCGGGGGTGATCCACACCTGGTCGATCCGCAGGACGCCGTCGTCGGGGAGAACGTCGACGAGATACCCGACGACCACCTCGTCGATGTGTGCCAGCCACACCTCCGCGGTCGCACACCGCTGTGCCCACCCATCGCCGACCGGAGGGTGTTCGATCAACCATCGCGCTCCGCCGCGCTGGTCGACCAACGCGGCGCGGGCCTCCACTTCGAGTTCCCGCAATTGGGCGATGTCGTCGGGGTCGCCGTCACAGCGCCGAACGGTCGGATCGATCACGTCACGCGCCGTGCAACTGTTCGATCTTGCCGAGGATCGTGCGCCGATGGCGGTGGGCGAGCTCGTACTGCTCGATGGCCGTGCGTTCGGCTGGCGTGAGCGACGGCAGTTTCGAAACGACGTGCGCAGCCGGCAGATGGTCGTAGTCGGGAAGCACGAGGTCACCGGCCGATGGTCCGGGCACCGACGCGTCGATTGCCACCGATGCAGCGACGGTCAGATCGTCGCCGGCGTCGTCGGCGGTCGA
>CAZYWK010000044.1:8404-14967 GCA_964651825.1 uncultured Ilumatobacteraceae bacterium | reverse complement strand
TCGATTCGATCACGGGTACGGCACCGTGCGATGGCGGGACCAGATGCCGGCGGACATCACGTACGGCCCGGTCGACCGCGAACTTGCCGACGAATCGAGCAAGCTTGAGCTGCTGGCGGCCACGCTCGACCAGGCCGGCGAGCGGGTCGGTGATCATCGGTGCGATCCGGGTCGCCTCAGGAGAAGATCGGGCAATCGTCGTCGCCGACCGGGCAGTTCGGAGCGGTGGCCCGAACCAGGAGGAAGCACGAGGAACACAGCTGCTCATCCTGCTGCTTCGGCTGGAGCCGCTCGGCACCCTCGCCGCGTACGTCGACTTCGTCGTCCTCGTCCTCGTCGTCTTCCTCGTCGACGGTGACCATCCGATCCTTGAGGATCTTGTCGAGGTCGGCTTCGACGTCGTCGTCGGCGAGCAACTCGTCGTCGTCGTCTTCCTCGTCGTCGTCGCGCTTCTTACGACGCGTCCGCGGCGCCTCGGCAGCGGCATCGTCCTCGTCCTCCTCGGTGTCGTCGTCGACTGCGATCGCATCGTCGTCGTCGTCGACCAGATCCGGGCCGATCGCATCGTCGTCGTCGAGCTCCGCCTCGTCGAGATCGACTTCTGCTACCTCTTCGACTTCCTCCTCGACGTCGAATTCCTCGTCCGGGTCCTGGGGGGTGTCGTCAGCCATCTCGTCGCCTTGGTCTCGTCGCTCGGGGTCTCGGGTCGATGCAGCGGTCGCCAGAGGGGGCGACGCCGCGGGATCATAGGCCTGGTGTCCGCCGAGAACTGTTGGCCGGCCATGTGACAACCGTCACAGTTGGCTGGATCCGGTTCGGGTCGTGGTCACGAGTTGCCGCGGCGGGCCTCGGCTCGCCGCTCGGACGCGAGACGCTCGAGCTCCGGCGCCTCGGTCGTCATATGGCTCATCGTGGCCGCCAGCGCGTGGTGACCCGCCCGCTCGCCGATCAACCGATGCATCTCGAGCGCGACACGCCGGTACGAGGGGTGACCTTGCGGCGAGGACCTGAGCTCGAGCATGTGCATCGCTTCGCGGGCGTTGAACTGCATGACGTATCGCATCCGGTGCGCCATCGAGACTGCGTAGGACGCCTGCTCGTGGTAGGAGTCGTTCAGTGCGTCATACAGCGACGCCGAGCGCTCCATCGCCTCGTTGAACAGACCGCCGACCCCGGCCTCGTCGATCAGATCGGGCCGGGTGAAGCCGTGGTTCGGCGTCAGCCGTTGCCACTCGATCGTGAGCATCCGATGACGTTGCATGTCGCGGAAGGCGCCGTAGTCGCTGAGCACGTCGAAGCGGTAGAAGCTGCGTTCGAAGGCGCGGCCGGGTTTGTGGCGACGGTTCTCCCGCTCGCCGACGTAGGCCGTGAACAGCGAGACCCGCTCGTCGTTGCCGAGCCGGCGGACACGGTCGAGGAGTTGGTGCTCGGGCAGCGACGAGTGCGAATAGCAGATCGCGGCGAGGATCTTGTCCTCGGCCTCGGGGTCCCAGTCGACGAGCTCGACCTCGGCGGCGGGATCGACCGGCGTGGTACCGAACAGCGAGTCGACGATCGCCGCGGTGTCGCGGCGCGTCGTCTCGAAGTAGTCGGTCCATCGACCACCGCGGTCGGGGAGGTCGACGCGGCGCAGGAAGCTCGGGATCACCTTGCGCAGCTCGTGCAGCATGAGGTCGGCGTAGTCGCGTGATTCCGGCAGCGGGTTGGCCCGCATCCGCAGCAGTAACGCCTCGAAGGCCTGACCGGTGCCGTAGATGCCGACGTTCGAGGTGGCTGCCGCCGGCAGGATGCCCCGGACGGCGTCGAGTGCCTTGGCCCTCGTGGCGGTGCGGTACACGAACTCGCTGTCGTCAGGGTCACGGGCCACCGTGGCCCGGACGTGCTCGGTGACGAGTTCGGCGGCGCTGCTGTACGCGTCGAAGATACGGTCGAGGTCGCCGACGTAGCGCGTGCCGAGCGGTCCGGCGAGCACGGCGGGATCACGGAAGTACCGGTAGCGACCGCCGAGCCGAGAGTCGTACGCGATGTAGCGCGTGCTCTGCTCGAGGTAGCTCATCAACCGGCCCCACTCGAGGATCTTGGTGAGCAGGTTCGACGCCTGCTCACACGCGAGGTGCACGCCGCCGAGCTGGGCGACCGAATCGTCGCCGTAGTCGAAGAACACTCGCTCGTAGAGCTCTTCGGCCCGTTCGAGGCCGACGGTGGCGTCGATCGTCTGGTCGCCGGAGATGTCGAGATCGCCGACGAACTCGTCGAGGAACAGGCGTCGGAGCGACTTCGGGCTGCGGCTGTACCGGGCGAACAGCGCGCCCTTCACAACCTCGGGCAGGTTGACCAGGGCGAAGACCGGTCCGTCGAGGTTCGTGAAGTACCGGCGGAGCACGTCTCCCTCTTCCGAGGTGAAGGATTCGGGGACGTACACAGCCACGGCGCGACATCCTACGGCGGCCCCTTCGCGCGGCCCGGGATTCCCCGATGGCCGTGACCTGGAGTGATGATCAGTGGTGGACGACGGCGGCATCGGGCAGCACGCGAACGGTGAGCGATCGTGTGCGCCCGGCCGGTCGTCCGTCGATCCACACTCGCAGTGTCCGGTCGAACTGCCAGGTGTACTGGCGAACCGATCGCAGCGTCAGCTTGGGATGGGGGCTGAACGTGCCGGTCGGGAGCCGCTTGCGGATCGCGAGGCGTTCCCGCGGGGTCATGCTGGGATCGGCCTCGACGATCTCGACCCGGCCGTCGTTGGGGTGGCCCCGGGGCGCCACGTCCCAGTCGCCCAGGAACTGGGCGTTCATGACGGCGATCACAGGGCCACGCCACCATCCACCGCGCGACCACGCGGCGCGAACGATCACATGTGCACAGCCGAGGTCGGTCCCCGAATCGGTGACCACCTCGAGCAGATCGATCGGGAGTTCGAGCACGGTCGAGCCGCCGGTGGGGGGTGGCGTCCCCAGCGTCCGGGCCAGATCGCCATCCACCGCGAGGACGGGTCGCACCGGCTCGACGGTGAGCGCGCCGGCTAGCTCGGCGTCGCTGCCGGCGATGACCAGGCCGTCGGGCCGGGGAATCGATCGGCCCCATTCGCGGCCCGGCCGGATCGTCATTCGGCAACGGCCTCCGTCGGGGCCGAGCTGTCGGCGACGACGCCACGGAAGGCTGCCTCCGCGGCGGCCGCCGCGGAGCGCCGCGTGCCGCGATCGGGTGCGATCACGGCGAGTTGCCGGAGCAGGTCGATCAGCTGCTTGATGGCGCGGACGAAGTCTCCACCGGTCAACTCCTCCGCCCCGACGACCTCCGCGAACCCCTCACCAGCCACCCAGGCGTGCGCCACGGCGGCGAAGGTCGGGTCAGGGGCGCGGTGCTCGCTCAAACCGGCCCCTCGTTCCTGGGCCCGGAGCTCCTCGCTGATCGCGGCGATGCGCCGCCACCGATCGCGCACGTCGGTGGAGGAGAACCAGGGTGCACCCGGCGGATCGGGACTGCGGTGCTCGTACACGACCACCGACACGAGCGCCGCGAGGTCGGCGGGCGCCAGACCGTCGAGCAGTCCGTCGCGCACGATCTCGGCGACGAGCAGGTCGCATTCGTGGAACGTGCGGGCGAGCATCTCGCCGGCTTCGGTCAGCGACCACCCGTCGAGATCGACGTAGCTGTACTGCTGAAGAATCTGCAGCACGCGATCGAAGTCGCGTCCGAGCGAGCGGTTCTTGCCGGCGATCCGCCGTTCGATGTCGGCGATCTCGCGCGCGACCCGCTCCGCTTCACCGGCGGCACGCATCTTGTCGCGGAGGTCCGGGTCGAGCTCGACGGGGTGTGGCCGGCTGGAGTCAGCGTCGTGCGTTGACGCGGCGCGGCCGGCGGGCCGCTTCATCTTGGCCTGGCGGAGTCGCTTGGCGACCTCGTTGCGCCATTCCCGTCGCTGGGGGGCGAAGCCACCCGGGAGGTGAATCGATCCGAGGAGCTTCGGCGGACCTTCGAGATCCCCGGCCACGATCGACAGGTCGTGGCCGGCCTTCGTGACGACGCTGAGGCGCAACCCGTCCTTGCGGTGCGCGGTGGCGAGCAGCACGACCGGCCCGTGGTGCCGGCTCGAGGCGACGTCGATGATGGCACCGGGGCGCAGCCCGGCGATCGCCGCGTCGACCTCGCCCGCTCGGCGAGCACGCGCCACGGAGCGTCGATCGGCCGCCTCGGCCCGCAGCCGGCGGTACTCCGCGAGGTCGCCGTAGTCGCTGACCGCCGCCCGTGCGAGGTCGTCGACCTTGCCGCGCAGCCGTTCGAGCCGCGCTTCGAGCCGGACGATGTCGTGGTCGGCTTGGTACTGCGCGAAGGAAAGGTTGAGGAGGTGGTGGGCCTCGTCGCTGGTGTAGGTGCGGATGAGGTTGGCCGCCATGTTGTACGTCGGGCGGAAGGCCGAACGCAGGTGGAACGACGTGCTGCCGGCGAGCTCGGCGACCTCGTCGAAGCGGACCCATGGCGACCACAGCACCACGGCATGTCCGATCTCGTCGATGCCGCGGCGGCCCGCCCGACCGGTGAGCTGTGTGTACTCCCCCGGTGTCAGCTGTTGGTGCTGTTCGCCGGTGAACTTGGTCAGCTTCTCGATCACGACGCTGCGTGCCGGCATGTTGATCCCGACCGCCAGCGTCTCGGTGGCGAACACCACCTTGACGAGCCCGTTGATGAAGCACTCCTCGACCACTTCCTTCATCGGGGGGACCATGCCGGCGTGGTGGGCCGCGACGCCGGCGTCGAGTTGGGCGACGAACTTCGCGTAACCGAGTACATCGAGATCGTCGGACTCGATCCCTCCGAGCCGAGCGTCGATGATCCGGCGAATCCGGATCCGTTCGTCCTCGGTGGTCAGCCGCAGACCGGCGTCGAGGCAGGATTGCGCGGCCGCGTCGCACTGGGCACGGCTGAAGATGAAGAAGATCGCCGGCAGGAGCCGGCGCTGGTCGAGCAGCTCGACGGTCTCGACGCGCCCGGGTGGCCCGACCCGGCGACCACGACCGGGCCGGCCGCGTTCGCCGCTTCTGCCACCTGACGACTCGTCGAGCTGGATCGCGTCGCGATTGGCCCGACCATCGACGAGGATCGGCAGCATCTGGAGGCGCTCACGCGTCCGGTCGTACACGAGGTACTCGTTGATCAGCGGCACCGGACGGGAACGTTCGACGACGGCGGCCGTCGGGCCACGGACGGTGGTGATCCAATCGGCCAGCTCGGCGACGTTGCTGACCGTCGCCGAGAGGCACACCAGGCGAACGTGTTGCGGCAGGTGGATGATCACCTCTTCCCACACCGGCCCCCGATAGGTGTCTTGTAAGAAGTGCACCTCGTCGAGCACCACCAGGCCGAGATCGGCGATCGCCCGCGAGCGGGCGTAGATCATGTTGCGCAGCACCTCGGTCGTCATCACCACGATCGGTGCATCTCCGTTGATCGCGTTGTCTCCCGTCAGCAGGCCGACCGAGTCGTCACCGTGGATCTCCACGAGGTCGCGGTACTTCTGGTTGGAGAGCGCCTTGATCGGTGCGGTGTAGAACGCCCGCTGGCCGTTGGCGCGGGCCACGGCGATCCCGTACTCGGCGACCACCGTCTTGCCGCTGCCCGTGGGAGCCGCGACCACGACGTGCTCGCCCCGGTCGAGTGCGTCGAAGGCCTCGGCCTGGAACCGGTCGATCGGGAAGCTGTAGCGAGCGGTCAACGCGGCCCGGTCAGGCGCCGGCGCGCCGTGGCCGGTCACGCGTCCTGCGGTCGCTTCCGCACGATCAGCCAACCGATCAGCACGGCGAGGAAGTACAGGATCATCATCGGCACACCGAGCATCGCCATCGTGATCGGATCGCCCGATGGCGTGATCACTGCGGCGACGACGGCGATGGCGACCATCGAGATCCGCCAACTCTGCATCAGGCGGCGCGGTGTGATGACGCCGACGAGTTGCAGGAACACCACCAGGACCGGCAAGAGGAACCCGATGCCGAACGCGAAGATCATCAGGCCGATCAGGGCGACATAGCTGTTGACCGAGTACACCTGCGTCACGTCGTCGCCGGACCAGGAGATGAGGAAATCGAGGGCCTGGCCGATCGTGAAGTAGGCGAGCGTCCCACCGGCGGCGAACAGCACGACCGACGACACCACGAACGGGACGGCGTACTTCTTCTCGTTCGGGTTGAGCGCGGGAACGATGAACCGCCACACCTGCCAGAGGATCACCGGCAGGGCGAGGACGATGCCGCCGTACATGCCGACACGGAACCGCGTGGTCAGACCTTCGGTCGGCGTGAAGACGAAGAGGTCCGGCGCGCAGAAGTCCCGCGGCTTCGACGCGCACAAGTCCCTGTAGGGAGTGAGCAGCACGTCGAGGAACTGGTCGTAGAAGGCGACGATCAGCACCATGCCGACGGCGATGGCCAGCGCCGAGCGGATGATCCTTGCGCGCAGTTCGGCCAGATGCTCCGTCAGGGTCATCGTGTCGTCAGGCGGTGTGTCGGCCTGACGGTTGTCCGTCGTCACGTGGGCGGCCCCGAACGAGCGGCCGTCGCAGACGC
>CAZYWK010000044.1:0-8304 GCA_964651825.1 uncultured Ilumatobacteraceae bacterium | reverse complement strand
CTGGCGCCGGTTCGTCGGGCTGGGCGGCGTGCTCCAGGCGTTGTTCGGCCTCGGCTTCGGCGAGCAGCTTGTTCGGGTCGGCGGCGTCACGGACCATCTCCGCGGTCTGGCGCATCTCACGCATCGGCTCGTCGAGGGCTGACTTCAGCTCGGACTGGAAGCCGTTGCCCATCTTCTTCAGCTCGGCGTAGGTCTTCGTGAACTGCCGAATGGCGTTCGGGAGCTTCTCGGGCCCGAGGACGACCAGCGCCAGGACCAGGATCACGATGATCTCGCTTCCCTGGAGGTTGAACACCTCGGCAGTCTACGGGCCTGCCATCATCTGTCGGAGTGCAGCAGCGTCTCCCCTCCCTGCTCGATCCGCCGATCGCGTTTGCCCATCGAGGGGCGCGCGCCCACGCGCCCGAGAACACGATCGAGGCGTTCGAGCTGGGACTTCGCCTCGGCGCGACCGGCCTCGAGAGCGACGTCTGGCTCACGGCGGACGGCGTGGCAGTACTCGACCACGACGGGATCATCAGGGTCGGCCGCCGCAAGCGCCCGATCGGCAGCGTGACGCGAGCGCAGCTCCCCGAGCACATCCCGTCGCTGGCGGAACTGCTCGACGCCTGCGGCACCGGGTATGCGTTGTCGCTCGACCTGAAGGATCCCGCTTCGGCGAGCGAGGTACTGGCGACCATCCGCAACCACGACGAGGGCATGGTCGAACGCACCTGGCTGTGCGAGCCCGACCTCGACCGTCTGCTCGATCTCCGGGGTCGTCATCGAGATGCCCGGCTCGTGCATTCCACACGCCTCGACCGCATCAAGGACGGCCCCGAGCGGCGGGCCGCGGTGCTCGCCGATGCCGGCATCGACGGCATCAACCTCAGCCGGCGCGACTGGAACGGTGGGCTGGTCGCGCTCTTCCACCGGTTCGAGCGGGTGGCGTTCGGATGGGACCTGCAGTTCGAGCACGAGCTCCGCGACGGCCTGCGGATGGGCCTCGACGCGGTGTACAGCGACTACGTCGACGTGATGGTCGACGCGATGAAGGCGGAGATCGGTTCGCTGTGAGCCCGTGGCTCGTCAGAGCCACTTCCAGTGGCTGGAGGGCCAGAACACCACGAAGGCCCGGCCGACCAGGTCGTTCTCGTCGATCGGCCCGATGGCTCGGCTGTCCTGGGACCCGCCACGGTTGTCGCCCATCACGAACACGTGGTCTTCCGGAACGGTGAGCTCCGGAAAGTTCGCGCCACAGTTGTTGAACGTGACGACCTCGGGATCGAGGTACGGCTCGACGAGCCTTCGCCCGTCGATCGTGACCTCGCAGTTCTGCATCGCGATCTTCTCGCCGGGCAGGCCGATGACGCGCTTGATCAGGTCACGTTCGGACGCTCCGGTCACCTCGTGCAGCACGACCACGTCACCGCGGTTCGGGTCGTGGAGTCGGTAGGAGAGCTTGTTGACGAACACCCGGTCGCCGGTTTCGAGCGTCGAGTGCATCGACGATCCCTCGACGACGAAGTGGGCGAGCACGAACGTGCGCACGAGGAACGCGACGAGCAGCGCGATCGTGACGACCACGACCCAGTCGAAGAACGCCCGTGCACCCGGCGAGAGGCGGCCCGGCCTGTCGGGCTCGGGCGCCACGGGCGGCAGCGGTGGGACATCCGCGCCGTCGGGGGGTGCCGGGGTGCTGACGTCGGAGGTCACGAGAAGCCCACGGTATCTCGCCCCGCGATCGATTCCGTTGCAACCGATGGCGTCGTCAAAGACTCTCGATGAGGCGCTCGACGCGCTCGTCGCGGCTGCGGAACGGGTCTTTGCACAGCACGGTCCGCTGCGCCTGGTCGTTGAGCTTCAGGTGCACCCAGTCGACGGTGTAGTCCCGCTTGCGTTCCTTCGCCCGCTTCACGAACTCGCCGCGCAGGCGAGCGCGCGTGGTCTGCGGTGGAACGTCGAGCGCAGTCTCGATGTCGGCGTCGGCGCAGATGCGTTCCACGAGGCCGCGGTCCTGGAGCTTGTAGAACGGGCTGCGGGTCCGCGACACGTCGTGGTACTGGAGGTCGAGCAACTGGACCCTCGCGTGGCCGAGAGGCAGGTCGTGGCGCTGACGGAACGCCTCGATGAGCTTGTACTTGATCACCCAGTCGACCTCACGGTCGAGCAGCAGCGGATCCTTCTCGATCGTGGTGATGCAGTGCTCCCACATCTCGAGTGCCTTCTGTTCGAGCGGGGGGAAGCCCTGGGAGTCGGCGTAGCGCAGCGCGCGGTCGAGGTACTCGCGTTGGATGTCGAGGGCGCTGACCTCACGTCCGTTGGCGAGCCGGACCGTTCGCCGGCAGGTCATGTCGTGGCTGATCTCACGGATCGCCCGGATCGGGTTCTCCAGGGTCATGTCGCGCAGCACGACGTTGTTGTCCTCCAACATGCGCAGCATGCAGGCGGCGGCGCCGACCTTGACGAAGGTGGAGTACTCGCTCATGTTGGAGTCGCCGACGATCACGTGCAGGCGGCGGTACCGCTCGGCGTCGGCATGCGGTTCGTCGCGGGTGTTGATGATCGGCCGGCTGCGGGTGGTGGCCGACGACACCCCCTCCCAGATGTGCTCGGCCCGCTGGGCGATCGAATAGGTCGCGCCGCGGGCGGTCTGCAGCACCTTGCCGGCACCGGTGTAGATCTGGCGGCTCACGAAGAACGGGATCAGCACCTCGGCGTAGTGGCCGAGGTCGTCGTCACGGTTGGTGAGGTAGTTCTCGTGGCACCCGTAGGAGTTGCCGGCCGAGTCGGTGTTGTTCTTGAACAGGTAGATCGTGCCGCGGATCGATTCCTCGGCGAGACGCTGTTCGGCCGACTCGACGAGCTGTTCGAGGATCCGCTCCCCCGCCTTGTCGTGGACGACGAGGTCGTACAGCGAGTCGCATTCCGGCGTGGCGTACTCCGGGTGCGAGCCGACGTCGAGGTACAGGCGGGCGCCGTTCTGGAGGAACACGTTCGAGCTGCGTCCCCACGACACCACCCGGCGGAACAGGTAGCGGGCCACCTCGTCGGGGCTGAGCCGGCGCTGGCCCCGGAGCGTGCACGTGACCCCGTACTCGTTCTCGAGGCCGTAGATGCGACGCTCCATCGCGCTCAACCTATCCACATCCCCCGAGCGATGAGCGAGAACCCCCGACATGGCGGGTCTTCAGTCATCGGCTGCGGTGGATCTGGGCGGCGACGAAGCGGACGCTCGCGCCGGGGATCGCCTCGGCGACGATCTGGAGGTCGTCGGGATCGACGACCGCGATGACGGGATAACCCCCGGTCGTCGGGTGGTTCGCCAGCATCACGATCGGTTCGCCCCTGGGGGTGATCTGGATGGCGCCGGCCACAAGTCCCTCGCTCGCCATCTGCTCGGCTGCATGCGGGGTGCGCTCGAAGCGGCCGGGTTCCAGGCGAGCGCCGACCCGGCTGATGTCGTTCCCCACGATCCAGCGCCGTGCCGTGAGCGCGTCGAGTCCGTCGACGAACCAGTCGGTCCGCGGGCCCTCCCACAGCCGGACGACCCGCTCGGGCGGTCGGGCCGGTGCGTGATCGGCCACCAGTTCACCACCGGGATCGGGACCGACGGTGAAGGCCGAGCCCGCGACGATCGGCGGCGGGCCGAGACCGGCCAGGGTGTCGTGGCTCCGCGAGCCCAGCACCGGGGCGACGTCGATACCGCCGCGTACCGCGACGTAGGTCCAACCGGCCTGCGCGTGCGCCTCGACACGGAGGCGATCACCGGTGGAGAGGGTGTGACGTTGGCCGTCGGCGCTCGTGGCCGCGACGAGTGGACGGAGCGCCTCGATCACCAGGCCGCCACGTGTCTCGAACGTCGCGGCACCGACCTCGTTGCCGACGAGCCGGTTGGCCCGATCGTGAGCGGCCCGATCGACGGCGCCTGCCCGCGGAACCCCGAGGTGGGCCAGGCCGACCCGGCCCAGATCCTGCACCGTGGTCCCCCACCCGGGTTCGGTCACGCGGATGCACAGGGCGACGGTCATGGGCCGATGGCCTCGAACGTCACCGTCGTGCCCGGCGTGAGCAGCGCTGGTTGTGCCTGCTCGACGTCGAACACGACCAGGTCGGTACGGCCCAGCAGCTGCCAGCCGCCCGGCGACGCCGACGGATAGATGCAGCTGTAGCCGGCCGCGATCGCCACTGCACCGGCCGGCACGTTCGTGCGGGGAGTCGGCCGCCTGGCGATCGCCAGTGCCGGGTCGAGCCCGCGCAAGTAGGCGAACCCTGGGCTGAACCCGCAGAACGCGACGGTGTAGGTCGGCGCCGTGTGCCGTTGGATCACTTCGGCGACCGAGATCCCGACGGCCGCCGCGGTCGCGGCCAGATCTTCGCCGTCGTAGATCACCTCGACCACTTGGTGCCGTGCCGTCACACCGGTCGTACTCGCCAGCCCGATCGACGGCAGGACCGCACCGATGGCCTCGTGGTGCTCGCGGTCGCAGGTGACGACGACGGTACGTTCGGCCGGCACGACCTCCCTGACGCCGTCGAGGTGCTCGGCATGGAGACCCGCCGTCCAGGCCACCGGGTCGTCGACTTCGTCGACGAGCCAAGCCGCTGGTCCGTACGGGCGGACGATCACGGCCTCGAGGGGATGAAGCTGCGGACCTCGATCCCGGCGGTCTCGAACGCGGCGCGTACCGCACGGGCGATGTCGACCGCTCCAGGCGTGTCGCCGTGGACGCACATCGACGACGCTCGCACCCGGACGACCGAGCCGTCGACGGCGGTGACCATCCCCTCGGTGGCGATCCGGACGACTCGCCGCCCGATCTCGTCGGGGTCGGTGAGGACGCTGCCGGGCTCGCTCCGGGGCACCAGGCCACCATCGGGCAGGTAGGCGCGGTCGGCGAACGCCTCCCCCACCGACTCCAGCCCGGCATCGTCGGCGGCTGCCAGCAGTTCCGAGCCGGGCAGCCCGAGGATCGCCATCGACGGGTCGTAGTCGATGACCGCCGCGACCACCGCAGCCGCGTAGTCCCTCCGCTGCGCGGTGACGTGGTAGAGCGCGCCGTGCGGCTTCACGTACGCCACTCGGGTTCCGGCGACCTGGGCGAACGCGTCCAGTGCGCCGAGCTGATAGACGACAGCGTCGCGGAGCTCCGCCGGCTCCATCTCGATGTGGCGCCGCCCGAACCCGGCGAGATCGCGGTACGACACCTGCGCGCCGACCGTGACGCCACGCGCGGCCGCCGCGGCACAGGTCGCCCGCAGCGTCGAGGGATCCCCGGCGTGGAACCCGCAGGCGATGTTGGCGCTCGTGACGAGGTCGAGCATCGCCTCGTCGTCGCCCAGCTTCCACGCGCCGTACGACTCCCCGAGATCACTGTTGAGGTCGAACCGCACCCGAGTCATCGTAAACCCTTCGTTTGCGTCGGGCTTCTCCGCCCTTGTCGGTGCGGAATCCCGACGCAAACGATGATCAGGCCAGCGCGGCGGTGAGCTCGTCGAGGGCGAGGCGGTGGAAGCAGCGCCGGCCGTTCGTGCGCGCGAGCTCGGCGACCTCGAGCTCTCTGGCGGGGATCTCGCGCTCACCACCGGACAGCGCCGCCACACCCATCTGGACCGCCTCGGACAGCGACAGGCCGTCGCGCCACGCTTCGGCCAGCCGGCCCTTGATCGCCTCGGCATCGCCACCGATGGCGGTGAATTCGCGCTGATCGACGACGGTGCCGTCGTAGAGGATGTGGAACATCTGGTCGTCGTCCGGCACCAAGCCGACCTCGGCGACGAGGATCTCGACCTCCATCGGCTTCATCTCGTGGGTGAAGATGTTGCCGAGCATCTGGGCGTAACTGTTGGCGAGGCTCCGTGCGTCGACATCGTCGCGGGAATACTGGTAGCCCTTGAGGTCGGCGGCGCGGACACCGGCGACGCGGAGCTGGTCGAACTCGTTGTACTTGCCGACCCCGGCGAAGGCGATGCGGTCGTAGATCTCACTCACCTTGCGCAGCGTGTCGGACGCATTCTCCGCCACGATGGCGATCCCGTCGACGAACCGGATGCCGACGAGGGCCCGCCCGCGGGCGATGCCCTTGCGCGCGTAGTCGGCCCGGTCCTTCATCATCTGTTCGGGAGCGACGTAGAACGGCATGCTCATCGGGAACGCACCTCCTCCGCGATCGCCACGAAGCGTTGCCCCAAGTCGTCGTCGGCCAGGCGGTCCCAGCCGTTGGCGTCGATGCACGCGACGATCGGATAGATCCCGCGCAGCATGTCGGGACCGCCCGTCGCCGAGTCGGCGTCGGCCGCCTCCCACAGCGCCCGGCAGGCGAGGTTCACCGCTGCGTCGCGGTCGATCGATGCCCGCCACCCCACCTTGATCACGGTGCTCGCATGCAGGCTGCCGGATCCGGTGGCGACGTAGTCACGTTCTTCGTACCGGCCACCCGTGGCGTCGAAGTCCCACAGCCGGCCGGTGTCACGCCGCAGGTCGTAGCCGGCGAAGATGGGAACCACCACGAGGCCCTGCATCGCCGCGGGCAGGTTGGCGCGCACCATCGTCGAGAGCTGGTTCGCCTTGCCCTCGAGGCTGAGGGTGGTGCCCTCGACCTTCTCGTAGTGCTCGAGTTGGAGTTGGAACAGCCGGATCATCTCCACCGCCGGGCCGGCGGTGCCGGCGATGGCGACTCCGCTGTGCCGGTCGGCCTGCACGACCTTGTCCATCGAGCGGTGCGAGATCAGGTTGCCGGCCGTCGCCCGGCGGTCGCCGGCCATGATCACACCGTTGTCGTACCGGAGCGCGACGCAGGTGGTCGCATGTGGGATCGAGAGCTCGCGGAGAAGCTCCGACGACGCACCCGCCGGCAACGCTCCGTTCGGGTGCAGACCGACCTTGCGGAGGAGTTCTGGGAAGCTGGATCCTGGATCGTCACCGATGGCGAAGGTCGGCATCGACACGGATCACTGCCCACCCTTCTGGACGTACGACTTGACGAAGTCCTCGGCGTTGGTCTCGAGCACTTCGTCGATCTCGTCGAGGAGGTCGTCGAGCTCGGCCTTCAACTTCTCACCGGTCTCGGTGACCGCCGGCGCGGCGTCGGTGACCTCGGTCGTCTCACGGCTCGTTGTCGGCTTGGACTTCTGGGTTCGTTCGGCCATCTCCGTCACTGTCTCCTTCGATCGGTGTGGTGGGGGTCGATCATTCGGGTCGCTTCAGTGTTGCGTGGGCTCTGCTGCTCATCGGCTGGTCAGTTGTCCTGCCCGAGTCGTTCGAGCAGTTCGCGGGCGGTGTCGCTCGTGTCGATCAAGGTAGCAACGTGGTCGGCGGTGCCGCGCAACGGTTCCATCATCGGCACCCGACGCAACGGGTCGCGGCCGACGTCGAACACGAGCGAGTCCCAGTTCGCGGCGACCACGTCGTCGGGGTACTTGGCGAGGCAGCGACCGCGGAAGTAGGCGCGGGTCGTGGTGGGCGGCTCGGTCATCGCCGCCGTTGCGTCGGCCGGGTCGACGATCGTGTCGAGGCCGGCCCGGAGGGCGAGACAGCGGTCGGTACGCAGGTCGTGGTACTGGAGGTCGATCGCCTTGAGCTTGCCGGAGGCCGGTTCGAGGCCGTGGCGCTCGGCGTATCCGGCGACGAGGCGCTGCTTGGCGACCCAGTCGACCCAGTGGGCCACGGAGCCGGGATCTGTCTCGAGGCCGGCGAGCACTCGCTCCCAGCGATCGAGCACGTCGATGCCGACGGACTCACCCACGCACGCGAGGCCGTGGGACTGCTCGTACTTCTTGGCCCGCTCGAACAGTCCCCACTGCACCTCCAGCGCGGTGGCCCTGCTGCCGTCGCGCAGCATGATCGTCTGGCGCAACGAGGGGTCGTGGCTCACCTGCCGGATGGCGGCGACCGGGTTGCCGAGGATCCATTCGTCGCCGAGCGCGTCGTCTTCGATCATCGCCAGCACGATGGCGGTGGTGCCGACCTTGAGATAGGTGGCGACCTCGCTCATGTTGGCGTCGCCGACGATGACGTGCAGACGCCGGTACTTCTGGGCGTCGGCGTGGGGCTCGTCGCGGGTGTTGACGATCGGCCGCTTGAGCGTGGTCTCGAGGCCGATCTCCTCTTCGAAGAAGTCGGCCCGCTGGCTCAACTGGTACGGCACGTGGTCGTGCGGACGGCCGGCCAGTTCGCAGCCCACCTTGCCCGCGCCGCAGAACACCTGACGGGTGACGAAGTGGGGGGTGATCTGTGCCGTCAGGCGACCGAACGGCAACTCGCGGGCGAGCAGGTAGTTCTCGTGGCAGCCGTAGCTGTTGCCCTTGCCGTCGGAGTTGTTCTTG